>JBGXRX010000037.1:0-3308 GCA_041811795.1 Erysipelothrix sp. | reverse complement strand
ATTGGATCAAAGATCTATTGAATCCTTATATACATTGCTTAAAAAACTTAATAAAGAATCACAAATGACCATTATTTTAGTAACTCATCATATTGATGAGGATGACCTTGATGGCATGCGCGTATTTAGCGTATTTGATCACCATGTCAAAGAGGTGACACATGTTTAATTATCAGTTTATGAGAAATGCATTTTTAGTCGGTGGATTGATGGCTGCCATTATTCCATTAATTGGAACCATAGTAGTGTTTAAAAGAATGTCCATGGTGGGGGATTCCATCTCACACATTTCACTTGCAGGTATTACCATGGGACTTGTATTGGGATATAATCCATTACTTATAGCCATTGTAATGAGTGTTTTAGCAGCTATATTATTAGAAATGATATCTACACGATTCTCACAATATAAAGAATTGTCATTATCAATTATATTATCATTAGGGGTAGCATTAACTGCATTATTGTCGTCTTTTGTTAAGAACCCTGGTTCGTATAATCAGTATTTATTTGGATCTGTTATTAACATAGTATCTTCTGATATCGTGGTTGCTTTAGTGTTGAGTTTAGTGATTATCCTTGTGTCTTATGTATTTTATCGAGATTTCTTCTATATCGCCTTTGATGAAACTGCAGCACAATTGGCTGGAGTAAAGGTTCGATCAGTAAGTTTTCTATTTACTGTACTAACAGCTATTACTATAGCGGTTGCATCCAAGGTATTAGGAGCTTTAGTAATATCAAGTCTATTGGTATTACCAGTGGCTTCAGCATTACAGGTTGCACGATCTTACAAACAAGTTATGGTCTATGCAATTGGCTATTCACTAGCCTCAATGTTGATCGGTTTAACAGCTTCATACTATCTAAATTTAGTATCGGGTGGTACAATTGTTTTAACAGGGATTATTCTCTTGTTTATAACATTAGTGTTTAAGAAGAAGGCACTTTAAGGAGGTCAAAATGGACTTAAAAGAAAAATTAACTGAAGAGCAATACCATGTTACACAGGAAAATGGAACCGAGCGTCCATTTACTGGTGAATATGATGATTTCTACGAGAAAGGCATTTATTTGGATATTGTTAGTGGTCAACCACTTTTCATTTCATCTGATAAATTTGATGCAGGGTGTGGATGGCCATCATTCTCACGACCAATTACAGAACTTGTAGAAGTTGAAGATTTAAGCATTCCAGGACGTGCACGTATTGAGGTTCGCTCTGAAGAAGCAGACTCACATTTAGGTCATGTATTTGCTGATGGTCCACAAGAATTAGGTGGAATGCGTTACTGCATTAACTCAGCTGCTTTAAAATTTGTTCCACTGGAAGAAATGGAAGCACAAGGTTTTTCAGAATATATTGAATTAGTAAAATAATACTAAAGTAGAGGGGTGATGAAAATCACTCCTTTTTCTATATCATCTTGAAAATCATGTGATTAAATAAACTCTGAATAAGTTTGCTAAGGACTCCTTAGTAATTTATAATTAAGATAAGAAGCGATTATTAATAGGTGACATATGAATTATAGAAATAGAAATACAGCCATCATACTATGTGCATTGATGATGGTTTTGGCATTCATCATGGATCCCTTACCAGATATTTATAAGGGAATGATGAATATAATTAAATCACCTGATATTCTACTGACGGATTATATGGAAGTAGGGGGTTTTGGTGCGGCTTTCCTAAATGCATCCATCATGGGTTTTATTAACCTGTGGATCCTTAAAAAGACAGATACAGAGTTTGATGGATTGGCATTAGCGGCGACTCTCACAGTTGTTGGTTTTTCTTTCATAGGCAAGAATGTATTTAACTTTTGGCCCATCTATTTAGGTGGATACTTCTATTATAAAATTAAGAAGGTGGCACCATCATCAGTTATTAAAGTATTGATGTTTGCGACTACTCTGTCACCCATTGTTAGTGAGTTAACATTTGGAAGTCAGTTACCTGCGCCATTGGGTCTGATAACAGGGGTTCTCCTAGGAGTTGTTATTGGTTTTATTATCGTTCCGGTATCACAAACTATGTTTCAAACGCATAAGGGTTATTCACTCTATAATGTTGGTTTATCTGGAGGCTTGATTGGAACTGTAATTTTCTCTCTTTTAAGGTCTTTTGATATTATTGTTGATGTTCAAGATATTATCTCAACTCGTTATCATATGCATCTTTTAGTCTTTGTAATAGTCTTATGCTTACTCTTAATTCTCTATGGAGTGATCGGTTTAAAGACAGGATGGAAAGACTATAAATTACTACTTGAAGAGACTGGTTTAGAGCCCAAGAATTTCTCTACAGAAGAAATGCAGGGTGCTATGTTTGTTAATATGGGTATGGTTGGATTGGTATCACTAGCTTATGTAATCTTGGTTGGATCAACTCTAAATGGTCCTATCATGGCAGCTATCTTAACTGTTATGGGCTTTGCTGCCTACGGTAAGCATCCTCTTAATATTTTACCAATCCTAGTTGGAGTCTATATTGCGGCAAGTATCAAGATTTGGGATGTAGGATCAACTCATGTTATTATTGCATCTTTATTTGGAACAACATTAGCACCTATCAGTGGATCATTTGGTCCTATTGCAGGTATGGTTGCTGGGTTCTTACACCTATCAACGGTAATGAATGTTGGTGTCATTCATGGAGGTACAAACCTTTATAACAATGGTTTTGCAGGTGGTATCATTTCTATCTTGATGGTATCAGTACTTGTAGATATGAATAAGAAGGTTAAACAATCAAAGCAAAAATAAAGCACAAGTCCAATTAGGATCTGTGCTTTTCAATGTTTACCTCTAAGCTTAATACATGTCGACTACTTCAGTTCTTAATATTTATCGCAAACTACGATAAACATTTAATTAGATTTGATATAATGTATTGAATCACCAGAGGCTAATATCGTCTTAAAGGATAGACTGACATTTGGGTTGAAATACTAATTGCTTTTTTACTGAAAATAAAATAGGGAGGAGCTATTACTGATGTTTTTTAGGAAACAAATCTATGTATCACAAAGTTTAGAAGATTTTAATAAAGTTCGAGAACTATTAATTAAAAATAAAATACCCATAATAACAAAAGCATCTGATAGGGCCAACCCTTTATCACCATTATGGAGTATCTTTAGTAATAGTAAAAGAAACAGAAGTGGAATGATGTTTGAAAATAAAAAAGTTCGATTTTTTTATTATATTTTTGTTAAAAAGGACAATTTTGATTTAGCTACACAGATCATTAACTCTCGATAAGATGAGGTTTAATGATCTGTGTTTTTTAATGTTTACTT
>JBGXRX010000036.1:0-11541 GCA_041811795.1 Erysipelothrix sp. | reverse complement strand
GAGCGATCATTGCTCATGATCTGGTGATATTAGCGAAGTGGTCACACCTGTTCCCATCCCGAACACAGAAGTTAAGCACTTTAGCGTCGACAATAGCTTGGCCAGCCCAAGTGAAGATAGATCATTGCCAGTTAGATGAAAGCACCCGAAAGGGTGTTTTTTTTGTATAGGTGAGCAAGGCAACTAATTTACTGAAGATATTTGTTGAAGTTTTTTGGTTTCATAAAAGATATTAAATTGATGTGGATTCCATGATGTAATTCCTTATATTTGCATATGTAATCATCCCACAAGCGGTGTATAATTTGGTATAATAAATGGGTTATGATTACACAATAGCTGAAATATTTTGTTTGATTATATGAGGAGGAAATGCAATGATTGAAATTTCAAATTTAAGAAAAGTATTCGATAATGGTTTCGAAGCTCTTAAATCAGTTGAATTTAGTATCGAGAAAGGTGATTTAGTTTGCTTATTGGGGCCATCTGGCTGTGGGAAAACTACAATCTTGAATCTTATTGCTGGATTGTTAGATCCAACAGAAGGTGACATCCAATATAATGGGGAATCCATGGTTAATAAACACCCTAAAGATAGAGATATTGGTTTTGTATTCCAAAACTACGCACTCTATCCACACATGAGTGTTTTAGATAATGTTATGTTTCCACTACGCGTTGGTGATAAAAAAATACCTAAGCAAGAAGCAGAAGCAATTGCTAGAGAATTTATGAAACTTACAGATATTTCAGAACTAGAAAATAAAAAACCTGCAACAATGTCAGGTGGTCAGCAACAACGTGTTGCGATCACTCGTGCATTAGTTCAAAATCCAAAGATTTTATTACTTGATGAGCCTTTAAGTAACCTAGACGCAAGATTAAGACTAAGTATTCGTGAGGAAATCCGTCGTTTAGTAAAAGAAATTGAGATTACAACTATTTTTGTTACACATGATCAAGAAGAGGCTTTATCGATTTCAGATAAAATTGTTCTAATGGATCAAGGGGTAATTCAACAAATGGATGACCCACAAAACCTTTATTTAGAACCAGCCAATCTATTTGTTGCTAAATTTATTGGTAACCCAGCAATCAACATTTTTGATGTTGAAATTAAAGATGGAAAAGTAGTCAACGATGTATTCTCATTTGATATGAGTAACTTAGTTACTGATCGTATTAAAGAAGAATTAGTTGATGGTACTTATAAATTGGGGATTCGTCCTGAGGACGTAGTTGTTTCAGAACAAGGACTTTACACTGTTAAAATTGAAACAGTAGAACTCATTGGTCGTGAACGTATCCTAAACTTTAAAACAGGTGGAACTAATAGTAAAGCTATTGTTCCTATTGATGTATTGGTAAATGAAGGAGATACACTTTCATTCAATTTTAACTATCCAAAGATGTTCTTATTCAAAGATGACGGTTCGAGGGTATATTAATGAAACGCCGTAGCAGATATAGTGCAGAGAATGAACCAAAAGCTTGGCTATTTCTTTTACCTGCACTCTTAGTAATCGGTGTATTCAATATATTTCCACTTTATAAAGCATTCACAATGTCATTTCAAACAGGTACATTAAACAATCCTCGTTTTAATGGTATTAATAACTACTTGTTTGTGCTTAAGGATCCTGTATTCCATACAGCACTTAAGAATACCGCAGTATATGCTTTTGGAGTAGTTCCGATTGCTCTCATAATTTCTATTATTATAGCTTTATTAATATTTGATAAAGTTAAGTTCAAAAACTTCTTTGAAACTGTATTCTTCATTCCGTATTTAACATCTACTATTGCGATTGGTATCGTATTCAGATACTTATTCCATGGAGACTATGGATTTATTAACTACATCATTACTTTATTAGGTGGTAGTCCAATAAACTTCTTAGATAAGATTTCAATGAGTTTACCTACATTAATCATATTCGGTGTTTGGTCTGGATTAGCATTCAACATCATTATAATATTGGCTGGATTACGTAATATTAATCCAGAATTCTATAAAGTTGCTGATATGTTTGGGGCAAATAAAAGAGAGCAATTCTTTAAAATCACGCTTCCTCAATTAATACCAACATTTACATTCCTACTGACTGTAAACCTTATTTCGGCATTTAAAGTGTATTCACAAGTATTTGCTTTGTTTAACGGTAAACCAGGTATAGCTAACTCTGCTCAAACTGCAGTATTCTATATCTATTCAAAATTCCATGTGGATCAAAAGTATGGTACTGCAATGGCAGCTACAATCCTACTCTTTGTATTCATATTAGGAATTACCTTATTACAAAATAAAATTATTAGGAAAGTTGAGGAACGCTAGATGAAACGATTAGGCACAATCCTCTCCTACATATTTATTGTTTTTATGACAATAGTAACCTTATTCCCATTCATTTACATGATATTAGCTGGATTTATGACTTTTCAGGAATCGATTTCGATACCACCAACACTGTGGCCTGCTAAGTTTCAGTGGGGGAACATAAACGAGGTATTTGAAGCAGCACCATTTGTAAGATATTTCTTTAATACAGTGTTCGTATCAGGTATTACTACTTTGGGTACTGTTCTAACAACTATCTTAGCTGGATTTGCATTTGTTAAATTAGAATTCAAAAATAAAGGGATCCTTTTATTAGTAATGATTTCATTATTAATGGTTCCTTATGAAGCTATTGTATTTACAAACTATAGAACAATTGCTCGTATGGGACTTCTAGATACTTATGCTGCATTGATTATTCCTTCATTAGCATCAGTATTCTATATATTTTACTTTAAGAACTATTTATCAAGTATTCCTATCAGTTACTACAAAGCTGCAAAAATTGATGGTTGTACAGATTTAGAGTTTATCTGGAAGATTATGATTCCTCTATCTAAACCAGCATTGGTTACAATTGGAATATTAAGTTTTATTTCTGGGTGGAACTCATTCTTATGGCCACTATTGGTTACCAATTCAACGAAGTTAAGATTACTGAATAATGGATTGTCAGCTTTTGCTACTGAGTCAGGTACAAGTATGCACCTACAAATGTCAGCTGCGACACTAACTATTATTCCTGTTGTAATCATTTACTTCATATTTAAGAAGCAGATTATACAAGGAGTTGCAAAAAATGGAATTAAAGGATAAAGATACAAGAATTACCTTTCATGCTGGGATACTAACGATTGGTGGAACAGTTATAGAAATTGAGTATAAGGATTCTCATATATTCTTTGATTTTGGAACAGAATTTAAACCGGAGTTAGAACTCAAAGATGAATCTCTAGAAACACTTATTGAACATCGACTTGTTCCGGTCTTGGAAAATATTTATGATAAGGAAATGTACCCTCAAGGAGTTACAAATCCTAATAAGTTTAAAAATACAGCGGTATTTTTAAGTCACTGTCATTTAGATCATACACGAATGGTGAATTATCTTGATTCATCAATACCAATGTATGCATTAAATGAGACAAAAATACTGGTAGAGAGCTTAAATGCTCAAAATGATTTTTTATTACCAAATAAAAATATTCACGAATCTTTCACACGTGATATAATGGGTGTAGAAAACGAGACAACGGTTGAGGTTGGGGATATTAAGGTTAAGTTGATGAGAGTTGACCATGATGCTTATGGAGCATGTGGAATGATTATCACAACACCTGATATGCACATTACTTATACTGGTGATCTACGCCTTCATGGCTTCGATAAAGAAGATTCTTTAAAGTTTGCTCAAGAAGCAAAAGGTACTGATGTTCTTATTATTGAAGGTGTTAGTTTGAGTTTTGATGAAAATCCAGATTTACCACGTGTTAGAATTGACTCTGAACAAGATCTACTAGATCAAGTTATTGAGACGATTAACCAACACGAGGGCAAGGAAACGACATTCTCTCTATATCCAGGTAATGTGAAGAGAATTGCAGAATTTGTTAAACAGTCACCAAGACAAGTTGTTCTTGAAGCGAGTTTTGCTTATGTGCTGAAACAATGTTTGGATATGGATGCTTATTACTATTCAAATAACGATGAGAATTATGATTTAAACCCGGATTTCAAAGTAGATAAAGAGATGTTATATGCTGATGAAAATCAATATTTCTGGCAGGTTACTCAAGATTTTGAAAAACTTAAAGGAGGTGGTGTCTATATCCATAGTGATGCAACGCCATTAGGGGAATTTGACCCCAAATATTTACCGTTTATCCAAATGTTGGAGGACAATGGAGTTGAATTTAAGCGCTTAGCTTGTTCTGGTCATGCGTTTCCAGAAGATCTCGATACAATCGTAGATCTAATTCAGCCTAAATGTTTAATACCAATTCATACTCTTAAACCTGAAAGGTTAGAGAATGCACATGGTATACGTCATTTAGTCAAACGCGGAGAAGTTATATAAAAGGGAGAGTATTATGAAAAACTTAAAAAAAGTTTTAGTTGCACTATTAGCAATATTCCTACTTGTAGGATGTTCAAGCAATAAAGGTTCAGGAAACTCGGATATCGTTTCTGAAATTACTGAAGATACAGAAGTTGTTTTCTGGCACGCAATGAATGGAGCTCAAGAAGAAATGTTAACAAAACTTGCTCAAGAGTTCATGGCAGCAAATGAGAAAATTACAATTACATTACAAAACCAATCATCATACGCAGATCTACAATCTAAATTAAACGCAACATTTGCTGAACCAAGCAAATTGCCTACAATTACACAAGCTTACCCAGGTTGGTTATTCAATGCTACTGAAGATAAATTATTAGAGCCACTAAAACCTTATATTGAGCACACTACCATTGGTATGAAAGACTATGAAGATATCGTTGAAGGATTCCGTAACGGAGCTTCAATCAATGATGTTGTTTATGGTATTCCATTCAATAAATCAACAGAAGTACTATACTATAACAAAACAATCTTAGAAGAAAACGGTATGAGTGCACCTACAACTTTTGAAGAACTTGCAAAAGTTTCAAAAGAAATCTTTGAAAAAACAGGAATTATTGGAGCAGGATTTGACTCACTAAATAACTACTATGCAACAGGATTAATGAACAAAGGCGTGAAGTTCACAAAAGATATGGACGTTACAGGAACTGAAAGTAAAGAAGTAGTAGACTTCTACCGTCAAGGTGTTAAAGAAGGATACTTCCGTATTGCTGGGTCAGATAAATATCTATCAGGACCTTTCGGATCACAATTATTAGCAATGAACATTGGTAGTTCAGCTGGAGAATCACACGTAGCTAAAGCTGCAGTTGGTAACTTTGAATATGGAGTTGTAGTTCGTCCAGAACCAATCAATATCCAACAAGGTACAGACATTTACATGTTCTCATCAGCATCTGCTAACCAAAAAACAGCAGCATTTGAATTCATGAAACACTTAGTTTCTAAAGAATCACAAATCGAATGGGGAATTGCTACTGGATATATCCCAGTACGTACATCAGCAATCAACGATGACAAATATAAAAATTCATCATCACTAGTTGCACCACTAATTGCAGAAGCAACAAAAAATCTATACACACTTCCAGTAACAGCTAACACGGATGCAGTTTACCGTAAATCAACAGAGTTGATGGAATTAGCTTTATCAGAAACAAGTTCAGATTTAGAGAAACTATTAGCTAACTTCAAAGAAGAAACAGACGCACTTTGGAACGAGCAATAATCATTAAAGTTTAAAACCAGGAAAATATTCCTGGTTTTTTTATGTTTTAATTTCATAAATATAGAACGAGTAAAAGAAAAAAGAGCCCACGGGCTCTTTTTACAACATTTCTTTAATAAGTTGATCGTAGGATTTGCTAGACATATCTCTAGGTCTTACATCCAGTGCAGTAAATGCTCCATACTCTCCACGCTGGTGCATATTATATGTAGCACGAGCATAAGCAACCAGGTTGCTTGCTGTAAATTCTGGGTTAGAATCAAGTTTAATTTCAAAGTCTAAGGTATGTTTAATACCATCAGAAGTAGTTGCGATTCGAATGACGCGACCACCTTGTGACCATTTACTGTGGTTTTCAATCATATCCTTTTCGGTAATGAAGATGACTTTAGTGACACTGCCTTTAAAGTAGTGTTCGATATTTAAAATGTCTTCTCTGATCTGTTCTAAATCAGCACCTTGTTCAGCAACAACATAGCACTCTTTAGTGTGGTTTAATGTAATATCGATCTTTTCATGTTTCTTGAATGCTTCGATATTATCTTGATTAGGAACTGAGTAGTTACGAGCCATTTTAACGCCTTTAACCTTGCTGGCAACGTTAGAGTGTCCTTGACTGATTCCGTAGCCCCAGAAGCTTTGTGTAGCTCCAAAAGGCAAGATAGCATCCATTACTGTCTTGTGGGCACTAAAGATACCAGGATCCCATCCTACAGACACCATTGCGGTTGTTTTATTAGTTTTAGCAACTTGGTCAACACGGCTGCGGTGTTCATTGATGATGGCATGCATATCGAAACTATCCACAATATTAAAGTCTTTAGCAAGTTGTGATGTTTGAGCTCTGAGATCAAATTCCGAACTACCACAATGTATGAGAACATCGATCTGCCCCTTAAGGTTTGCAAGTTCTTTCATATGGTATACCTTAGAACCTTGTGTATAAACACTGCCTGTCTCACGGCGTGTGAATACTCCAAAGACTTCCATATCTGTTTGCTTAGTGATGGCCTGTTCAACCCCAGCACCAAGATTTCCATAACCTATAATTCCAATTCTTATCATATTATAATCACTCCTTATGGTATAAGTATAGCATATGTTTCCTGGAAAATAAGTGGGATGATAATAAGTAAATATTTTAACTAATTGCAGTATATGACGCTAAATGACGTATACTATTGGTATACTCTAATCAAAGAGGTGGTTAATATGAAAAAAACAATAATTGAAATTGATGTTTTATTAAAAGAAGAGGATACATTAACACTGGGACACTTATTCCAAGGTTACGATGAGCGATTCCAAGCTCGCTTTGGTTTTAAGATGAGTGATCATGTTGAAGTAACATTAGAGTTTGAAGATCATTGGGATGCTCAAACATTCTATACTGAGATTAAACACAATCCTAAATATGCACAACAATATCAAGTGATTACTCACCCATATGATGTTTGTAAACTAATGGTATCTGGAGCACCTACTCTATTTGATTATTTTGGTACAAGAGAACCTAACCTTCTAACATTGTCACGACAAAATAGAATTGATTTTAAAATCGACTTCAGACAAGAGTTTACTAATATTGTATTTACAGGGGAAGTGGTACAAGGAGAGTTGTTGGGTCGTCATTGTATTGTTCAAGTTGCTCAAGCATTACCAGAGTTAACATTAGCAGGAATGAAATACATTGGTCGATCAAAGGCAGAATTCGATTCTTTATTAACACGTATATTCAGAGTGGAGAGTGATGTTATTGTATGAGTCAATTAGTTAATGCGATTAAGATGGTTGAACTCTTATCCATACGTAATGTAGTATCACTACAGGAGTTGAGTGATACACTTGAGATAAGTGTTCGAGCAGTACAGCGATTAAAGGATCATCTATTGGATACTGGATTTAACATCCAGACCGTAATGGGACCATCTGGTGGTTATGTCTTAGAATCCAGAGCGAATCAATTTAATCTGGATTTTTCACACGAAGAATTAAAGTTAATTAGACAGGGATTAAAATATTTGGTGGAGAGTCATATGGTAAACCCATCACCTGCATTTCCATTGGCAATTTCTAAGTTAGCAAACCAGATTGATGATTATGGTATTGAAACAGTATCCAGTTTCCAAACAGTGAGATTAAATGTTGATCCCGTTTTATATCAGAAACACATTAGTATGTTGGAACTGGCTATAAGTAGAGACCAGAGAATTACATTGCATTATCGTAAGAATCATAAGGAGATTAATACCTATCGTTTTGAACCTTATGAAATGGTAATTGTTAATAAGTTTTGGTATGTTATGGGTTTTGATGAGAAAAATAGATATCTTAGTTTAAAAATAAACCGAATTGAATCCATTGAGTTATTAGAATCTACCTTTAGAAGGGATGCATCTGTTAAGGAGTCATCTCTGAGCCAATTTGGTTATCGAATTAAACCCGTTAAACTGACCGTTAAAGTTACCGATGCTGATTACATCAGTGAATATATTTGGGGTAAAGACCAAATTATTTCATGGTTGGATGATGGTAGTTTCTTGCTTGAGGTTGAATTTCAAAATGAGAATGCTGCCAAAGATTTCATCCTTTCCAACGGTTCTAAAATTCACTTATTAAAGCCGGCTTCACTTCGCCATTGGTTGAAAGAAGAATTAGAAAAAATACTGGCCCAATACCCTTGAAATTGGATAGATGAGTCTATAGAATAGAAAGTACTGAAACAAGAGGTGTCGGTAATGTTGATTTCATATAAAGAGTTATTGAGTTATGTTTCAAGAGAGAAGGTTTACGATATGATAGTAATTGAAGGTGTTGTTGGTGTTGGGAAAAGTTCATTAATGAATATTATTAGCGAACATGGTTATACGTCTTTTGAGGAACCGGTTGTGGATAATCCAGTATTGGATAAATTCTATTATGATCGTAGTCGTTATTCATTTCCTTTACAGGTGTTCTTCTTAAATAAGAGATTTGAACATATTAAAAAGGCAGTGAATGTGGAGAGAGCTGTAATGGATCGTTCTATTTATGGTGATGCTATCTTTGCACGTATGTTAAATCTAGCTGAAGAGATGTCAGATGAAGAATTTGAAATCTATACTGAGTTGTTAACTAACATGTTAGAACATGTTCATACACCAAAATTAATGGTATATCTTGAGGTATCTGTTGATGAGGCTATGAGACGTATTAATAAGCGTGGTAGAGATTATGAATTAGTGGTTGAAAGAGACTACTGGGTTAAACTAAATGATCAATATAAAGCGTATTTTGATGCTTATGATTTATCACCAATCTTAAAAATTAATGTTGATAATCTGGATTTTGAAAACAATGCTGATGATAAAGCATATGTTATGAACTTAATTAAAGAAAAACTAGAGACATTATAAAAAAATGAGGCAACTTCTGAATAGAAGTTGCCTCATTTTATTTGATAATCTTGATGTTGTCCTTATGATCAATGACAACTTCAGGATGATCCAGGAAGTATTGCATGATTGTATCTTGCATGTCCTCTTGTATTTCTAGTAAAGTCTCAGCTTGAGCTACCATGGTATAGTTTCCTCCACCCATAGCGCGATAGTTATTCACAGCTAAAGTAAATGTATCTTCATCTTTAACTTCTTGTCCTTGATAAGTCAGTTCAATAATACGTGATCCTCTTGGATTGCATACTTTAATTGTATAGTCAACCCCATCTACCATATCGTAGTTGTAGTGTTGTGGTTTAGGAAGGTCAAACTCAGGTGAGTAAGCAATATTTCCGGATTCATTAATAGTGAAGTAGTTTGCAGAGAATTCTAACATTTCTCTTAGTGCTTTCCCTGTAATTTTCTTAACAACAGCGGTGTTAGGGTAAAGGTAAGTTGTAACGAGATCTCTCATAGTGATTTCTTGATTAAATCCTACAACACCATTAAATAAAGCTGATGATGCTAATTGTGATTTAGCTCTATGTATTTGTACCTGGTTAACAAGTGATACTAAAGGGTGTTTATGAAGTCGAGCTTGGAACTCATCTTCAATTAAGATTGGACCATCTTTAAGATAACCGATTGTTTTATCTAACCATTCTTGAGTTTCTGATTGTAGAGTATCAAATTGTTTTAAGAACTCTCGATCTGCTTCATAAGCGGATGCTTGATTTAATTGAGCTGTAATAGCGCCTGTTTCTAAATCAATATCGATAGTGATAAATTCTTCACCTTTAAGTGTAGATTGAGTTACTACTACGCCATTGATTGTTTCAACTAATGAGCGGTGTTGGTGCCCTGAGATGAGGATATCTAGACCTTCAATAGATGTCATTTCATAACCTTGGTTTTCACCTGTTAAACGTTCTGTAGGTTGAGATGTTTGAGGGTCTCTTTCTAATCCACCATGATAAAGAGCGATAACATAGTCAACATTGTCTTTATGTTTTTGAACTTCAGCTTCTAAAGTTCTATAAGCATCTTGGAAAGAGTAGTTCAAGATATGTTCAGGTTGTTCCCAGTTTGGGATGTAGTGAGTTAAGACACCAACAAGAGCGATTGTTTTTCCTTCTACTTCAATAATTTGAGTAGATCCAACTGGTTGGTCATTTCTTTTAACATTAGATGTTAATAACTTAGCTTGATTGTTAGCAATGAATTTATCTAATTGCTCTTGTCCGTAGTTAAAGTCATGGTTTCCAAGATTATAGAAATCATATTTCAGAGAATTAAAAGCTTGAGCCATTGGGTTGTCTAATTCTTCTTTAAATTTAAGAGCGTATGTTAATAAAGGAGTTCCTTGGAAAGAGTCCCCATTGTCCATCAAAAGGACATTCTTATTTTCTTTGCGAATTTCCTTGATTGCACTTGCAATACGGCTTAAACCATAGTTTTCAACATTGTCTAAAGCAGTATAATTAGTTGGATATATGTTAGCGTGAATATCCGTTGTTACGATTAGTTTTAAGTGGTTCATAATTTTCCTCATTTCAATAGGACTATAATACCATAAGTGAGATATAGATTCTTAATGGTGTTGTAATATCTTGTGAAAAAAGTTTCAAAAACATTTCAAAATTAAAAAAAGAATATTGAAAATACCCACTTCCAATTACATAATGCTTACGGTCGTTAGAGACTAGGGGAGGATATAATGAAAAAAGCATTACTAGCAGTAATGGTATTATTATTAGTTCTAAGCGGATGTACATCTAAAGGAAACGAAGCAAGATCAAAAGAAATTCCTGTTTTAAAAATCTTTTTTGTACCAAGTAAAGATGCAGAGGATGTTCTAAACGCTGAAGAACCAATTAAGCAAATCGTCATCGATGGTTTAGCAAAACTTGGTTACAATGTTGGAGACGTAGATATCAGTGTTTCAGCTAACTATGAGAGCGCTGGAGAATCACTAGCAAATGGTTCAGCACACATTGGATTTATACCGGGTGGAACTTATGCATTGTATTCAGAAGATAAAGCAATTGATGTTATCTTAGCATCAACTCGTGAAGGTTTATCAAAAGGCTCAGGAAACGTAAAAGACTGGAATGATGGAAAACCAACATTACCAACAGAAGAGCAAGTTACTTACTACCGCTCATTACTTTTCGCAGGAGTTACTGACAAAGCTAAAGAGTTAATAGACAAAGTTAATGCTGGACAAGACTTAACTTGGGATGACTTAAACTCAGCTAACTGGTGTCACTCATCAACTTCATCATCAGCAGGATATGTTTACCCATCATTATGGTTAGCATATCGTTATGACGGAAAAACTATTTCTGACCTAGTTAACAAAGTACAAGTACAAGGTTATACAGATACTGCAGCACGTTTATCAAGTGGGCAATGTGATGTTGGTGTTGGTTAT
>JBGXRX010000035.1:0-10312 GCA_041811795.1 Erysipelothrix sp. | reverse complement strand
TTTGGATATGCCATTGACCAATGAAGCCTACCAGGTTTTATATCAAGGAAAAAACCCATCTGATGCAATATTAGATTTAATGAATCGATCACTTAAAGATGAAGGTGCAACTCCTTCAGTGTAAAGTTAAACAAAAGATCCCGTGAGGGGTCTTTTTCTATATTTAGTAATGAAAGGGTCTACAGAAAAATGACTTGAATTTACATTGTGAAAGAAAATTCACTCTAGAACAAGTCCAGAAAAGAGGTTTAACTTGTGTTTAGTGCACTAAAATGGTAGAATTAACTTACGATATGGAGGTTTCAATATGACTGAAACAGTAAATAAAAAGTTATTAGGTGAAGCACTAGCTACTAAATTAGACGTTAGCAAAAAACAAGCAAATGAATTCGTAGAAGCATTTCTTGATGAAGTTAAAGGTATCCTTGAAGAAAAAGGTACAGTTGATTTAGCAGGATTTGGTAAATTTGAAGTTCGCCATCGTGCAGCTCGTGATGGTTTCAACCCAGCTACTAAAGAGAAGATTCGTATTAACGCTTCTTACGCAGTAGGATTTAAGCCAGCTAAAGCTCTTAAAGATTCTGTAAAATAATACTTAAGGGGGCTAACCCCTTTTTTTTTCAAACGAGGAGGCGTTTTAATGTTCAATCCATTTTATTTCCAGATGGCCGGTATGGGATTTGTAATCCTATCCATGGTTTTATCTTTAGTTGCCAGTTCAATGGTAAATTCAAGTTATAGAAAATATTCTAGAGTATCAACAATCGAAAATGTATCAGGTGCAGAAATTGCCAGACGTATTTTGGCAACGAAAGGCATCCACGATGTTGATGTTGTACTTTCAAGTGGAGGGCAATTGAGTGACCACTACGATCCGACTAAAAAGATCGTTGCTCTATCTCCAAAAGTTTATAATGACTCTACAATCGCATCGGTTGCTGTTGCAGCACATGAAGTAGGTCATGCTATTCAACATCACGAAGCATATGGTTTCATTGGTTTGCGTAATCGCATCTTACCAGCTGCAATCGTATCTTCAAAGTTAGCAATGTTCCCAATTATGATTGGTTTATTCAATCCTAACGACCGTTTCTTCTTCTGGATCGGTATTGCTTTACTGGGTGTTACTGCATTATTCCAAGTGGTTACTTTACCAGTTGAGTTTGATGCATCATTCAGAGCGATCTCAATTATCAACTCAGAAGGAATGTTAGTTGAATCTGAACAAGCAGGTGCTAAGAAAATGTTAACGGCAGCAGCTCTAACTTATGTTGCAGCACTAGCCGCTACAATCCTTAACATCTTACGATTGATTGCAGTACGTAATTCAAGCCGTAGAGACTAAGAATACTTATAAAAATACGAAAGCCCATTTCTATTCTGATAGGAATGGGCTTTCGTTTGTTTATTTTTAAATTAGATTACTTGTTGTCAGCTACTTTTCTTAATGTCATGAATAGTGCTACTAAACCAACAGACATGATGATATGTCCAAGTCCTGACATACCTGAAATGGCAGCGTTAGGTCCCTTAGCCAGTTCAATACTTAATACTTGTGTTACCCCACGAACACTCATCATGATAAGTGTCATGAACAATCCAAGGTTATAAGTGATATAGAAAACTTTGAATGATTTTTCTTTAACCATATCAAACTTAGCTACAAAGAGTGCAACAATCATGAACATAAACATACCTAACATTAGAGTATGGGTATGTAGGACATTGACCTGTGAGTAACCTGTAAAATCATTTAGTTTCGTAAATTCTCTGAAAAAGACGCCACTTGCTAATCCTACAATCAGGTAAGCAAAAGCTGTATTAATTATTTTTTTCATTATTTTTTCTCCTTATATAATGTATTGGTCAGTAGGTTTATAAATAGAGCAAACTGTGATTTTTCTTGAGTCAATGTATAGAGCATATGGTCAACAATATACTGACTTAAATCATCTGATTTAGTATTTATAAACAAGTCTTTATTGATTCTTGAATCTGCTAATAGTACTTTCTCAATACCACTGCTTAAGTGAGATTTGAAATCACTTGAAAGAGCAGGGTAGATAGCTAGAAAATAAGATTGTTCTTTTAAAACTAAATTGAGGGATTCTAAATAATCAATAAAAGTGATATCTAAATCAATCTTGCAAATACGATCGTGTAAGTGGTTTATGTAAAAATCTTGGCTGAGTGCATTGAGTAGTGCATCCTTATTCTCAAAATAGTTATATAAATAACCTACAGACACCTTTGATTGAGTTGCAAGTTTTCGAATTGAGAGTCCATCCAAACCATTGTTTGTAATAATAGACTTCGCATCTTGGATTAGTTTTTGATAGTTCTTATCTGCTTTATCCATAAAGACCTCCTGAACACTGTTCAATCATACTAATAAGAATGAGATAAGGCAAGCAAGACTCACTAGGCATTGAATGATTACACTATCTTGTGTATAATAGTATTGGTAAAAAAAGGAGAATGATTACTATGGCAAAATGTTTAGTGGCTCAATCAGGTGGGCCAACATCAGTTATTAACGCTACAGTTGCTGGTGTTGTAAAAGCAAACCAATTAAACCCTATCTACGATACGGTTTTAGGTGGTTTACACGGAATTGAAGGTATTTTAGAAGAGAAGTTTGTTGACTTAACAAACATGTCTGATGAGGAAAACTTAATCCTACGTCAAACACCTTCATCAGCTTTAGGTTCATGCCGATACAAATTAAAGCGTGAGAATACAGCAGATTTTGTTAGATTATTTGAAGTATTAGAGAAACACGATATCCGTACTGTATTCTATACAGGTGGAAACGACTCAATGGACACAGTTACTGCATTAGCAGAATACGCTGCAGCAAACGGACTTAACGATAAGTTCCAATTTGTTGGATGTCCAAAAACAGTGGACAACGACCTTATGGTTATGGACCACTCACCAGGTTATGCATCAGCTGCAAAATTCATTGCAACTACAGCATACCAAACATGGATTGACGCAACAGTTTATACTCGTCAAGACGTATTTATTCTTGAAACAATGGGACGCGATGCAGGTTGGTTAGCAGCTTCAGCATGTGTTTCAGGTATTGTTGACGTATTAGTATTACCAGAAGTACCATTCGATAAAGAAGCATTCTTAGCAGCTGTTAAGAAACAAATCGAATTGAAAAACAAATGCTACATTGTTGTAAGTGAAGGTGTTCGTTACGAAGACGGAACTTACCTTGCAGCTGGAGAATCAAAAAACGATACATTCGGACACGCTGTATTGGGTGGCTCAGGTCATGCAATCCGCGATATGATTCTTGAAGCAGGAATTTCAGAGCGTGCTAAAGTTCAAGACTTAGCAAACGCACAACGTTCACACGCTACAGAACAATCAAAAGTGGATGTTGAAGAATCATTCAAATTAGGAATGTCAGCACACATGCGTTCAGTAGATCCATCATTCACAGGTAAAACTGTTTATGTTACACGTGTTGAAGGGGACAAATATGACGTTAAATACGATGCTACAGATTCATCTAACATCGCTAACCACGTTAAACATTTCCCATTAGAGTGGATCTTACCAGAATTCGCTGGAATCACTCAAGAAGCATTAGACTACATTTCACCACTTCTAGTTGGAAGACCAGAAATTATGTTTGATGAAAAAGGATTACCATTACACGTTAAACCTTACTACTTCAGATAGTAAAACTAAAACTCCCTTTGGGGAGTTTTTTTGTTATATAAAGATAATATTAAACTATTTAAGTAGGACCATTTCTTCACAATTCATTCTTATTACCTGAAATTAGTAAGAGAATAAAAGACTGTAGACATACTAGTAAATGCTCTAAATAGGCATTGTGAGTCTTTGTACAAGCATCAAAAGATAATCCCTAAGGTTACTCTTGAGTGACTGTTTAATTACATTAATGTCATAAAGGAGTAAAAAAAGTGTCGGTGTTATGCATGACCCCTACACAAAGGCAAAAAATAGGAGTATAGTTTATGTATGGAGGGCAAAATATGGATGAACATTTTGAAGCAATACTTATTGCGCATAAAAAAGCCCAAGAGGCTGTGCAGAAGGGACATGTTCGATATCAAGAAGAACTGTCCAGTCTTGGACAGAGCAAGCAGGACCTTTATAGGAGTATGGAGGAAGAATATAAATCTACCTTTAATAGCCTTGAGAGTGACTTTAAATCTCAATTAGAGCTTGTTTTAGCCCAAGAGAAAGAACTTACGCAAAATAAAATTGAAAGTTATCGAAAACTATTTCGAGGCGTTGCTGAAGAGATGGAAGAGGAACTTTTAGATAAGGTTATTAAGTATCATGGCAAATGATACTGCAATGATTGCCAAAGCTAAAGCTCGTACTTCCAATCACTTAAAGATTGATGATTACCGTAATATGATCAATATGCACTCAGTAGGAGAAATTGCTTCCTACTTAAAAGCAACACCTCGCTTTAGAGATGTATTGGCTCCGGTTAATGAAAGAGCAATACATAGGGAATATCTAGAGCAAAGGATACGATCACAAGCACAATTAGACTTTAATGCTTTGTTGAAGTTTATGAAAACAAACCATCATCATTTTTACGAATTCTTCGTAATGGAGATGGAAATTGATCATATTCTTTTTGTACTACATGCAATTGAGGCCCAAAGTAAATATCATTTGGGTCAATTCTTAATGCATCTTAATCATCTAATGTCATTTGATGTTGAACTATTAGCTCAATGTACATCCTATGAAGAAGTGCTGCATGTTTTAAAAGGAAGTCCTTATGAAAAAGTGCTTTATGGTTTAAGGAAGGATTCAGTTGATTTGGCCAAGGTCGAAGATCAATTGCATTCATTTTATAATAAAACAATGTTGGAATTAATTGAGCGGGAAAGTCAGCATCAGGAAATTCTTGATGTCTTTAAGATGAAGTTAGAACTTAATGACTTAGCTCATACTTATAGAATTAAGAAATACTTTAATACTGAGTTAAACGCTTCATCAATCAGCATGTCTCACATTAACTACAAAATACCAAAGGCTACATTGGATCAATGGATCCAAAAGGCTGATGCAAAAGAGATGTTGCAAGGCATACAGGATTCATATTATGGAAACATGATTGAAATTGATGAAAGTAAGCATATTGAATATTCTTTTTCCATGATACTTTATAAAATATTGAAGAAAAAGATGCGAACATCCAATGACTCAGATGTGATTCTCTTTGCTTATATGAACTTAGTTTCAATTGAGATTGAGAATTTAGTCGATGTTATTGAAGGGATTCGTTACTCAATACCCAAACAAGAAATAATTGATTTACTAATATTATAGGAGGACGCTATGGCAATAGAAACAATGCGTTTGGTGATACTATCTACCAAACCAGACAATGTTTATCAAATGATCGAGTCTGTAGTAGACTCCACGCTCCTTCATCCTGAAGAATCAGCCAAGATTATCAATGAAGGTAATGGTGGGTTGGTTTATCCCAATGAAAAGATATATGAGACCTTTCTGAATCGATGTGATCGAATCATTCATGATCTTGATCTTACACTCGATGACAGCTTTGATCGTAACTACTCAATTGAAGAAATTGAAGATGCGATTACCCAAGCTGAAGATCAGTATAATACACTGCATGCTTTAGAGACTGGTGTCACTTTGGACGAAGATGATAAATATGCACTGAAAACTTTAAGACAATATGATTTTGATGGTCTTGAGGGCGGCTTTATAAATTTAAAATTTGGCCGTATTCCACTGGATTCATATTCAAAAATTGTAATGCATGCTGATGAGACTTTCGTATTTACGCAATTGCATAAAACAAAACATTATGCTTGGATTGCTTATATTGGTTTAAGACAAGATGAGAAATCATTGGATTCATTATTCGATTCACTCTATTTTGAACCAATTGCAATTCCACTCTATTCAGAAGAACTTCTCAACCAATCATGTCTTAATCTATTAGATCATGTTTATGGCTACTGTAAGAAGCGTGCTCAAGAAGAAGCATTTATGAAATATATTGCAGTCTTTGAAGATCAAGTTACCATTACAGGTTTTGTTCCCAAGACTCAAATAGAAAATTTTAAAGCATCCATCGAAAGTCCAGTTACAATTAAGGATTTCCCGGCAGATGCTGAGAGTGGTCTACAAGCACCGACAAGACTTAAGAATGGTTGGTTTGCTGCACCATTTGAACTCTTTATCGAGATGTATGGCTTACCACAGTATGGTGGTTTTGATCCAACTCAGTTCTTTGCAATCACCTATGCTCTACTCTTTGGACTTATGTTTGGAGACTTAGGACAAGGTTTCGTACTCGTTCTAGGTGGAGCTTACTTAGCTAAGAAAAAAGGAATGGGACTTGGTAAGGTAGCAGTACGTATTGGTATGTTCTCAATGTTCTTTGGATTGATCTTTGGATCCTTCTTTGGTAATGAGGAAATATTAAAGCCATTATTAAACCCAATCGGATTGCCGATTCATGTAGCATCACCTGACTTTACAATGACCTTGTTACTATCAGCTGTTGCACTTGGATCAACGCTTATTTTATCTGCAATTCTAATTAATATCATACAATCCATTAAACACAAGGATTACTCAGTTGCACTCTTTTCACAAAATGGACTAGCCGGATTTATTCTTTATGGTTTTGTAATGGTAGGGATGGCACTGACAATGATGGGTGACATTAATATTTTTAAGGCATGGACGTTAATTCTGTGCGTTATCATTCCACTCATTTGCATCCTCTTCATTGAGCCTTTAAAACACATGCTTGAAAAGAAAGCATTGGCGCCAAATGCAGGTTGGGGATCTTACCTTGTTGAAGGTATCTTTGAATTGATTGAAGTTGTATTAAGTTTTGTTACCAATACCATGAGTTTCCTAAGGGTAGGTGGATTTGTTCTATCACATGCAGGAATGATGGTTGTCGTTATGACACTTAATGACATGGCAGGCCAATACGGTATCCTGGTAATGATTTTAGGAAATGCACTAGTTATTGCACTAGAGGGCTTAATTGTTGGTATTCAAACATTACGCCTTGAGTATTATGAAATGTTCTCTCGCTACTACAGTGGTGGGGGAAAACGATTTGAAACTGTCTATAAGGAGAAACTATCATGACATTATTTGAACTATTAGCACCAATTGCAATTATTGCACTTATTTCTGTACCATTAATTCCAGTATTCCAAAAGAAAGTGTCTAAGCACTCTGCAACACGTCGTGTGTATACACAAATAGCACTTTTCGGTGCCGTTTTCTTAGGAGTTTTAGTATTTTCAATCTCAGCATCTGCTGAAACACCAGCTGTAGATAATGCATTTGTAGGATCAGTAGCTCATGGTATGGCTTACCTATCAGCAGCTTTAGCAGTATCAGCATCAGCACTAGGAGCAGGATATGCAGTTGCTCAAGCAGCACCAGCAGCCATCGGTGCCATTTCTGAAAAAGAGGAAAACTTTGGTAAAGCAATGATCTTCGTTGCGCTTGCTGAAGGGGTTGCTATTTATGGTTTACTGATTGCAATCTTAATCATTAACAAATTATGAGAATGTATCTTATCAGTGATAATGTGGATACCCAAATGGGCTTTCGATTAGCTGGTATAGAAGGGGTTGTTGTTCATGATGAGCCCAGTTTTAAAGAGGCTTTAGCCTTAGTTCAAAAGGATGATCAAGTCGGTATAATCTTACTGACATCAGTGGTTTATGACTTTGATCGACCTGCTTTGGATGCCATGAAATTGAAGGCTCAAGCACAACTTATTGTTGAGGTATCAGACCGACACCAATCACACGATGTCTCTGCTATGATGGCAGAAACACTAAAACACATTACAGGGGGTATATAGAATGGCAGGAGAAAAAGCTAAAGCGACTCAGCTAATTATTAAAGCTATTGAAACCCAATCACAAGCACTTATAACCAAGGAACATGATCAACAAATTGATATTGTTAAAACTCAATTAGCGGATTATAAAAAGGATTTAGAGAACCATTTTTCAAGTCTATTAAATCAAGATAAAGAGCAATTTCAAGATCAATTGAAACAAGCATCGTCTTTACAACGTTATCACATCCAGCAAAATGTGCTGCGTTTCAGACAATCTTTATTGGATGCTTACAAAGCTTCACTTAAAGATAAAATGTCAGCATTTAAAGAAAGTCCTGATTACATTAATTATCTTAAAGAAATCATTCATGATCTTTTAGAAGATGGTGAGAATGCCATCATATATCTCGATGCTTCTGATCTTGATAAGATTCAAGATGAACGAGTTCAAGAAAGAAACTTACCTCTTGGAGGACTTATTATTGAGAAAGATCGCCAAGTTTATGACTATTCATTTGAAGAACAGTTATCTAAGGTCCTTGAAGATTTCCAAAAAAACAGCAAGTTACAAGTGAAGGGGGACCATGATGAGTAAAATCCATGCAATTAGTGGTCCGATTATCAGATCACTTCAGGTTAAGAATTTCAAAATGTCTGAAATGGTTTATGTTGGTCACAGCAAGTTATTAGGAGAAGTTATTTCTATTGATGAGCAGCGAGCGACCATTCAAGTTTATGAAACTACAACGGGATTAAAGATTGGTGAACCCATCACCCATACAGGGAAACCACTATCAGTAGAATTAGGACCCGGACTACTGGGCCATATTTTTGATGGTATTGGTAGACCCTTAGTAGCTATGAAAGAGAAGTACGGTAACTTCCTTGATGTTGGGCAATCCATGCCAACATTAGGACAAGAACTAAGTTATGATATTACCTTTACAAAAGCTATTGGTGATACTGTAAGTAAGGGTGAAGTCATTGGATCTTTTTATGAAACACCAGCTATCAAACACTATATCTGTTCACCTATTGCTGGGGTATTATCTAATACTCTAAAAACATCAGCTAAAGTTGGTGAGGATGTTTATGCAATTGATGAGAGTGTATTTCAATTATCACACCACTGGCCGATAAGACATGAACGTCCTGTAGCAGAACGTATTTCAGCAAAAGTGCCACTTGTCACTGGACAGCGTGTTATTGATACTTTATTTCCAATTGTTAAAGGTGGATCGGCTGCTATACCCGGAGGTTTTGGAGCTGGTAAAACCATGCTTCAACATCAACTAGCTAAGTATTGTGATGCCGATATCATTGTTTATATTGGGTGTGGTGAGCGTGGTAATGAGATGGCTCAAGTATTACAAGAGTTCTCAGAACTAGTGGATCCAAAAACTGGTAAGAGTTTAATGGACCGTACGATATTGATTGCTAATACCTCCAATATGCCAGTAGCTGCACGTGAAGCTTCAATCTATACTGGAATTACCTTTGCTGAATACTATCGAGATATGGGGTACCATGTTGCCTTGATGGCCGATTCAACATCACGTTGGGCAGAGGCACTTAGAGAACTATCAGGACGATTGGAAGAAATGCCAGCAGAGGAAGGTTTTCCAGCTTATCTAGCATCACGGCTAGCAGCCTTTTATGAGCGTTCATCTTATGTTAAAACACTTAATAACCAAGTAGGGTCCATCTCTATCATTGGTGCAATTTCACCACAAGGTGCTGACTTCTCAGAACATGTCACTCAAAACACACAACGATTTATTGGTTCATTTTGGGCATTGGATAAAAACCTAGCCTACATACGACATTTTCCTTCTATCAACTACAATCAATCCTATTCAGAATATATGGGTCAATTGGAACGTTGGTACAGTGATAATGTAGGACCTGAATTTACTATAAACAGACAAATGCTTCTCTCCACCTTGGAAGAAGAAACAAGTCTTTTAGAAATTGTTAAATTGATCGGGTCTGATGTTTTAGCTGATAAACAACAATTAGTCTTAGAAATGGGTCGTGTCATTAGAGTTGGATACTTACAACAAAATGCATTCCATGCATACGATGCTAACGTCTCACTTCAAAAACAAGATGCTATGTTAAAACTAATCAACTATACCCATCAGGCATGTTTAAAACGAATTGAAGATAAAATACCTATGAAATCCATCATTAAAACACGTATTTTTGAAACTATAATCGGTATTAAATATGCTATTGATAATGATTTAGAAATGTTTAAAGACTACTATAAACAAGTAGATGAAGCATTAGCTTCAATAGAATAGGGGGCACTATGTCAGTATACATAAAAGGTTTGAATAAAATTTCTGGTCCACTTGTAGCCCTTGATCATGTTGAAGGGGCTTCATACGATGAATTAGTCTATCTACATGGTGATGATGGTGCTTCCAAAATGGGACGTAT
>JBGXRX010000034.1:0-3387 GCA_041811795.1 Erysipelothrix sp. | reverse complement strand
TTAGTAGGTCCTAATGCTGTTGCATTTAGTGAAGACGCTGTTGCACCTAGTCGTGTATTAGCTGCATTCGCTAAAAAGAACAAGCAATTAATTCTAAAGGTCGGTGTAGTTGATGGAAAAGTTGTTAATGAAGAAGAGATCAAAGAACTCTCAGCATTACCAAACCACGATGGCATGATTTCAATGTTACTTGGTATGTTCCAATCACCAATCCGCTCATTTGCTTACGCTGTGTCACAAGTTGCACAAGTTCGTGAAGCAAACGAAGGAGCTCCAGTTGTTGAAGAAACAGTTGTAGCAGAAGAAACAGTAGTAGAAGAAGTTGTTGCTGAAGAAGCAGCAGTTGAAGAAGTTGTTGTTGAAGAAACAACAGAAGCTTAATAAACATAACAGGAGGAAATTTTAAGATGGCAAAATTAACATCAGAAGAATTGATCGCTTCCCTAAAGGAAATGACAATTTTAGAATTAAACGAATTAGTAAAAGCAATTGAAGAAGAATTTGGAGTAAGTGCAGCAGCACCAGTTGCAGCAGCAGCGGCTACAGATTCAGGTGAAGAAGAAGGTCCAAGTGAAGTAACTGTTACATTAACTGGAATTTCTGGTTCAAAAGTTGGAGTTATCAAGGCACTTCGTGATATCACAGGTCTTGGAATGATGGAAGCAAAAGCACTAGTTGACAACGCACCATCAGCAATCAAAGAAAACATCAAACCTGCAGAAGCTGATGAACTTAAAGCTAAGTTAATCGAAGCTGGTGCAGAAGTAGAAGTTAAGTAGTAAGTATTGAAAGATTCTGTGAGTCATTACTTTACAGACAATTCACAGTTGAAGAAAAACCGGAAAGAAATTGCTTTCCGGTTTTTAGACATTGAATATTCGCTCATCAGTGATGATGGTGTATTTTCAAAATTCACACTTGATCGTGGCACCGAAGCTCTTCTTAAGGTCTATGCTGGTTTAGATATTTCTGGATCTATTGCAGACCTGGGATGTGGCATCGGTGTTATTGGTGTGATTGTGTCTCAATTATTTGATGATGTGAGTGTTGAGGGCGTTGATATTAATTCTCGTAGTGTTGAACTTGCGAATGAAAACTTTGCTCGATATAAGGTTAATGGTACGAATAGAGTTCAGGATGGTTTGTCTGGGCATTATGATCATGTCATTACAAATCCACCCATCCGAGTTGGTAAAGATAAAATGTATACTTTATTTGACTCTGCTTTTGATTCCTTGAACCCCGGTGGTTCGTTTGTCTTTGTGATTCGTAAATCACATGGTGCTAAGAGTGCTCAGGCTAAGTGCATGGAACTTTTTGGTAACTGTGAATTGCTTGAAAAGGACAAGGGTTTCTATATTTACAGATCCGTGAGGGCTTGACTTCTGGGTCTAGAAGTGATAAAATCTTAAATTGCATAAGTGTGGGTTTATGCGCGTTTTTTTAGTGTATGAGAAAGGATGGCATAAATGGAGAAAAACCAAACATATAGTGTTAAGAAATTTGGTAATAAAGCAACTCGACGTGACTATTCAAAGGTAAGTGGTACTTTAGAATTACCGAACTTGGTTGAGATTCAAACGCAAGCTTACGAATGGTTTAAAGACGAGGGACTTTCAGAGGTTTTTAATGAAATCTATCCTATTCAAAGTTATAATGAAAATGTGAAGTTGAAGTTTATTAACTACTCATTTGGAGAACCTAAATATGATGTAAACGAGTGTCGTACTCGTGAGGCGAACTATGCTGCACCATTGCGTGCAATCATGCGTCTTGAAATTATTAATAAACAAACCGGAGAGGTCATTGAAAAAGAAGAGGAAGTCTTCTTGGGAGATCTCCCTTTAATGACGGAAACGGGTACCTTTATAATTAACGGTGCTGAGCGTGTCATTGTATCGCAAATTGTGCGTTCCCCTGGAGCGTATTTTAAGTCTGAAACAGACGATAAAACAGGTAGAGAAACATTCTTATCGGAATTAATTCCGGGACGTGGTACTTGGCTTGAATTTATGAGTGATGATCGTAAGGCTGCGAATGGTCGCGTCATTAATATGAAAGTTGACCGTAAGCGAACAATCGCTTCAACAATTCTGTTTAAATCATTGGGATTAAGTCTTGACTTATTAGAAGGTGAAGATGCTTTCTCGACAGATTCATTTAAACAATTTTTAGAAGCAATGGGATTACCTGTTTATAACGAATGGGATGAAGTTGACAGTGAGAACCGTGAGTTCTTATCACTATATGCATTATTATATACGTCATACTTCGGGAATTATCCTGAATTAGTGGATTCTTTAGTATTGGATAAGACGGCTACGTTTGAAGATTCATTGCGTGCAATGTATGAAAACCAACGTGCTGATGAAATCCCTACTACAGATGGTGCTATTAACTTAATGAACGCGAAGTTCTTAGATCCTCGTCGTTACGACCTTAATAAAGCGGGTCGCTTTAAGCTACATAAAAAATTAGAAGTTTATAACCGTGCTGATGGAACGCGTCTTGTTCATGATGTTGTTGATGCTGCTGGAAAAGTAGTTTTCCCTGCTGGAACACACATTACAAAACGTGATGACATTACGAAGTTAAGAGATACTTTACGTGAAGGGTCGGCAATGAATGCTTTCCCACTTCGTAACATCTTCTCAGCTCCGGATGTGCGTACAATCGTTGTTGATGGAAGTTTCGTTCTTGTTGGACGTATTCTTGCAAGTGACATCGAATCTGACTTATTCGAATACGAAAAAGGAACAGTGCTAACTGAGGCTGATCTAAAAGTATTAAAGGGTCAAACAATTAAAATTTATACAGGAATCATTGCGAAACCTGTTGTTGTTACTAAAGACAACGCTCATTCAGTATTGAATTACGGTCATCGTTTATTTACGTATGGTCGATTATTAAATGCTAAGGGTGAAGATATTATGACAGCTCGCGGTGGTTTCTTAGTTGAGCGTTTTGCGCCTAACGTAAACCCACCAAAAATTAATAAAACAAATGACAAACTTCTCATGGAAACAATCGAGAAGGAAGATCTTACACTTTGGTTAGTTGGAGCAGCGATGCAAGAACTATTTGTTCGTCCTGATGAGCACAGTGAAGAAACTGTTAAACTAGTCGGAAATGACCCATTATTAGAGAAAACAACGATTGTTGCTTCAGATATGTATGCAACATTCTCATATTTCTTAAACTATATTGATGGTGTTGGTTCTGATGATGATATTGACCAATTAGGGAACCGTCGTGTTCGTTCTGTTGGTGAATTGATTCAAAACCAGTTCCGTATTGGTTTAAGCCGTATGGAGCGTGTTGTTAAGGAAAGAATGTCCATTTCAAGTGACTCTTCTATCTTAACTCCTAAAAATCTAACAAACGTTC
>JBGXRX010000033.1:0-6421 GCA_041811795.1 Erysipelothrix sp. | reverse complement strand
TCATGATTTTTGTCATGGTTTGGAAATGATTACAGCCATCAATTGAAGCCGCTTCTTCAAAAGCCGTTGGTAGGGTTTGGAAGAAACCTTGTAGTAAATAAATAGTGAATGGTAATGCAGTAGCTGCATATACAACCGCTAATGTGAATTGATTATTGATAAATAAATCCGCATGGAGAATCCCTTTAGCTGCTTTATTCCAACTTAACAACATCAAGAAAATAGGAATTACGATGTAGTTAACGTTAATGAATAATCCCGCCATAAACAAACCGTTGATTTGCTTTTTGAACTTAAAGTTAAATCGTCCTAATACATAAGCAGCTGGGATAGCTACAACTAGTAAGATCACAATTGCTAAAGCTGTTACTGTAATTGAGGTCATAAAGTATTGCCCCATTTTAGCATCAATAAAAGCATCCCTAAAGTTAGCCCAGTGGAATGACTTTGGTAAAGCCCAAGGTGATCCATGGAACTCAGCATTGGTTTTTAGTGAAGCAAAGAATACCCAACCCAATGGAATAAGGATTGAAATTGCCAAAGTGATCAGGGCAACATACATAAATAGTTTGGTTAGCTTATCTGCCGACATATTTTTTAGTTTTTTCATTTTGCCCCCCCTTACATTTCTATACTTTCACGTTTAGTGACTTGGTTTAATACAAATGATAAGAAGAATGAGAATAGGAATACGACAACACCAATTGCCATACCATAACCATAAGTCGCATTATCATATGCTTGACGGTATAAGTAACTTAAGAATACATCCGCCGAGTTACCTGGACCTGTTCCCAATACCTTAACGAATAAGAAGCTCATATTAATTGTAGAAATAACAAAGAATGTTAATGTTGTTCTTAGATTAGACCAAATTAGAGGTAATGTAATCATGAAGAACTGACGCATCTTAGATGCACCTTCAATATTTGCAGCCTCATAGAGGTGCTCAGGTATTGATGAAATACTTGCCATATACATAACCATATAGTAACCAATCGCTTGCCAAATCATCGCAAAGGCAATTGAATACAAGATAATTTTTTGATCACCCAAGAATTGAATACTAGGGAAGTCTCCACCTTTGAAAAACTTAACAATGGAGTTGATTAATCCTGATGAATCAACTGCATAGATTTGAGAGAATACAGCTGCAATAACAGCTACAGATAGAATGTTTGGTATATAGAAGATAATACGGAAGAAGTTTTTCCCCTTAACATTTTCTCGAACCAAGACGTTTGCAAACATAATTGCCATAGTGAACGTAATAATTGTAACTACAACTATTAGAAGAATTGTATTTTGAAATGAATTTAGAAAGTTCAAATCTTTTGCTAGAATTTTGAAGTTATTCAAGCCAACAAATTCTTTTGTAGAGGAAATCCCACCCCAACGATATAGCGACATGGCAAATACATTTATCGTAGGATATACCATAAATATTGACATGAGAATGAGAGCTGGCGCAAGGCAGATCATTATAAATTTATTTTTTTGCTTTTTTCTCATAAAATCACTCCTCTTATATAAATAGCGACGATTTAATCACTCGCCGCTACTTGAGTTAACTCATTAGTAAATTTAAATTATTGGTAAGCCTTAACTACTTCAATCATATCTGCATACCAATCAGCACCTGTTTTTGCACCAGTTGCAACTTCGTTGATTGTTTCATAGAATACATCAGCGATTTCTACACCTTCAACCTTGTCGCGAGCTGCAAATCCTGCTGTACTTGATAGTGCTCCGTTTTTGAAGATATCGTAGTATACGCGGTTTGGATCTTCTTCAGTAATTAGATCTGTTGCACCATCAACTGGTTGAACGATTCCACCACCTTCATAGAAGATTTTTGTAGCTACATCTGAGTATAAGAATGAGATGAATTTCTTAGCGTTGTCAACATTTGTAGCATCTTTTGGAACCCAAACTTGCTCTGTAAATGTTGTAGCATAACGATCTCCACCTGCTTTAACAGCTGGAAGTGCCATTAGGCCCCAGTGCATGTCTTCAACTCCTGGCCATTGCTCATCTTTCATTTCATTAACTACCCAAGTACCGTTAGGCATGAATAGTGCTTTACCTTCAATGATTGCTCCTTGGTTTTTCTTGAAGTCTTGTCCATTTGCTTGTGAAACAGTATCTGGACTTACATATGAAGCTAATTTATCTAAAATTTCATATGCTTCTTTAACAACTGGTTTTTCCCATGTTGCAAGATCAAAGTTCATTAATTTGTAGTAGTCTTCTTGACCAACAATTGAAGTTAATAGAGCAGCCATGAAGCCATCTAGGTAACCTGATGTTGGGTATGTAAATAATGAGATCCCTTCTGCTTTAGCAGTTTCTCCCAATGCCCACATTTCATCCCAAGTTGTAGGTAGATCCCAACCCTTATCTTCAAACAAGTTGATGTTATAGAAGATTCCTGTAGGTGAGTAGAATACTGGAGCTAGATATGTTTTTCCATCTCCGTATGGGTCAGTAGTTAATGTATTTAAGAAACCTGAAGTAACTTTATCTTTAACTTTTGTTTCTTCCCCTAATACATTCATGTTAAGTAGGTCTGAAATGTCTAACATTCCTTTTTCCGCTACTAGAGTATCCGGAAGTTTACCTTCAGAGTTTAATGATAAATAAACTACATCAGGAACATCTGTACCTGAAGTTAATTGTGAACGTAGTGTTTCATGGATATTTTTTTCCATTTCGAACTCTACTTCAATACCAGTCTCTTCGGTGAAAGCTGCAATGACATCGTTCCATGCATCCTTACCATATCCAGTTTCAATACCTGAAACCTTTAATACTTCAGACTCTGCTGGTTTTTGTCCACAACCAACAAGAATCATTAATGCTGCAATCAGTGTTATAAGTATCTTTTTCATAACGTCCTCCTGTGTAAACCCATTATAACCCTTTGTAAGCGGTTAAATATATGCCAAAATTGCCTTTCACATGTGTAATCTTGCTTTATAACAATAATCTAATTAATGATAGTTAATGAAAACCGCGTGATATTTCTTTCAGTTCATCCCATTGCTCTTCCATATCACTCACTAATTTAAATTGAGTACGTGCACGATCAAGGTTATGGTGGTCTCTTTCAGTTTTAAAGTATAAATCGCCATCAAGGAAATCAGTTAAGAATCGCATTCCACATTCGAAAGTCATCATCTTAGCCCCTTCAGGTAATAGATCAATCTCTAAAGGACTTAGTGTATTGTTAGAACCTTCAATAAACCCATCAGCAAATCGCTTATAGAGATCAATTGAAAAGTTAACTTTACTCAAATCAATTTCATCTTCAGCACCTGTTGTTGCACCTGAACGAATTGAATCTCCAAAATCATCTAATGAGAAACCTGGCATAACAGTATCTAAATCAATAACACATAGTGTTTCTTTTGAGTCTCTATCAAATAATACATTATTAATCTTTGTATCATTATGAGTAACTTTTAAAGGTAACTTACCTTCAGCATGGTAATCCCATAGCACTGAAGCAAACGCTTCTCTATCTAATACAAACTGTATTTCATCCTCAACCAAGTGTGCTCTAACAGACTTATTGTTCTAGATAGCTTCTTTGAATGCTTGGAATCTTGATACTGTATTATGGAAATTAGGAATCGTAAAGTGTAATTGGTCTGCTTGGAAATTAGCTAACATAGCTAGGAATTCTCAAATGCTAAACCACTCTTATAGAAATGCTCTGGATTTTCAATCATTTCAATAGACATTGAATTTTCAATAAGTGGGTATGTTCTCAAATAAAATCCATCAGCATCAACATAACCTAATTCACCCTCACGAGTTTTAATAATACTTAAAGCCTCACGTTTAGGATCTCTCCAACGTTTAACAATAAGGTTACTCAAATAAGAAGTCACAGCCTCGATACTACTTTATATCGATAGTTCAAAGTTTGATAGTGGCTGGCACTCCACCTTACACTCTCATCCCTTTACTGAACTCTTTTATGTTCTGAAGGGTCAAGGACAATTTCAATTTTACGATGGGTCAACAATTGATGTGAATCAGGATGATTTACTGATTATTAATCCCAACATCGTCCATACAGAAATATCCGATCCCGACAATCCATTAGAATACATTGTATTAGGAATTGATGGAATCGGTTTTATTTCTGATGAGCAAACTTATTTAGATTACTCCGTCAATAACTATGAGCAACACAAACACGAAATTCTCTTCTATTTACGTACCCTCTATAATGACAGCAATGCTGATGAGATCTATAAGGATTTACTTTTGGATAATCTGCTAAACGTTCTTATCATCAATATCATTCGTCGTTCTGAAATACTCTTAAGTCTCGAAGAAGATCAAAACAAAACTAATAAGGATTGTCTCTTTATCGAAAACTACTTAAGTACTCACTATAAAGAGAATATCACTTTAGATAAACTTGCCGATTTAACTTTCATCAATAAGTTTTATCTATCCCATATCTTCAAACAACATTCAGGCTATTCACCAATTCAGTTTCTACTTAAGAAAAGAATTGATGTTTCTATCAAACTCCTAACTACAACTGATTTAGGAATATCCCAAATTGCCAGTGTCGTCGGCTTTGGAAACTCTTCATACTTCTCTCAATATTTTAAGAGAGAAATGAATATTTCACCTACTCAGTATCGTAATAAACATAAGCAATAATCAAAGCTCCTAAGTGAGCTTTGATTATGTCTAACCTCCTCGTTAAAAAAAGCACATACGGATTGAGAAGGAAAGAGTCATATCGTACATCCACCAACTATTAAGTGCTATAATTATTCTTGGAAAAGAGATGTTGATATGATTACAATTAAGAATATAAGTAAGTCTTACAGCACTAAAGGAACTTCTAAAAAAGTTCTTGATGATGTTAGTTTATCAATCAAAGAATCAGAAATTTACGGTATTATTGGTGAAAGTGGAGCGGGTAAAACGACACTGCTAAGATTACTCCTAGGTTTAGAGAACCCCGATATTGGAAAGATTCAATATATGGGTAGTGATTTATCCACAAATAACTTCATCAAGCAAATGCGTCAGATAACTTCTGTAGTTTTTCAGGATTACAATCTGCTTAACAATAAGAATTGTTATGACAATGTTGCACTCCCTTTAAAAATACAAAAGAATGTCCAACCCAAGGCCATTACTGATGCTTTGGAGTTTGTTGGTCTATCAGGTTTTGAAAAACAGTATCCAGCAACTTTAAGCGGTGGAGAAAAACAACGTTTAGCAATTGCTCGGGCTTTGGTTACAAAACCAAGACTACTCATTTGCGATGAACCTACCGCAGCTTTAGATCACCAGTCCACAATTCGTATTTTGAATCTCTTAAAAGAGATCCACAAGAATTACGGAACAACAATTATTATTGTTACCCACGATCTTAAGTTTGCTAAAAATATTTGCAATAAAGTAGCCCTCTTTGAAAAGGGTCACTTGGTAGATGTTATCAACAACCAAAACAAGCTGAAAGAACTCCCATCACAATCCTACAGTGATTATGCTAAGGAGGTCTTCCAATGATAGAACTTTTTCTAAGAAATCAAAATGCTATCATCAAAGCCTTCCAGGAAACTGGTCTTTTGATGGGTATTACCTTATTTTTTACACTGACTATTGGTCTACCGTTAGGTGTTCTATTAGTTATTAGTAAAAAAGATGGTATTAAACCAAACTTAATAATTCACAATCTATGTAATCTCTACGTTAATATCGTGCGCTCATTTCCGTTTATATTGTTTGTGATATTCATGATGCCATTCACTCGAATGCTCCTAGGGTTTACTCTAGGTACAATTCCTGCTACTGTACCAATGTCATTCATTGGTGTTGCAATATTTGCTCGTTATGTAGAGCAATCCTTACTTGAAATAGACTCCGGTCTGAAAGATACTTCCATTACGATGGGCGCTTCAACACTACAAACTATATTCTATGTTTATTTAGTTGAAGCCAGATCTTCTTTAGTATTAGGATTTACTGCAACCGTCATTAGCTTACTATCCTATTCAACCGTAATGGGTGTTGTAGGTGGTGGTGGGCTTGGAGATTTTGCCCTTGTCTATGGTTACCATAAACATCAGTATGATTTAATGAGTCTCATCGTAATTATAATCATTGCACTGGTCCAAATCATTCAATGGATTGGACACACAACCGCTGTTAAGCTAGATAAGAATTAGAGGGAAATAGATATGAAAAAAATTATTGCTTTAGTAATTGTTTTATTTTTAGTAACTGCTTGTAGTCAAAAGGCTAGTGGGTCTAAAGACATTCGTATTGCTTCACATACAGAACCAATGACCGACGTCATTGAAATCGCTAAAACTTTATTAGAAAAAGATGGTTACACAGTTGAACTTGTAAAAGTTGCAGATAACACTGCTGGTAACAT
>JBGXRX010000032.1:0-9219 GCA_041811795.1 Erysipelothrix sp. | reverse complement strand
GGATTTTTAAAGGGTTTCGTCATTTACGATAACCTCACTTTCTGTATTTTTCGATACGATTGTATAGGTTGGAATTAATTCTTTTTTAAGATGTAATTCATTACCCATTGAATCTACAACCACTTCATTTGAATCAATAAGTTTTGAAATTGAAATATCTGCTATAGCTCCTACTCTAAGATGACCTAAACCATCTAATTTAAAGTGGTCTGCAGGAACACTAGTTGCTTTTTGAATCATCAACTCTAAATCTTCACCACAGTTAATCAGTTTTGATATTACTGCATGTTGAGAATATACAACATCATCAACATTATTACAGTGAATATCAGTAGAAACCATATCTGGGTAGAATCCTAATTCTCTAGCTTTATTGAATGTTTTAAAACTAAATGATGCAGAACCGTGTCCTACATCAAATAGAACTCCTCTTGCCCTAGCTTCCATCGCTTCCTTAATAACGCGATCACTTTCATTAAGTAATCCTCCTGCTTTACCATGGAATGCATGGGTCAGAATGTCATTACGACGCATAAGATTTAATACTTCTTCTATGTATGGTGGAAAATTTCCAGTGTGGATCATCAGTGGTAAATCCAACTTACGAGCAATCTTACATGCACGTTCTATCGGAGCAATACCTAAATCACCAACGACTGATGATGATGCTCTTGCTTTCAGACCTACAATATATTCAGGATATAAATCTAAAGCACGATAGACTGCTTCATCATCCACTTTATCTTCAGCATCCAACTCATTAAGCTCAATAAGTCCATACTTAGCAATGTTAAGTAATGAGAAGACCTTAGTCTTATGAGTTTTAACAACATCATTAACAAACGATTCAATATTAAGAGGGCCTGCTGATCCCGCATCAATTACTGAAGTTGTTCCTCGATATACCCCAACCTTGTCTGCATCAACACCAATGAGTGATCCAACCGGGAAAACGTGGGTGTGGACATCGATAAAGCCTGGACTTACGATTTGGCCTTTAGCATCAATAACATAAGCATCAGATGAAGTAATAACATCTTCAATAGCTACGATTTTCCCCTTTTCAATGAGGATATCGTGTTGCGTATGGTGATAACCTTCATCAATAGCAACAAGCATTCCATTTTTAATTAATATTTTATGCATGATGATCTCCTTTTATCATGTATTGGTAAAACGCAATTCTTTCATAATCAGATATAGCAATTTGTAATGAGTTCTCTATATTCTTAAAGAAGACATTCATAGTACGAATTAGTTCAGGATGCTCCTTCTCTAATTCCATTAGATAAGCATCATTATCATGATCCAATAAACTAATGGGTTCATACCATCTTGGTATTGCCATTACTAAGTGAATGGTAAGACCTAAGATTGAATCCACCGGCATTGGATAACGATCCGATATATCAGTAGTAAATCTAATCAGTGATAATATAATCTCTGAAATAATAGTTGAATAGGATTGCATGGATTGACCCGATGCTCCATCCAATTCAAAATCGTTAAAGTAGTTCATAAGATTCGCTTCACGACTATAATCTACAGTTATATCTTCATTAAGATATTCATGTATAGTACGAATATCTGCATTACTTAGAACATTTGAAATCTTTACAACAGGATAGATTGATTTCTCAACAGGTATAGTTGATATAACCAAGTCAATATTGTCATGTCTCTTTATGGATTCCAATTGGAAGAAGGACATTGTTTCGACAATATTAAGTGTTGGAAAGACATGTCTTATTCGTGTTACAAGCAGTGTTGATAATCCACGCCCTGTAGCACAAACTACAATAACTCTTTTCTGTCTTAATCCACTCACTACATGTTTTACTAAATAGATTGCAATATATGACAATTCTTTTTTAGATAGGTTCACTGAGAAATGTTCTTTGAATATCTCCCCACAGCGAATTGCTAATTGATAATAGTCAGGATAATCATATTCAATTTCATCCAAAATCTTAATCTCTTCATCGGTCGTTTTTACATAATTACGAGTTAAGAAATTTTGAAAGTGTAATTCTAAATCAGCTCTTAGGCCTTCTACATCAAATGTATATTTACTAGTAATTTCGTCACTTTCAAGATAGCTTGCTATGGACTTAAGTACTTGCGATATTTCTGGATCAGCATTGTGTTTCTTTTGAATGAATACATCATTATTTAAAAGAATCTTTGCCACTGACATCAATCTATATTGAGTAATATGCTCTTTAGTATAGTGATGGCTTTCCAATATGTTATAAACATAATCTAAAGTATCTTCTTGAATATCTATCACAAAGTTAATATCTTCTGATCCTTCTAACTTAAATCCCTTATGAATCCTAATTTTAGTAATAATTAGAAAACTAAGAATCATTGAGTAAGTATCAGTGTTCAACCATAATTGGTATTTTGAATTTGATTGCTTATAGCGTTTAACCAAGTTTTCAACTTCATCCAAACTTATGGAATCTTTAATCAAATTCGGTAATCTTTTATGAATCTCTAGTTCTGTTGATGCTCTTGCAATCAAGGGTTGAATCCTTCTTGCTAATTCATAACACAAGTCATATTCTTGACCTTGAATGGCATAACCCAAATTCCTTTGGTTCTCAATTCTAATTGATCCTTGAAAATTCTCATTGAATCCATTGATGTATTCCAATAAAGTTCTTGATGATAAATACATCAAATCACTTAATGACTCAAGGCTTAAACTCGCTCTAGTAGACAAAATAAAGAGTAAATCATTATAGATATCTTCCTTGAAAGTTTGTGGTGCTTGGAGTTTCATATCTCCCTTTAATTCAGATATCGCTAAATCAAACATTACTTTATGATTAATAGGTATGTAAAATCCTCGATCAGGCGTATATGCTAATTCAACTTGATAAGTCTCTAAGTGTTTTCTTAGAGTAGAGATATCATAGCGAACCGTACGCTCTGATTTACCCAACACTTGTCTCAGTGTTGTAATATCAATAATTTGATCGGCTTTCTCTAGGTATTCTAAAATTGTTTTTTGTCTCTCTGTTAGCATATGGACCCCTTTACACTCACACTATAGCATCGTGCTTCTTTCTATAATTGTACATTCATTGCACTCAACTAATTTCACTGCAATTCTTATGACCCTATTATGCCATAAATATAAAAAAACCACTTTTAAGTGGTTTTTAGTAGATCATCATTAGTGATGCTAAGTTTTTTTCTTTTGTTTTTCCTGAAATTAGGAACCAGTCGATAATCGTTAGAATACCACATAGACCTGCAGTTAGAAGTTTTAAGACTCCCATACCAACATCGCCAATCATGAATCGATCGATACCTAGAGTACCAGCAACAACTGAAATGATAAGCATCATAGTTGGATCTTTAAGATCAAGTGATGACAATGACATCAATTGACTCTCATTCAGTGTTCCCAACTTCTGTTGTACCATTGGTAAACTTGAAGCTGGGAAAAACTTAGAATTATTCATTAAATACATACTAATTAATTGTTCTCTATCCATAAGAGTTCTCCTTCTAGAAACCTCTAATTATATTATTTACTAAAAATATAAATGCAAATATAATTGAAAGCCTCAAATCTATTTTATTTTTAAATATAAAATAGCGATATATAAATAAAGCAAGAAATGGCGCGAATAAGAAGACAGCATTATATTCAAAAGCAGCCCTAAAGTTACCCTGTAAAAATTGCATCCATGCACGCGTAACACCTGTAGTCGGCATGGTCCATCCGGTTAAATACCAAATCGGTGAGTAAACTTTGGTAACTTGGAGCACAATCATATAAACCAACAAAGCTAAGATGACCCCAAAATTTTTCTTCATATGCTTTCTTTGGAAAATTGACTCATATTTCATTGTTACTCTCACCTCTTCAATTTAATTACAATTTATTCAAACAAGATTCAGACCTTTCGAACGAACTTGAAAATCCCTAAACAAGCTTTCATAACGTAGTAAACTTTATGTTTAACTTTCCAATCTCTGCTCCTTTCTATCAAACAATTATACCTCAAATAAGAGTATTATGTCATTTATCATTATTTTAAATTTGAAAGTTTATGATTTGCTTGTTTGAAAAATTTGATTTTGCTATTATTTTGTAATTATCATAGAAAAATCTATATTATTCAAACAGCAAAAAGACCCTGAATTATCAGGGTCAAATAAACAGGGTCTTGATTGTATTATAGTTTAATTCTATTTAATCTTAATGCGTTAAGTACTACAGAGACTGATGAGAATGCCATAGCAGCACCTGCGATCATTGGGTTTAATAGTGGACCATTAAAGAGAAGTTTGAAGACTCCAGCTGCAAATGGAATACCAATAACATTATAAGCGAATGCCCAGAATAGGTTTTGCTTAATGTTAGTCATTGTACGTTTTGATAGTTTGATAGCTTTAGTAACATCTGAAATATCATCTTTCATTAATACTAAGTTAGCCGATTCAATCGCAACATCAGTTCCTGTACCAACAGCAACACCAACATTAGATTGAACAAGAGCGATAGCATCATTAATACCATCACCAACCATCATGACATGCTTACCAGCATCTTGAAGTTCTTTAACTTTACTTGCCTTTTCTTCAGGCAATACTTCTGCTAGGACATGAGTAATTCCTATTGAGTGAGCAATTGCTTCTGCAGTTACTTGGTGGTCTCCACTCATCATGATGACATCCATACCCATTGCTTGAAGATCTTTTACAGTCTGCTTAGATTGATCTTTGATTGTATCAGCAACTGCGATGAGTCCAATTAGTTTTCCATCATAAGCTGCTAACATGGCTGTTTTACCTTGTTTGGCAAGTCTTGAGATAGATGCTTGATGACTTAAAATATCAATATTCTTTAGTGCCATTAATTTTTCATTACCTACATAGATTACTTTACCTTCAATATCAGCTTCAATACCATGGCCTACTAGGTTGTTGAAGTTTTCAACAGTTTTTACTTGTACATTTTTAGCTTGAGCATCTTGAACGATGGCTTGAGCTAATGGATGTTCTGACATTGTTTCAACTGATGCGACAAGGCTTAAGAATTCAATATCTGTTAAGTTTGATTCAATATCTGTAACTACTGGTTGACCATGAGTAAGAGTACCTGTTTTATCAAATACAACAGTATCAATATGACTTGCTTCTTCTAAACTTTCAGCAGATTTAATAAAGATTCCATTTGATGCACCTAGTCCTGTACCAACCATGATTGCAGTTGGAGTAGCTAAACCTAAAGCACATGGACATGCGATTACTAGAATAGTTACAAAGATTGTTAGTGCCATCTCAATATCTTTAGTATAGAAATACCAGAATAATCCAGATAGGATTGCGATAACGATAACAATTGGAACAAAGACTCCAGCAACCTTATCAACCATTTTGGAGATCGGTGCTTTTTCGTTTTGAGCATTTTCTACTAAACTAATAATGTTAGCAAGTTTAGTATCGTGCGCTTCAACTGTTACTTCAATAACTAAACGACCATTAACGTTCATTGTACCCATGATAACTTCTTCACCTGGGGTTTTTTCAACTGGTAAACTCTCTCCCGTTAACATAGACTCATCTATCGATGATCGTCCCTCAATAATTTTCCCATCCATTGGGATTGCAGTTCCTGGTTTTACAACTAATAGATCACCAAGAGCAATTTCATCAGCTTCAATTTCAACTTCAACACCATCTCTTAATAGAATCGCAGTATCTGGTTTTAGATTTAATAGTGCTTTAATCGCAGTACTAGTTTTAGATTTTGAGATGTTCTCTAAATACTTACCAAGTGAGATTAGAGCTAAAATAACAACTGCAGATTCAAAGTATAGGTGATGAGCATAAGCAATATCCCCTTGTGCTATTTTCCACATTCCGAAGAATGAATAAACAATAGCAGCACCTGTACCTAAAGCTACAAGTGAATCCATATTCGGGTTGCGTTTCCAAAGAGTCTTAAATCCTCTTGAGAATATTTTACGTGATAAGTATATTACTGGAATTGTGATTAGCAGTTGAACAATTGCATAGTTCATCGATGCTGTATCTGGATTAATAAATGCTGGAACCGGTAATTTTACTGGTAGCATTTGTCCCATCGTAATATATAGAATAATTGCTCCAAGAACTAAACTTACAATTAAGCTACGCTTTTCGCTCTTTGCTTCTATTTCAACTTCGCTATCGCTAAGGTCAACGACCTCATCCATACGAATTGCACCATAACCTTGTCCTTCAATAACTGCAATGATATCGACAAGTTTAATTTCACTTGGATCATATGTAATAATTGCTTTTTCAGCCATTAAGTTTACCACAGCCTTTTTAATACCTGCTGTGTGCTCAAGTGCGCCTTCAATATTAGCTACACATGATGAACATGTCATATCAACAACTTTTAACTCAACTGTTTTTTCACTTTCATTATTATCTACTACTGTATAACCTACATCACTTACTGCCTTTTTAATAACAGTATCCTCGATAGAAGCATTGAACTCAACTCGAGCTTGTTTTGTCATTAAGTTAACATCAACTGATGCAACCTCTTCTAACTTCCCAATTGCACCTTCAATATGCGCTACACATGATGAACATGTCATGCCTTCGATATTAAATGTTTTGATAGAATTTGTATTAGTTTTCATACCCACTGCCTCCGTTTACATATGTAGTCTATCATAGTAAATCTACCAATGCAATAGTCATGCACATTTGTAGACGTATATTATTGTTTATCGTGATATAATGTTCTAAAGAGAGGTATTATATGACTACTAAAGCTATTATATTTGATATTGACGGAACTATTTTAGATACTTTCGCACAGAATATTTATCCTTTAATCCAGATTGTAAAAGAAGTTAAAGGGCTAGATAAGACTTATGATGAACTCGTACACTACACTGCACTACCAGGTCATGATGTTCTTAAAGATCTAGGAATTGACCACGAACATTATAAACGCTGGGTTCAATACGTAAATGACTATCCTCATGTACCAGCAATATTTGAAGGTTTTAGGGAAGTCATTGAAACACTTTATGAGCGTGGTTTCCCGATGGGACTAGTTTCCTCTAAGCGCAGACCTCAATACGATATTGATTTCGGACAACACGACTTAAAAAAATACTTCAAGCATACTGTTATGGCTACAGATACAGATAAACACAAGCCACACCCTCAACCTCTACTCACCTGCTTAGAGATGTTAGGTGTTGAGGCCAAAGATTCAATCTATGTTGGAGATTCCCTATTTGACTATCAATGTGCAAAAGCCGCCGGAGCTAAATTCGCCCTAGCAACTTGGGGCAATATATCTCGAGAAGGTATGGATCATATAGACTTCATCTTAGAGAAACCATTAGATATACTCGACATAATATAAAAAAACTCCTTACACCGATTAATTATCAGTATAAGGAGTTTTTTATAATTTAATAGCTGTATTTAAAGCAATTTCCATCATTGCTGTAAAAGAGTTTTGACGCTCTTCTGCAGATGTAACTTCAGAAGTTACAAATGAATCAGAAATAGTTAATAGACATGCTGCTTTTTTACCTAAGTGTTGAGCATTAGCAAATAGAGCGAAAGACTCCATTTCGACACAAGCAACTTTATGTTCCTCAACAAGTTCTTGCCATGTCTTGCCAGAATCACGGTAGAATACATCACTTGAGTGAACACGTTCAGTGTGCATTGGAATGTTTAATTCTTTTGCTGATTCTGCTAGCATTGCATTTAATGATTCAGATGGTAGTAAAACATCTCCATCCATGTTGAATGCTACTTTAGCAAAACTTGATTCAGAATATGCTGAGTCAGCCATGATAACATCGTAAACTTTAGCACTCTCAACGTATGATCCTGCTGAACCAATTCTGATGATTGCCTCAACGTCAAATTGACTGTAAAGTTCATAAGAATAAATTCCAATACTTGGTTGTCCCATTCCTGAACCCATAACAGAAACTTTAGTTCCTTTATAAGTACCAGTATATCCAAACATGTTACGTACATCGTTAAACAGAACTACATCCTCTAAGAATGTTTCTGCAATGAACTTTGCACGAAGTGGATCTCCTGGCATTAAAACAACTTTAGCTATATCGCCTTTATTAGCATTAATATGTGGTGTTGACATAAATAGTCCTCCTTATTTACCAAACTATTATACCACGTATAGAAACTTTATTTCTCTGTTTTGTGGATGGGACTCATTAATGTTTACTTAACGAAGCCTCTTATAAAATCTTCTAGGTAATTACTGCGGTTAATATAGGATCCATGATTATGTCCTTTTACTATATACAACTTACTCTTTTTAATAGCCTTATGAATATCATCGATACTCTTCTTAGTGAAGGGCTCATCTTCGCCATAAAATATTGCAGTAGGAATTTTGATGCTTGCACATTGTTCTAAGGAGATAGGTGTTTGATCAAGCATCAGCTTTGTAAATACATTTTTGCTTTTTTCATAACTCTCCCTCATAAATGCTAATTCTTTTGGATTCAAAGCATCCAGAGTTAAGTTTGTCCCCAATAGTATCTGTTTGGTGATTCTTGGATTTTGATTGATTGTGGAGTGCAGTGTAACAATACCACCATCACTAAATCCTAAAATACATACATCTTTTAAATCATACTCCTCTAAAAAAGCATTGAGATCGTCAGACATGATTTCATAAGACATGGGTAAACCCTTTTCACTCTCACCATGATTTCTAGCATCGTAGGTATAGATTTGATAAGAATCCGTTAAGGACTGTTTGAGTTCTTTAAAAATAGATTGATCCTCACCATTACCATGAATCATTACAATTATTGGCCCTTGCCCTTTAACCATAACTCTCATTTTAAATCCATTAATAGTTTTAAACATAGTATCCTCCGAAAAAACTCTACATTAATTATAACTTAAATTTTAGTCTTAAACCTACATGAAGATGGAAAATAAGACATAGCTAAATACAAAGCCAACGACACCACCAACCAACATTTTCACTATAATATTTGAAAACATTGATATTCTTTTTGAGGTTGAACTCTTATTATCTACTGGTAGACCATTCATAAAATCTCTAATTTCTTTATAAGTTTCGATTTGGTGTTCCTTCTTGAACCGTTCTACTTTGAGTAAGTACCATAACATTAAGCCGTACAGTACCAACCAAACTATCTAAATCAGGGTAGTTGCTTCCTCATT
>JBGXRX010000031.1:0-3583 GCA_041811795.1 Erysipelothrix sp. | reverse complement strand
TGGGAAGAAAAACAAATCAGCACTTGAGAATGCCCCTTCAATAATATCCCCATCAATATAACCAGGTAATTCAACATTAGATGGTTTATTCTTAATAGCTTCACGGATTGTTTGTGTAACTGACGCTAAAGGTGTATGACCAAACCAAATGAATTTTACTTCAGGCATTGATTTAGCAACCTCAATAAAGTCATGGAGTCCTTTTCTCTCAAAATATAATCCAACAGAGATAACAACTTTTTCTCCAGCTTTTAGATTAAAGTAAGATTTAAACTTATCTACCTTTTCTTGTTTGTATTCAAATCGTTGCAGATCAATACCATTAGAAATAGCTTGTATCGGACGATCAATGGGATAACCCTCGAGAATTTTCTTTGAATAAGGTGTTGGTGTTAATAAATAATCACCCAGTTTATAGGTTGAAACAATCCACTTTTTAAATAGTGGAGAAATCAGATTAGAAAATACGAATGAGTTTCTAAAATCTTCTTCAGTAGAATGTGCGTGATAAACTACAGGCTTATGCATCTTGTGAGCTTTTCTTGCCATACGACGAGCTCCGGGCTCAAACGTATTCACATGTAGTAAATCAAAGTCTTCTTTAGGATTTAGTGTATATTCAACACCCACTTGATTCAGTGCTTCAATTTGGTGTTTCATAGCCCGTCCGATTCCGGATTTACGCATCATTTTTTCATTTTTTTGATATAGTAGTATTTTCATAGTGACCTCACTTCCATTATTCATTATACATGATTTTCTGTTACAATTATAAAAAGGGGAAATTTCACATGACTAAAACAAAAAGACAAAATCAACTGATTAATTTACTTAAAAAATCCACAAGTCCCATCAGTGCAACAAGATTAGCTAAGAGCCTTAATGTATCCCGTCAAATCATTGTTGGCGACATTGCCCTTCTAAGAGCCTCAGGATTGAATATACTAGCAACACACAGAGGATATATTTTAGATCCCATCAATAAGGGCATGCAAACACAGATCGTCTTTAAACACCAAGCACAAGACACACTTCTAGAACTAGAGACACTGGTTAAAAACAATTGCAGAATCATCGATGTGATTGTTGAACATCCAACATACGGTGAGATTAAGGGTAACCTCAACATTGAAACTATGGATGAAGTAAATGACTTTATTGCAGGTGATTACACTTTACTATCCGATTTGACGCAAGGTCTTCACACTCACACAATTGCTTACGATGATCCTAAGGACCTAGAACAAGCATTGAAAGAACTAAAAGTACACAATTTACTATACGATAACTCGCAGGTGTCTTGACACCTGCTTTTATATGTCTGTATAATATAAGAGGTGTCATGACACCTTAGGAGACATTATGAAAAATACAAAACAACTAGTTATTGCAGCATTACTTATCGCCATGGGAATCATAATCCCCCTTGTTATGCCAATTAAAATTAATACTGGAATCGCTTCATATACATTAGGTAGTCACGTACCCGTGATGATTGCTATGTTTGTAAGCCCCTTAGTTGCTGTTTTAGTAGCTTTAGGAACAGCAGTAGGATTCTTTGTAACATCTACTTATATAGTCGCATTACGCGCTCTATCCCATATCGTATTTGCTGTGGTTGGTGCACTCATGATTCAGAAAAATAGAAATGTATTAAAAACTAAGAAATCAGAATATAGTTTTTCTGCCTATATTGGACTTATCCACATTCTTATGGAATGTCTAGTAGTAGCCATTACTTTCGCTTATGGCTCTCAAGGTTTCAAAGAGTTTCTATTAGTGGTCATCGTATCTGTTGGCTTTGGTGGTTTCATTCACTCCTTGGTTGACTTCTTTATCTCCTCTAAAGTCATCAAAAGCCTAAAACTCAATCAGTAAACTCTTTTATTTGTGTTAAAATAGTTACATTAGGAGGATTTTATGAAACCATTATTTATTCAATATCCAAAATGCTCAACATGTAAAAGAGCAGTTGCATTTTTAAAGGAAAATAACATTCAATATGACGAACGAGACATCATGATCGACAATCCAAGTAAAGAGGAACTTAAGAAGTGGATCGATTTATCAGGCCTACCAATTAAAAGATTCTTTAACTCATCCGGTTTTGTTTACCGTGACATGGGGCTAAAAGATAAATTAGCAGACATGAGCGAAGATGAAATGATTACATTATTAGCATCAACTGGAAGACTTATTCGTCGCCCACTGATGATCTCTGACCAAGGTGTTTTTGTAGGATTCCACCAAGAAATGTATGAGACTTTGATTTAATGCTAGTCCTTGTTTCACCAACTAAAACTCAAAAAACATATCCTGGAGAGTCGTTAAACGATTCTCCATTTAAACATATACAGTCTGAAATTTTAGATGTTTTACAATCTTATTCCTATGATCAACTAAAATCAAATATGAAGATTAGTGATAAGTTGACTGAAGCTCTTCATAATAATCTGCAGAACTTCAAAGAAGAAAACATCGCAGTTCATACTTATCAAGGTGCCTCATTCAGACCCCTTCAGTTAGAGCTTTGGGATCGAAGTTATGCTCAAGACCACTTTGCAATTCTCTCTGCTTTATACGGATTGGTTAAACCCTATCAAGCGATTGGACTCTACCGCCTAGACTTCCTGGTTAAGTTTGATTTAAAACTCTACGATGTTTGGAAAGACCACATCACCCAGTATCTCAATGCATGTAATAAAACAATCATCAGTTTAGCATCACAAGAGTATGAGGGTATGATTCACATCAATCAACTCACAGTCCCTTTCATTCGTTTAGACTTTAAGGAAGCAGTAGGTGATCAGTTCATTGCCAAGTCGACTTATGCTAAAACAGCACGAGGTAATGCAGCTAACACGATCATTATCAACAAAATACAAACCACAAATGAGCTCAAAGAAATGTCTTTTGATGGCTACACCTTCAATCCAGATTTATCTTCTGAATCTGAATTCATTTATACACGATAAAGCCCCTAATAAATTAGGGGCTTTTGCTTATCTTAAAGATATTTTTTAATACTATTCATATGGATATCACCAATTGTTTCTGTATCCATCCATACTCCACAACAACCATCTCCAAACTCAATTTTCTCAAGGTCGACCTCAACTTCGTAGACAAAAGATATAAAGTGGATGGGTTTCTTACTATCTTCATTCAAATTTAATTCGAAAAAATCCTGACCATAACCCAAAAAGTTACTTTCATTGATTTCAACTCCCAACTCTTCTTTTACTTCTCTGGCTAGCGCTTCTTCGAAACTCTCACCCATCTGCATTCTTCCTCCAATAGGAACCAAATGCTTTTTATCATAAGCGGATTCATCAAATAACACTTTGCCACTATTTCTAATGACCGCCGATATCCTTACATTAAACTCAGTATGAATATTTACAACCTTACAAACATCCACCGGAGTGAACTTAAGATCATTTATATCATTGTGGTTGTATTTGTCAACTGAATAATGGTCCATGTGGGGTGCGGACAATTTCTTGGACTTAAACGAGCAATCCTAAACTTCTTCGAAAATTTATTGGACTCATTCCATTTAGCGAAGATTTTATTCTATCAT
>JBGXRX010000030.1:0-2939 GCA_041811795.1 Erysipelothrix sp. | reverse complement strand
TTAGCTATAACGATTTTCTTCTTCATTTCTGTACTGTAACGTTTCATATGTTTTCTCCTGTTTCTTCCATTGTACTGGATTATACACAGGTGTTACAAATTCACTATACCATTACAACCTTTTATTATTAAATAAGCAGTATCTAGATCTGAGTTATAAACTCTATCATCACATGGTTTATTTCTGTCATTACCTGTAGAACATTTATATTCAGGTGTCATTTCTTTTTCTTTTGTACCCACAAGAATGACTTCATTAATTGGTTCAGTAACTACAGTATCACTGATGGTTTTTCTATTAATCTCTTTATTATTGTTATAGGTGATTTCAACGACTATCTTGCGTTGTCCATTAAAGTGTAACCCATCCATTTTGTGAATATATGGTATAATCTAAGTAAATGGAGGTTATGTATGATTCGTGTTAGTAATTTAAGTAAATCTTTTGGTAGTTTAAAAGCTGTTGATAATGTTTCGTTTGAACTTATAGAAGGTGAGATACTTGGTTTCATTGGTCCAAATGGTGCAGGTGAATCGACGACCATTAAGGTTTTGCTGAACTATATATTTGCGGATAGTGGGGATGCACGTATCTTAGATATGGATGTTGTGAGTGATTCTAATTTGATAAAGCAACAAGTTGGTTATGTTTCAAGTGAAGTTAATTTCTATCCTGAGTTAAAGGTTGAGGACATGATCTTTATAAGTATGGATTTTCATGGTGCTCGCGATATGGAGTATTATCATGAGTTAATGAGTAAGTTTGATTTAGATCCTAATAAGAGAATGAGAGAGTTGTCTTTGGGCAATAAGAAAAAGGTGGCGTTGATTGCTGCATTAGTTATTAAACCTAAGGTTCTTATTATGGATGAACCAACAAATGGACTGGACCCTTTGAATCAAAAAGTACTATTTGGGATACTGAAGAGTTTGGCGGCGAGTGGTGTGAGTGTTTTAATATCCAGTCACAATATGAAAGAGATTCAAGATCACTGTGATCGGGTTATGTTTATTAAGCAGGGAAGGTTGATTGAAACTATCTCATTAGATGATATTAGTTTATATGGTAAGTATGTAAAGATTATTGGTGATATTAATGGCTTGTCTGATCTAGCTCAAGAAGTGTTAAGTATGGATGAAACTAGTATTGCGATGATATATGTTGATTCTATTGAACAGCTATTGAGTTTTTTATCAGGACGTATGATTGATGATATTGTGATTGAGGATGTATCTATGGAACATAGGTTCTTAAAGTATTACTCAGATGAGGTGAATGTATGAGACGCTTGCAGTTTAATTTAAATAAGAAGTCAATGTTTATTTGGATGGGCGTCTTGGGTTTTATGATTGTGGGGTTTATGGCGTTCTTTCCAACGATGGCAGAAGAGGGCTTACAAGAGTTGATGGCGGGGATGCCTGATGATATTCTACAGGTGTTGGGGTTTGAGTCATTTCCTGACTTTAGTAAAATTGATCAGTTCTTCGGCTATATAATTCAGTATGTAATGATGGCCTTGTTAGTGTACTCAATCAGCTTGGGATTAAATACTTTCTTGAAGGAAGAGAAAGATGGAACTATTGAGTTCTTATATGCTCAACCTATTACGCGAACTAAACTTGTGTTAGATAAGTTAATGGGTAATCTTATGGTAATTGGAAGTATTCTATTAGTTGTGATTGGTTTAAGTGTAATTACTTTAGTAGTCTTTGCGCCAAAGGGTATTGAGATTAACTCTATATTAATTGATAGTATACCTGTATTTAGTTTTATGATTTTAGTTACTGTTCTGTTTCTATTGTTAGGGACTGGCTTATCGTTGATTCTACCTAGTACCGTATCCACAGTTGGTGTTTCGATGGGAGTTGTGTTTGGTCCATATGTGCTTGGAATGATGGCACAGATGGTTGATGCACTTGGCTCGTTGGAGTTTATTTCTATCTTACATACGACAATGCCTTCTAGAATCTATGCTGGTAGTTTTGATTACTTATCATATGGAATATGGATTGGTGTTAGTTTAGCTCTGTTTATATATGGACTTTATTATTTTAAGAAACGAAATATTTATGTTTGAGCTAAAGGACTACGGTCCTTTTTTTCTTATATGAGTATTTTTTTGACTGGGTTTTTATGGATTATATGAAATAATAATTTTTATATTTTTTTGCTGACAATGAAAACGCTAACAGTTATCATATTGTTATAACAACATACATCGGAGGGAATAACATGATTAGTAGAAATTCACCCATGCCCGCATACTATCAAACGAAAATGGCATACTCGACATGATAAAACAAGATGATTATGAGGTTGGCGATAAACTTCCAACGGATTCAGATTTTTGTGAAATGTATGGTGTCAGTAGGATTACTGTACGTAGAGCTTTAACCGAGCTTGAACAAGAGGGTTATATTGAAAGAATCCAAGGTAAGGGAAGTTATCTGAGATTTAAAGGTTTGGACCAAAACATTTCTAAGTTTTATAGCTTTAATGATGAGATAACTAAAATGGGGATGGTTCCATCTTCTGTGTTTCTTAAGTTAGATTTAGTTGAGGCTGATAAAAACATTGCAGAGATGTTGGGTATTAAAGAAAGGGATTTGCTATATCTACTAGAGAGACTTCGTTTGGCCAACGATATTATTATTGCCTATGATAGATCGTATCTACCCGAGTATATTGTACCTGGTTTTGATAAGGAGATGATTTTAGATGGATCGCTTTATGATGCCATGGACAGACATTATGACGCGCGTCCTACCGTAGCGGAAGAATCATTGGAAGCTATATCTATTGATGAAGCTGATGCTTTAAAAATGAGAGTTAAACCTAAGAGTTGCAGTTACTTGTAACCCATCCATTATTACTAAAGTCGTTGAGGTCAATGTTGAATCTTATCATAAGCGAACATTCGATAAGCGTTACGTTGCACT
>JBGXRX010000029.1:0-8082 GCA_041811795.1 Erysipelothrix sp. | reverse complement strand
GAAGGGAACGATATTTTAAAACAGGCCTTGAATTACTTTAATACTTTAGAAGATGTTCCTTATGCCTTCAAGGAGATTTTTCAAAGCAAAATATCAAAAATTAATGATGATAGTTTGTCGGATTGCCTAATATTGAAAAATGAAATACTTGATAAAGGATTTATCGATTACCATATGGATATTGCCCGCGAGTATAAGAAGTTTTCACATGCTCAAAAAGCTGAATTACCTGGTTTTGAAAGTTTAGAGTTATCAACAAGAATACTAATTCATTCAGCCATAAAGTTAGGTAAAATCTATGAAGTTTTAGATCAGAAAAGCAATTTAATTCAATTAGAAAGTGTTGAAAGAAACAGAAAAGAATATGTTATCCAGGCAACCAAAACCAGTTTGGATAATTATTCTAGTGTCCTAGTGATGGAGAATAAAGTAGTAACTAAAAAAGTTCTAAGAGATCAATTGTTACAAACGCCCTTAGGAATTTCAGTTAAAAGCATAGAAGAGGCAATGGCTCTTTATAAAAGTGTTGCTTTCCCAGATCAAATCGTAATTAAACCTAATGATACAAACTTTGGTCTTGGAATAAGTATATTTACGAATCACCATGACGAAGTTTCTTTTTCAAAGGCTATAAAATTAGCTTTTGATTATAGTTCTGAAGTAATTATTGAAACATTTGTTTCTGGTAAAGAGTACCGATTCTTAGTCATTGGCGGTAAAGTAGTTAGCGTATTGCATCGTGTTCCGGCCAATGTCATAGGAAATGGTCACTCGACTATTGAAGAATTAATAGAAATAAAAAATAAAGACGTTAATAGAGGGGAGAACTATCGAAAACCTCTAGAAAAAATCGTTATAGATAGTATCATGGTCGATTACTTAAAAACTCAAGATTTATCTGTAGAAACTATAATACCTGAAGGTGTACAAGTTACTTTAAGAGAAAATTCAAATATAAGTACTGGTGGTGATAGTATCGAAGTTAGTCACAAGGTCGATAGTTCTTATATTGAGATTGCAACCAAAGCAGCTTTGGCACTAAATCTAAATATAACCGGAATTGACATTTTGATAGAGGATGTTGAAGTCGCTGCGTCTCAAGATAATTATTCGATATTGGAGATGAATTTCAATCCAGCAATACATATTCACGTTTTCCCATATCAGGGACAAGGGGTAGAAGTTGGGGATTTAATTATTTCTGAACTTTTCCCTCAAAATTAGCAAGGTGATTTAAAAACTCGTTTGAAGACGAGTTTTTTTACTAAAAAGGAAAAGAATTTCATTTAGTGATTTATGTGTTTGATGGATGATAAAATCTATAAAAACCTCAAGTAATAATGTGATTTATCAAACTTATTTAAGATAAATATTTAAAAACTATAACTCCAATTATTAGCCAAGGAAAGATAATGTAAACATTGTGAAAAACAAAAAGATGCCCTTTAATCAAAGACTATTCTGTGCTATTATAGTACTAATAGTATATGGAGGACTTGCATGGAGAAACAGATCATTGCCACATTGGAAATTGCCGGACATGAAGTTCGTTTATTAGTTGGGCAATTCTTCAATGGTCGTTTAAATATTTTAAAAGTCGAAAGAGTGGCACACATGGGAATGGATGGCTATTCCATCATGAGTGAATCAATCATTTCAGAAGCAATAAAAAAAGCAATTGAGAATGCATCTCGTAACTTAGGAGTGCTTATCTCTCAAGTCATCTTAAGTGTTCCAGGCATTCACATGAAACACCTAAACAAACAAATTAAAGTTCCAATCAACGGTCGAATAAGTCATCTAGATATCAAACGTGCTTATCAAGAAGTACACCGCCAAGATGCACCAGATGGTTATGTTTTAGGTAATGTTCTATTTTCTCGTTTTATCAATGGTGGTATGTCATCACGTAAATTACCAATTGGTGATAAGGCTGAAAGTCTAGTCTGTGATGTTGATTGCTACTACTTAAAACAATCCATCATTTTCCCATATGTATCCTGTGTTGAAATTTCAGGTTTAGGGATTATCGATATTGTCATAGATGATATTGCATTAGCAAAGGAAACTTCTGCATTAGAAGCATCCGTTGATCGTCCTGTCATTGCAGTTAACTTCAATCCAGGCTTAGTTAAGTATTCACTCTATTACCAAGGGAAACTATTATCAAATGATTATGTTGATCGCGGTATGGAGCAATTTACTAACATTATTAAAAATACATTAAGAGTACCAGCAGATGTTACACATCGTTTGCTCTATTATAATCTGAACTTGAACAAGGATGGTCTAAGTGAAGACCCCTTGTTCATGTGGTCAAGTAAAGCTAAGACACATACAATATCAGAACAAGAGATTCACGACCTAGTCGCAAACCAGATGGATTATTATCTGGCTGAGATTGTTGATCGTTTCTCACCAGTTCATAATTTAGGAACACCTAAAGTGTTATTGGTTGGTGATGTAGTTAGCATTACAGGTTTTAAAGAAAATGTAGAGAAATACGCAAATTGCGAAGTAGAGTCTTATATATCAACTACTTTTGGTGTTAAACGTTCAAGTTTATCATCCGCAGTAGGAGCCTTCTATTTCTACAAAGATCAAGAAGTCTTTAGAGATCATACACTTTCATCAGTGGATGAAGTATCCTTTAAAGCTGCAGTCTTACAAGCAGAAAAAAATGAGGATGAAGAATCCTTAACTCAAAAATTAAAGAACATGTTTATAGGTCGTTAAATAAAGACAAAGGGGAATATTATGAGTATCAATTCAGTTGCAGTAATTAAAGTCATTGGAGTTGGTGGAGCGGGAGGTAACGCTGTAAACCGCATGGTTGATGAAGGTCTACTAGGAGTAGAGTTCTTTATTGCTAATACGGATCTACAAGTACTGAACGTATCACCAGTTATTAACAAAATCGAATTAGGGAAAAATAATGCATCAGGTAACGGAGCAGGAGCAAATCCAGAAGTTGGAGAAAAGGCTGCTATCGAATCTGAAGACCTTATCCGTGAAGCTGTTAAAGGTGCCGATATGGTATTTGTTACAGCAGGAATGGGTGGGGGAACCGGAACCGGTGCTGCACCTGTTATCTCACGCATCGCTCAAGAAGAGGGTGCATTGGTTGTTGGAGTTATTACAAAACCATTCAGTTTTGAAGGGCCACGCCGCCAAAACAACACTAAAGATGGTTTAGAGAAACTACGTGCTAACGTGGATTCATTGATCATTGTATCAAATGATAAACTACTTGAAGTCATTGGAAACATCTCAATGTTAGACGCATTTAAAGAAGCGGATAATATCCTACGTCAAGGTGTTCAAACAATTACAGACTTAATCGCGGTTCCATCACTCATCAACTTAGACTTTGCTGATGTTAGAACTGTTATGCAAGGACAAGGTTCTGCACTCATTGGTATCGGTATGGCAGAGGGTGAAGATAAAGCTTTAGAAGCTGCTAAACGTGCCATTACATCACCACTACTTGAAGCACAAATTGATGGAGCACGTAATGCTATCATCAACATTACAGGTGGAACATCGACCTCAATGTACGATGCATCCCAAGCTGTAGAATTTGTACGTCAAGCATCAGGATTTGATATTGATATCATCTTCGGTGTTGCTGTAAATGATAACCTAGGAGATGCTATTATCGTAACAGTTGTAGCTACAGGGTTTGACTTACCACAATCAAAAGTTGAAACCCAAGAATCATCACCACAAGTGGGATTCAAAGCAAACAACGAACCAACAACAGCAGTGAAAAATGATGGACCAGAAATCCCATCTTACTTCAAAACACGCTAAAAACTTAACCCTGACAAATCGTTAGGGTTTTCTTATGTCTTTAGCTCAAAATTGTACAAAAAAACAGTTTAAGAAGAATCTTAAACTGTTTTTGCTTTTTATTTAAATGCTCTTAGGTATTGCTCAGGAATCAGATGAGTCTTACGACGACTATGAGCTGCTTGTAATAACCAATTTGGGTCACGTAGTAAATTACGTCCCATAGCTACTAAATCAGCACGTCCATTCTCTAAGATATCAGAAACTAGATCAAGTTGATTGATTAAACCACAAGTAATAACAGGAACGTCAAGTGCTTCTTTAATACTTGTTGCAAAACCGACCTGATAGCCTGGATAAATACGTGGAGGAGCAATCGGTGTGATACCACCAGATGACACATGAATCAAGTCAAGACGGTCTTTAAAGGGTCTTAACATTTCAATAACATCATCAACTCCATAACCAAACTCTTCATAATCTGTTGCCGATATTCTTATCGTTAATAGTTTGTCTTTTGGCCAAACCGTTTCAATAGCGTCTAATAGTTCATTCAAGAACACTTTCGGATCACTATAGACATCATCTCTTTGATTAGTTACAGGGCTCATGAACTGTGATACTAAATAGCCATGTGCACCATGGATCTCTAAAGCATCAAAACCTGCTTCATCAGCACGTTTTGCAGCATCTCTAAAGTCATTCATTACAGTTTTGATGTCATCAACTGATAGGGCATGAGGCACTCTGGATTTCTCATCAAAAGCTAGTGCTGAAGGAGCATATATAGTGTCCACACCATCAACCGCGACACATTTTCTACCAGCATGATTCAACTGAATCCCGATGTGTGATCCCAGTGCATGAACATCATCCACCATTGTTTTAAAAGCGTCCCTTTGGCTATCATTCCAAAGACCCAAACAGCGATCTGAAATACGGCCTTCTGGTGATACTCCGGTCGATTCAACAATGATATAACCAACCTGTCCAATCGCTCGTGCTTGATAGTGAGTTTTATGGAATGGTGTTAAAATACCATCATGATCAAAACAAGAATACTGACACATCGGTGCCATTACCAATCTGTTTTTAAGTTCTATTTCTTTAAGTTTATAAGGAGTGAATAAAGTCATACTAACCTCGTTTCTATGGCCTTAGTATAGCATAGTAGGAATAGTGATAGATACCTCATAATTACTACTGAGGTGATCTTATTAAGATTCAAGACATGCCCCTAAACTTACGACCACGAGAAAAAGCATTGCTTCACGGTATTGAATCCCTCTCCGATCGTGAACTACTAGCTCTATTTATAAGAGCAGGCACTCCCAAGCATTCTGCACTGGAAATAGCAGACCAAATACTAGATTTATCCAATGGCTTACGTAGTTTTCTAATGCTCTCCATGAGTGATTTCACTAAGATTTCAGGTATTAAGGAAATTAAGGCAATAGAGCTCATTGCCATTGGTGAAATGAGTCGTCGCATGGTAAAACCATCAACCAACGATAAAATACAAATCTCTGACCCTTCATCACTTATGTTGTGGTTAAACCTAGAGATTGGCTATAAATCCCAAGAACACTTTTTAGTTGTCTACCTTAGCAATCAAAACAAGATATTATCCTATGAAACCCTTTTTAAAGGTACAATAGACCGCTCAGTCGTACATCCGCGTGATGTCTATCGTATTGCCATGCAGGTCAATGCCACACGAATCATCCTGGTTCACAACCATCCAGGAGGTACACTAGTCGCAAGTCAGGCTGACATTCAAGTTACATCCATCATGGTTCAATCCGGTCATATAGTAGGTATCGATGTCATTGACCACATCATTGTATCCCACGGTCAATACCTCTCCATACGAGAAAAACACCCATCCCTATTTGATATGAAAGCCTAAATCGTCTCATGTGCTTTTCTATTAGAGCCATACATTGTATAATACACCTATAGTGTAGGTGGCAAGATGAAGAATCGTTCAAGTTTAAAACAAGTGCTAGTTAAGATACTAGCCATTATCGTCGTATTATTAATAAGTATGAACATATTTAGAAGTTCAAACTTACTCCAATCTACTGATCGTAACACTTTCAGCTTTTTCTCAATGGTGCGCTATGGCCTCATAGATTATCCTGTTCAAACCATTTCTAACCTTTTCAAGGATACTGCTACAATGGCTCAATTACGCAGTGAAAATGATGCTCTAAGACAACGTGTGGATTATGATAACCACTGGCACAGTCTTTTAGGAGAGCTAGAAAGCGAGGTGAATGAACTTAAAGCATTAAATGATCTGTCTTCTGTATATTCAGAACATACTTTAACTTCAGCAACCATTAAGAACTCATCAATTGAAGCTTGGAACCAAGTTTATACAATTGATAAGGGATCTGATCATGGTATCAAGGTAGGGGATGCAATCATCAACCCCAACGGGCTTGTAGGTAAAGTTATTGATGTTGATAGCAAACAATCTACCGTTACAACTGTTGCTGCAAATAATGAACACTCCCAGGTCTCAATTAAGATTAAGGCTACGGATAACCTCTATGTTAATGGAATCCTACAATCTTATGATTTCAATACTGGTTTATTCTCCATACGTCTTTTAGAAACCAATGTTTCCATTACTGAAGGCATGGCTGTATCGACATCTGGAATGGGTGGGGTATACCCATCAGGATTCTATGTTGGTGAGATTGATTCTGTGAAGGAGACAGCAGATAGTTTAGGTACTATTGTATATATGAAATCCCATGTTAACTTTTCAGATTTAAAATACGTTAAGGTCGTTTCAAAACCATGAGAACTGTGAGATTGATGCAATTTCTATTCCTAGCAGCTTTTATGGTACTGGATACCTTAACCGTAGTTGTCTTTAATTCCTTTGGATTATCAGGAATTAACTATATTTCATCCATGGCCTTTGTAGGTCTTTTACTCTTTCAACAAACCGATTCCAACACAGAGTTGGTCTTTAAAATCTTTATGGTTACAGCTTGGTTAGAGTTAAACCATGTAGGATCTTTCCCAATCTTTATTTCTACTTATCTGATTACATTCTTAATCATGGGTATTATAAAGACTGTTATTGGAACTGATATTCAAGAATTCTACGTTTCCGTAATCTTGGCACTCACATTAAAAGAGAGCATCACTTATATTATTCTGACACAATTTAAGGGCATGATCATCTCACCTCTAAACTTCGTGGTAGAGCGATCCTTTTGGGTTATCGTTGGATCTTTATTTGTGGTTCCTCTAGTAGTTTCAATGAACAAAAAAATGCATCGTTACATCTTACAAAAATCGCAAAACATCTACATCAACTAGTCCATCAAGGACTCAAGGAGGTTTTATGAAATCTTTAATGAAAGCAATTGATGCCTTAACAGAAAAGAAAGTATATACCCGATTACTGGCTCTATCATTACTCCTTATTTTAGTTTTATTAATTACAGCAACTTGGCCCCTATGGTCAACCATGTGGGGATTGGTGAGTGCAATATTAAAACCCTTCATCATCGGTTTTGTTATTGCCTACCTCATACGTCCAGCCGTTGTCTTCTTTGAATCACGTAATATTAAAAGAGGGATTTCAGTACCACTCATCATTGGTTCAATTCTTTTAATCTTTGGATTCTTATTTGCCAGCTTTTTCCCAATGCTCATCAATGATTTAGGATCTCTATTTGGTAACTTTGGAGACGGTATTGAATCACTTTACCAAATCTATTTGGATAACATCAATCAAGTACCATCACCCATCATTGAAAACATTGTTGATCAACTTGTTAAATTCTCAGATGGACTCCTTACATCACTACCTAATATTCCTAACTTACTAGGTGATTCCATCAACGTTATCATTTCCGTAATTACAACCAGTGTCTTCTCATTTGTGATTGCACTCTATATCGTTATGGATTATGAGACTATCGTTAAAGGCATCTTGAATGTCTTTGGTAGAATTTCTTATAAATGGGAACGTTCAGCTATTGTTGTAAATGAAGCCATTCGTAACTACTACCAATCATTTATTGTTATTGTTGCCATCACCATCGTAGAATATACTCTTTTCTACTTCATAGTAGGTCATAAGTATGCTCTGATGATGGGGCTTCTAACAGCTTTGGGTTTATTCATTCCATATGTAGGATCCATTGCAGTGAATATTATAGGTTTAATATCAGGCTTGGGATTGGGTATGTATCGTATTATCTTCCTTGTATTAGGAATCATGATTTTACCTAATCTTGATGCTTATTTGATTTCTCCCTT
>JBGXRX010000028.1:0-18929 GCA_041811795.1 Erysipelothrix sp. | reverse complement strand
TAGAGTTCATCCATATGAAAATTATCTTTATGCTACTTGTGGTAAGTGTAAATTGTCTAGAAATGTTCAAATTAAGGGGTATGACAGATGATCCTAAAACTTAGTGATACTAAAAGTATTTTATTATTGAGTCTCCAAATAACGAATCATCTACTAAAAAAGGGTTTTATATTTATTTGCTTATGGCATCCGATACTAACCATACTTATTTTGAATATATTGATTAGTTTATCAATGCATGAAGCATTACATCTCTCATTTGCGAGAAGATTTAACCCAAAAAGGACCACTTTTTTAAAACTTGAAAATTATGTTTTAAGTGCCATGGTCGAGTTAACTCAAAATCATCTTAAAAATGCACTTATCTGTTTAAGTCCATTCGTGCTAAGTGTAATGGCTTTCATTATTTATAAAATCAGTTCCATAAATCCACTGCTTTTATTTCCTTGGATGGTCAATAGTCTTTCTATACTGCCTATTTCACAGGATATGAAAACCTTCCTACAATCATTTAATAAAACTATTATGGTCTTGTGAAATCACACAAAATACAGTATGATATTACTATTAGGAAACTAATATTGAAGAACAATCGAAACAAGAAAGAGGAATATTATGGATAACAACATTTTATATTCTGTCTTAACTGGGTTAATTGTATTTATAGCAATGATTCTTGCGATGATCGTTGTAAATAAAGCAAAACTAAACCGCTCTTTAGAAAAATCAAAACAACTATTAAAAGAAGCTGAAGAAAAAGCTGAAATGATTGCACGACAAGGTGCACTTGAAGCAAAAACACTAGCTTACGATATTAAATTAAATGCTGAAAAAGAAATTAAGGCACTTCGTAAAGAAGTCCAAGATTATGAAAATAAATTAGACCGAAGAGAAGATACACTAAATCTTCGTGACCAAAACCTCGTCGTTAAAGACCAGGAACTTACATTAAAACAAACAAATCTAGAGAACAAGACGATCAGTCTTGAAAAGACAGAAGCAAGACTTATGGAACAAACTGAGAATCAACTCAAAGAGTTGGAACGTATTGCTCAGATGCCTCAAGAAGAAGTTAAGAAAGAACTATTCGAAAACGTCGAGAAAAAGATGGAAAACGAAGTTCTTGCTTATATTCGTGACCGAGAGAATGAGGCACATTTGCAAGGTGAAGAAATCGCAAGAAACATCATTTCACTAGCAATTGCTCGTTATGCACAAGATGTTACTCAAGAGCGAACAAGCGCTATTATTACATTACCAAGTGAAGATATGAAAGGTCGTATTATTGGACGTGAAGGTCGTAATATCCGTGCTTTTGAAAAAGCTACCGGAGTTGACTTACTCGTAGATGACACACCTGAAATAATTACATTATCAAGCTTTGATCCTGTACGTCGTGAAATTGCACGTATGGCCCTTACAACACTAATGACAGACGGTCGAATTCAACCAGGTCGTATTGAAGAGGTAGTTGAAAAGGCTCGTAAAGAACTTTACCAAATCATTCAAAAAACAGGTCAAGATACTCTATTTGATCTAGGACTTGCAAAAATGGATAAAGAAATTATCACGATTATAGGGAAATTGAAATACCGTTATTCATACGGACAAAACGTATTGGCTCATTCAATTGAAGTAGCTAATATTGCAGGAATGATGGCAGCTGAATTAGGGCTTAACCAAAAACTTGCGAAACGTGCTGGTCTTTTACACGATATTGGTAAAGGACAAGACTTTGAATTGGAAGGTACCCATGTTGAATTAGGGGTACGTCTTGCTAAGAAACACGGCGAGCATCCAGTTGTTGTTAATGCTATTGCTTCTCACCACGGTGATACTGAAGCGACAAGTGCTATTTCAGTTCTTGTTCAAGCTGCAGATGCAATTTCATCATCACGTGAAGGTGCACGATTTGAATCATTTGAAAACTACATTCAGAAACTTGAAAATCTGGAAGCGATTGCTACAACTAAAGAAGGAGTTCAAAGAGCCTTTGCGATTCAAGCAGGACGTGAGCTTCGTGTTATGGTCGTTCCAGATGTCCTAGATGACCTTAAAGCTGTTAAGTTAGCGCGCGAAATCCGTGATCAAATTGAAGCAGAAATGACATATCCAGGTACAATTAAAGTTACTGTAATCCGCGAACTAAGAGCGATAGAATTGGCTAAGTAAATGAAATTATTATTTATTGGAGATATAGTAGGAGCAAGTGGTCGACAAATTGTTGTCGACCACTTATCCACGTTAAAAGAGGAATACGCGTTAGATTTTATCATTGCAAATGGAGAAAATTCAGCGCATGGTAAGGGAATAACTAAAAAGATATACAAGCAACTGAAACAGGCTGGTGTTGATTGCATCACAATGGGAAACCATACCTTTGCTAAAAGCGAAATTTTCGATTTTTACGAAGAATGTGAAGACCTATTAGTACCTGCAAACATTGAACCTGTTGATTTTGGGAATTATTATAAAATTTATAATGTTAAAGGCAAAACCATTTGTGTTGTAAACCTTTATGGGGAAGCTTTTATGAATCGTGTTGGTGGTTCACCATATCCATTTATGGATGATGTACTTGAAGCAACAGATTGTGACTTCTATTTTGTTGATTTCCATGCGGAGTCAACATCAGAGAAAATGCTCTTTGCTCATGTATACCAAGATCAAGTCGATTGCGTAGTAGGAACACATACACATGTTCAAACTGCAGACGAGAGAATGATTGGCCAATGTGCTTACATCACAGATGTAGGTATGTGTGGTGCTTATGATTCTGTTATTGGTCGAGATGTAGAAGAACTTTACAACCGAGTTATATTAAATGAGAAGACGCATTTTAAAGTTGCGCAAGGTGAAGCTTTTCTAAATGCTGTACTTGTCGATATTGACGATAGCACAATGAAAGCTAAATCCATCAAGAGAATAAACCGATAAAATACCAGGGAAGCTTGGTATTTTCTTCTTATAAGGGCCTAAATGGTGTATAATAAGAACAGAAGAAATATGCACAATATATGAAAGAAATAGGAGATTTTATGGAAAAAATTAGATTTATGGCTCTAGGAGGGCTAGACGAAGAAGGGCGTAATATGTCGGTTATTGAAATCGACAATGAAATTTACGTATTTGATGCAGGAATAAAATATCCTAAAGCAGATCAATTAGGAGTAGAAGTTGTTATTCCTGATACTTCATACTTAAAGAAAAACAAAAGCAAGGTAAAGGCGATTTTTATTACTCATGGTCATGACGATGTTATGGCAGCTTTACCTTATGTCATTAAAGAGGTTAATGCACCAATATATACAACATCTTTAATTGCACTCATGATTGAAGATATGTTCAAAGAAAATAAGATTAAGAACACTTCAATTTTCAAAATTAAAAGAAATGGTGAGTTCAAAGTCGGATCACGTAAGATGCTGGCATTTGGACAAACACACTCAATCCCAGATACATTCGGTATCGCAATCGATACACAACAAGGTTATATTGTGCACTCATCAGAATTCATGATTGATTTTGACATTCGCAACGAATCATTTGCTTCAGATTTGGCTAATTTATCAGAAATTGGTAAGAAGGGAGTATTCCTACTTACAGCAGAATCATCATATGCAGATAAAGAGGGCTTTACAGCTCCAAACCACCGCATCGCTAATAAGGTGGAATCAGTCTTCCAAGAATCAACAGGACGTATTATTGTCACTATGTACGAGCAAAACATCTATAGAATCATCGAGATGTTAGAGTTAGCTCAAAAATACAAGAAGAAAGTATTCTTCTATGGTGAACGTCAACGTCAACTACTTGATCACATTGAAAAATTAGGTTACTACAAAATACCTAGAGGTCTAGAAGTTAAACGAGCACAATTTAAAAATGACCAAAAAGATGTCATGATCTTAGTATCTGATGTCGGTCCTAACGTATTTAGAAAAATGTCACGCATTGCAATGGGTGAAGATAACGTTATTGAAATGCAAAAAGATGACTATGTTATCGTTGCATCTCCACCGGTACCGGGTTCAGAAACTCCTTCAACAGAAATGATGAATGAGTTACATAAAGATTCAATTAAAACAAAAACTTTATCATACAAGCAAGTTCTATCAATGCATGCATCACAAGAAGATTTAAAAATGATGATCGCATTATTGAAACCTAAGTTCTATCTACCAGTTAAAGGTGAATATAAGAACTTATTCATCAATGCTAACATCGCATCAGGAATGGGATTATCTCCTGCAAATGTCTTAATTTTAGACAATGGACAGGTTGCTGAATTCATCGATGGAAAACTTAAATCAACTCAAGAAATTCTGCCTCTTGAAGATGTACTCATTGATGGTAAAGATCATCTTGATACTTCAGGATTAGTTCTTAGAGATCGTCAAACACTATCAACAGATGGTGCACTGATTGTTGGTATTGTTCTAAACAATAAAAACAAAGCAGTACTTGGAGGACCGGATATCCAATCACGTGGTGTTATCTATCTAAAAGATTCAGAAAACATCATGAAAGAAGTAGGTAATATTCTAGAGTCTACAATCGAAAGACTTGTTAAAGAAAAAAAATATGACAATATCTCAGCTCGTAATGAAGCGCGTGATTTAATGTCTAAATACATATACAAACAAACAGGTAAACGTCCTATGATCTTACCGGTAATTATCGAAATTCGCGTTTAATAATTGAAAGGTGATGTGTATGGGTAAAAGTAAATCAACACAAAAAAAGCCAACTTCAAATAAAAAGGGTACCAGCCAAAACCAAGAGTTTAGCTGGTATCCATTTATATTCTCACTGACTGCAATTGCACTATTGATATTAGGAATATTCCAGTTTGGTGTCGTTGGACTTTTTATATATAAACTATTTAGAATACTCCTGGGACAATACCCACAAATATTTATGATATTAAAAATATTGGTCCTAATTATATTTATTTTCAGACCTAAGGGATTCCATATGACCTTAAAGCGATACATTGTCTTGGGATTAAGTATCGTTATTATTATGTTAGTTCAAGCACTCTTCCAAAAAGGAGACTTGGTGGGTCTTGCTTATATTAATAATTACCTAGCTCAAGTTGGAACATTATTCAATGATCTGAGTTTGAATGCATATTCAGGTATTATAGGATCGATTGTTTATGGTGCTGCATCTTATTTATTTGGCCGTGAGGGGACGATGATCTTCATTGTTCTATTCTCCGTAATTATTGTTGCATTACTCTATTCACCTCAACAAGTTGTTGAAACAGTGAGCGAAACTACAGAGGATGCAATTAAGCAATCACGATCATTAATGTCTTCGTTTAAAAACAGACCTAAAAAGGTTAAGAAAAAACAAGAAGCACCATTAAAATCTTACGATGAGATGATTGCTGAAAATTTCGAAGATGATTCTAATCTTCCACAAATTAAAGTTAAAGATGATGCTCAAAAGTCACTCTTCATTTCATATGATGAAAATGAAGGGCAACCAATTAATAATGAAATCAGTCCATCAGAAGTAGCTCCAAGAGATTCAGCTGTAGAAAATGCAGTCGATTCTGATGGTGAAGTGATTGAAAAACCAAGTCCCTTACCAACTACTTATGAAAATTATAAATTACCTTCAATTCATCTTCTCGATGGGGTTAATGGTCGACAGGGTTCATCATTAAACTCAAAAGCTGCTAAAGAAAAAGCAGATCGTTTGATTGAAGTCTTAAAACAGTTTGGTATTGATGCTCAACTGATTGATATCCATATAGGGCCTGCGGTTACTAAATTCGAACTTAAACCGGATTCAAATGTAAAAATATCAAAGATTTCATCAGTACAAGACAACTTGATGATGGAACTTGCAGTTAAGACATTACGTATTGAAGCACCAATTCCAGGTAAATCAGCTGTTGGAATTGAAGTACCAAATGAGGAACTCGTTCCAGTTGGTATGAAAGACATTATCTTAAAATCACCACAGTTCAAATCGGACAAAGATGTTAATGTAACTCTTGGTAAAGATTTAACAGGTAAACCTATCATGATTGCCCTTAACAAGATGCCTCACTTACTTATCGCTGGAGCAACTGGTTCAGGTAAATCAGTATCAATAAATTCAATTATCACTTCGATCTTATTAAGTAAAAAACCAGATGAGCTAAAACTGCTCTTAATTGATCCAAAGAAGGTAGAATTTGCACCATTTGTAAATATTCCTCACTTAATTGGACCGGTTATCTCAGATCCAATGTTAGCTGCAGCGGCTTTAAATGTTGTTGTTAAGATGATGGATGAGCGCTATGACACATTCTCTAAAGCAGGTGTTAGAAATATTGCTGGCTTTAACGAGAAGGTTCTTGCTTTCCCAGAAGAAAACTACAATAAGATGCCATGGATCATTGTTATTATTGATGAGCTTGCAGACTTGATGTCAGTAGCTGGTAAAGATGTTGAAACTAGTATTCAACGTATTACTCAACTTGCTCGTGCTGCTGGTATTCACTTAATTGTTGCTACACAAAGACCATCAGTAGATGTTGTTACTGGTGTTATCAAGGCTAATATACCATCACGAATTGCTTTCGCAGTTTCTTCTGCAATCGATTCAAGAACAATTCTTGATACAACGGGTGCTGAAAAACTATTGGGTTATGGTGATATGCTATACGTTCCAATGGGTGAACCGCATCCAATTCGAGTACAAGGTGTATATGTATCGGATGAAGAGGTTGCAGCGATTGCTCAAAGAGCATCCGAACAAGCTGCGCCAACATTTGAAGATGACTTCATTGCTGGAACAACCGATTCAGGTGCTGGAATCGTCGCTAATACCGATGACCCACTATACATAGAAGCAGAAGATTATGTTATTGCTAATCAGAAAGCTTCAACTTCACTACTACAAAGACGCTTTAAAGTAGGATATAACAGAGCCGCCAACTTAATGGATGCTTTAGAACAAAACGGAATCGTAGGACCTGCACAAGGTTCACGTCCTCGATTAATCTTAAAACAAGATCCTAATTCTGAACCAGAAGATACAAATATTGAAAACGACATTGAATAAATGTCGTTTTTTAATGGATAGAGCAAAAGAAAAGAGGTGCATTTTGTGCACCTCTTAGTTATTATTTATTAATTAATGATTGAACGTGAGCAATGATGTCACTTCGATCAATTTTTGAACTTTCTTCTGATGAACGTTCTTTGAATTCAACTTGGTTGTTTTCAACATCGCGACCAATTGTAATTCTTAAAGGAATACCAATCAGTTCCATATCGTTAAACTTAACTCCTGCACGAGAAGGGCGATCATCAAGAATAACTTCGATACCAGCACGCATCATTTCCTCATAAAGGTCAGTTGCGAAATCAACATGTTCTTGGTTCTTCATGTTTACAATAACAATAGCAACTTGGTAAGGTGCTAAGTTCATTGGCCATGCGATACCATGGTCATCGTTATTTTGCTCTACAACAGCAGCAAGTGTACGACCAACTCCGATTCCATAAGATCCCATGAATACATCTTGAAGTTTTTGATTTGCATCAAGATATTCTAACTTCATAGCTTTTGCATAAGCAGTTCCAAGTTTGAATGTGTTACCAACTTCAATACCTTTAGCAAATGATAGGACTCCTGAACCAGCTGGGTTAGGGTCTCCTTCATGAACTTCAGTAATATCAGCATAAGCTTTAACATTAACATCTTTAAAGTTAGCATTAATGTAGTGATAATCATCTTTATTAGCACCGATAATGAAGTTTCTTAAGCCTTCAATTTCAGTATCAACATAGACATCGATATCTAAGTTTAATGGCCCTGCAAAACCAACAGATGCTCCAGTAATTTCGACAACATCTCCAAATGATGCTAATTCAACATCAATTGCATTAAGTAGTTTACCTAATTTAGTTTCGTTAACTTCACGATTACCTAATACGCAAACTGCTACGAATGTTTCATCACATTTGTATATTAGTGTCTTAACAAATTTCGTAACTGGTAGGTTAAGGAATGAAGATACTTCTTCAATTGATTTAGCATTAGGAGTATGAACTTCTTCCATCTCCAAGAAATCATCAGTATCAACGATACGATTAACGTTCTCGGCAATCTCTAAGTTTGAAGCGAAGTTTTCACCTAATACTAAGATATCTTCACCAATAGGAGAGATAGCTTGGAATTCTTCAGATAGTAGACCACCCATAATTCCAGTGTCTGCACGAACTATACGGTAATCGATACCAATACGGTTAAAGATATTTTTGTATGCTTCAAACATTGAATTATATGATTTATCTCCAGCCTCTTCATTAAGGTCGAAAGTATAAGCATCCTTCATTACAAATTCACGAACACGAATTAATCCAAAACGAGGGCGTGCCTCATCACGGAATTTAGTTTGGAATTGGAACAAGCTTAAAGGCATATCTTTATATGATTTGATATGTAATGATGCTGCTTGCGCAAACAATTCTTCGTGAGTAGGTCCTAAAACAAATGGTTTTTGATAACGGTCTCTCAAGTTAAACATTGAGCTACCAATGATATCACGACGACCCGATGCAATATAAACATCTTCTGCAATTAGGGTAGGCATCATCATCTCATTTGAATCGATCATTTCCATCTCTTGACGGATAATACTCTCGATTTTACTAATTACTCTAAGTCCTAGAGGCAGGTACATATAGACACCTGATGATGTCTTTTTAACATAACCACCACGAACTAGAAGATTTCCACTCTTTGAATCTTCATCTTTAACGTCTTCTCTTAAAGTTGAAAAGAAACTTTTACTCAATTTCATAAGTCACCTCTTTTGATAATTTTCTTTTCATATTATAGCACGAAACCGAGGGATGATGTGGTATAATAATGGTGCTCCAAGGGAATTTTATTTCCGACACTTTGATATAAGGGAATTCGGAGTTCGACTGTGGTGTGAATATCAATCTATGATTGGAATCCTAAGCATTCAACAGAAATCCCACCTGTAAACTACAGGGAATAATATCATATCTCTTGGGGCTTATTGATAAAATAATTTTATAGAGTATAATTTATATATAGAAAAAGGAGTTTTTAATTATGAGTCCAATTGTTAGTTCACTGTTATGGATGATCGGTGGAGGTCTTATCGGGGCTGCCATTTCATTCTTCATTACAAAGAAAATGTTTGAAAAACAAGTTAGAGAAAATCCACCAATCAACGAAAAGATGATTCGTGCAATGTATATGCAAATGGGACGTAAACCTTCCGAAAAGCAAATTCGCGAAATCATGCGATCCATGGGTCAGTAAGCAAAAATCAAACACAGAATGATCTGTGTTTTTTATTAAATTAGGTAAGGATGGGGAATTATGAAAAAAACTATGCTATCAGGGATTAAACCCTCTGGACAACTTACATTAGGAAACTATATTGGGGCACTGATTCCTTTTGTAGAAAATCAAGATCAATATGACTTAAAGGTATTTATTGCTAATCTTCACTGTATTACAATGCCAATAGATCCCCAAGAGTTAGAAACAAACCTAAGAGATGCCTTAGCTTTTTACTTAGCAGTTGGATTAGATCCTAAGAAAGCTACAATCTTCTTACAATCAGATATTCCAGAAATTGCTCAACTGGGATTTATTCTAGCAACACAAATTTATATGGGTGAATTAAACCGTCAAACTCAATATAAGGATAAACGTGAAACTGAAGAGTCACTATCAGCAGGTTTCTATACTTATCCAACATTAATGGCTTCTGACATTCTTGTTCATATGGCAGATTATGTACCAGTTGGAGAAGATCAAAAGCAACACGTAGAATTAACTCGTGATGTTGCGACTCGATTCAATAACCGCTTTGGAGAAATATTCAAGGTTCCAGAACCTGTCATTCCTAAAGTTGGAGCTCGTATCATGTCTTTAAGCGAACCATCAAAGAAGATGTCCAAGTCAGATACTGAAGGGGACAAAGGTGTAATTTACCTTAAAGAAGATCTTAAGAAAACTCGTAAGAAGATTATGTCTTCAGTTACAGACAGTTTGAATAAAGTTCAATACGATCCAGAAAACCAGCCCGGTATTTCAAACCTTCTAACAATCTATGCGGTATTGAGCAAAGTATCGATTAAAGAAGCTCAAGAGCACTTTAAAGATCACCAATACGGTGGCTTTAAGAAAGAAGTTGCTGATGTGGTATGTGAGCGTATTGGAGAAATTCAAGCAGCATATAATGAACTCATCAACAGTGATTTACTCAACCAAGTACTGGATGCAGGTGCTAATGCACTAAGACCACAGGTACAAGAAGTATTAGCTAAAGTTCAAGAAGTTATGGGATTGGACTGGAAACGATAATTTGTTTTTCGCAGCCCCTATTCAAAGGGCTTTGAACACTGTATAATGAATAGAAAAGGGGGTTAATATTATGATAATTTTATATACATCACCAGGTTGCGCTTCATGTCGTAAAGTTAGGCAATGGCTTAATGATCGCGATTTAAAGTTCATCGAGAAAAACATATTTTCTACCATTTTATCTGATAAAGAAATTAAGAATCTTTTGATGAGAAGTGAAAATGGAACAGAAGATATTATTTCAAAGCGTTCTAAAATTATGCAAGATTCCAAGATTGATTTGGAAGAACTATCAATGAGTGAACTCATCACATTCATCCAAAGACACCCTTCGGTTTTAAAAAGACCAATCATCATGAATGAAAGATCTTTCCTAGTAGGGTATGATGATGAAGAAATTGATGCCTTTTTACCATCGGAGTTAAGAAATATAAACCGCCACGTGGTTCATGAAGAGCAATGAAAGAAGTGATTAAATGAAGGTTTTAGTAGGTTTATCAGGCGGTGTCGATTCCGCCGTAGCAGCATATTTATTAAAAGAGCAGGGGCATGATGTCACCTGTGCTTTTATGAGAAATTGGGATTCCTTAACAAATAATGACATTATGGGGAATCCAACTATCAATGATGACCAATGTTCTCAAGAAGTAGATTATGATGATGCACTCAGAGTTGCTAATCATTTAGGATTGCCACTATTAAGAGTGGATTATGTAAAAGAATACTGGGATCATGTTTTTTCTTCGTTTTTAAAACAAACTGAAAAAGGATTTACTCCCAATCCAGATATCTTATGCAACCAATTTGTTAAATTTGATGCATTCTATAAATTTATGGATGACAATGGCTATGATGCATTGGCTACAGGTCACTATGCAATTAGTAAAGATGGCACAATGTATAAAGGTTTGGATCATAATAAAGATCAAACATACTTTTTGTCACGTGTTAATCCAAATGTTTTAGATCGTGTACTATTTCCTTTAGGAGGTCTTTCAAAACCTCAAGTTAGAGAAATTGCACTATCATTAGACTTACCAGTTGCAAGAAAAAAAGATTCTACTGGAATCTGCTTCATTGGTGAGCGTCAATATAAAGATTTCTTAAAGAACTATTTAAGCGATTCGGAAGGTGATATTATTGATGTTGATACTGGTAAAGTACTGGGACAACATTCAGGTGTTATGTTCTATACTATTGGACAAAGACATGGATTGGATATTTCAGCCCATGTAGGACCTTGGTTTGTAGTAGGAAAAGACATGTCATCCAACCAACTTTATGTTGGTAAGGGAGCAGACCATCCAGATTTATTTGCTTCTAAAGCAGTAATATCTGACTTGAACTGGTTCTCAAAAAATAAAGATACTCGACTTGCGAAAGCCAAGTTTAGATACCGTCAAAATGATTTGGATGTTTCGATTAAACATCTTGATGATGGAAGATTAGAAGTGACTATGATTGATCCTGTTAAATCAGTAACATTAGGTCAAGAAGCTGTCTTTTATGATGGTGAGGAAGTATTAGGAGGAGGGCAAATCGCTCAAGTCTTCGATACTTCTGGAACAGAGGTACTTTATGATAAGATCTAGAGATATCGATAATCAAAGATTTGTATTCACTAAAAAACAATCGATCATACTATTAGCTCATTACTTTATTGGATATTACTTTATCTATAGTGTAGTGGCTGCTGGTATATCAACGGCACTTTACCCAGACATTCAAGGCTTACATCCTAAAGTAATGATGGGTCAGGTTCTATTCATGATTATAAGTACTGTATGGATTGTCAAAGACCCCTTAAAAAGGTCTTGGCGTTTCTTTAAGGCAAACCTTAAAGAAAATATAGCATCCGTATTTAAATCTATGTTTCTTTTATTTCTAGGAAACATCGTGATTAATATTATAATAATCTATGTATTGAAAGTTGAAATGCTTCCTGAAAATCAGGAAATTGTTGAAAGCATGATTAAGTCTGCGGCCTTACCCATGTTCCTAGCAACAGTAGTCTTTGCACCACTTGTCGAAGAGATTATCTTCCGAGGGGTTTTATATCAAAATCTTAGATCTAAAACAAGATTCTATTTTCCAATGATTCTATCGACTCTTATCTTTGCATCCATGCACTTAGTGGCTGGATTTGTAGGAGGTAGAGGTTGGACAGAATTCATATTTATATTCCAATATGGACTCATATCATTATTCATGATTCGATCCATGGAAGAAACAGGGACGATTATAGGTGCTATAGGGGTTCATTTCTTGAATAACCTATTGGCATACTCAGTTACCTTGGCATCCTTTATTATGTTCTTTTAAACATTCTGAAGGATGTTTTTTTTAGGGCAAGCAAGTTCTTAATAAGGTATAATAAGTGAAGTAGACCGAATAAATGTAATGGTTGTTAAGTTAGGTAAGGGGTAGTGACATGATTGAAAGTATAAAGGGTTTAGTATTGGTTTCCATATACGTTAATGAACCATCAGGATTTGGTATTTTTAAGGTTTCATTTTCTAATTCTGGGCAAAAACCTGTAACTATAAAAGGAACCTTGGCAGATTTGAAGATGGATCATACCTATGAGTTTTTTGGAAACTATGTTGAGGACCGTAATTATGGATTACAGTTTCAAGTTGATTCTTATGAAATGATATTACCTACCCATACTGATTTTATCGTTAAGTATTTATCAGGTCCCTCATTTCCTGGTGTGGGACGTATTATCGCTGAGCGAATTGTAGAGAAATATGGTGAGTTAGTATTAGATGAGATTAAGACAAAGACCATTGATCATTTAGAAGTGAAGGGGTTGAGTGAGAAGAATGCCATGATGGTGGTTGAAACCATTCAAGGCTTTAATGCTGAAGATGATCGCGTTTCATTCCTATTAGCTCATGGATTCTCAAACAAGCAAATTATCTCCATCAATAAAGTTTATGGTGAAGCATCGGTAGAACGTATTAAGAATAATCCTTACGATCTTGTAGCTGAAGTTGATGGTATTGGTTTTAAAAGAGCGGATAAGATTGCATTGGAAATGGGTTTTGAACATGATGCAGTTGAGCGTCGTTATGCATTTCTACTAGATCAATACCAAACTATGGTATATGGTAATGGTCACTCATTTATCTATTATGATGATTTTATACAACAGTTCTCTTCTGATTATGAAGCGGTCTTAGATCAATTGATTGAGGATAAGCTCTTGATTGATGATGAGGGACGTTTGTATCATCACACTCAATATACTGCAGAAACTCATATTGCAGAATTTATAGGTGAGTTTGTTAATGGTGTCTCTGCTTATCATCTTGATGGATTAGAAGAAAAGATTGCAGCTGTAGAGTCACGTTTGATGATTGAATTTGATCCCATCCAGAAGGAAGCCATTCAACAATTCTTTGAGGAGGATATGTTAGTTCTTACAGGGGGACCAGGTACGGGTAAATCCACTCTCTTATCAGGTATCATCACATTGATACAAACATATCATCCAAAGGCTAATATCGCCATGTGTGCACCTACGGGTCGTGCTGCGAAACGATTAGAAGAACTTACCAATGTTCAAGCATCTACAATCCATTCACTTCTTAAGTGGGATCTTGAAGCCAATGAGTTTGGAATGGATGCAGATAATCCATTAGAGTTCGATATAATTATTGTTGATGAGTTTTCAATGGTTGATTTATGGTTGTTGCACAATCTATTCATGGCATCGGACCGTGTTAAAAAGTTTCTCTTTGTAGGGGATAAGGATCAAATTCCATCAGTAGGTCCTGGTTTTGTATTAGGGGATTTGATTGAATCGGGTGTCTTACCTATCATTACTTTGGAACGAAACTATCGTCAAGAAAAGGGAAGTGAAGTTGTTGATCTAGCCCTTAACTTTAACAAAGGAATCTTAGATATTGAAGATTACTCTTCAGAAGTTAAGTTTTATGATGCTCGTTATGGTCCGGTTAAAGATATCGTTCTAAAGGTTGTATCATCAGCTTTAGATAAGGGATATTCCCTTAATGATATTCAAGTTCTTGCTCCTATGTATGCAGGTTCTGCAGGCATTGATAACTTGAACTACTTCCTGCAGCAAATGTGTAACCCCGCTGATGAGAGTAAAGATCAAGTTCAAGTTGGTACTAAAATATTCAGAGTAGGCGACAAAATGTTGCAACTTAAAAACCAAGCTGACGATTTTGTCTTCAATGGTGATATTGGTAATCTGATCGGAATCGACAACAGAACCCTACTGGTGGACTTCTCTGGTAATGTGGTTGAGTATGAACCTTCAGACTACATTAACCTAGCTCATGCTTACTGTATGTCTGTACATAAGGCACAAGGGAGTGAATATCCTATCGTAGTCTTAGTAGCAACCAAATCATTTAGAATCATGCTATCAAGAAGACTTTACTATACAGGGATGACACGATCCTCAAAATCATTAATCCTAACAGGTGAGTATGATGCATTTAAGATAGCTATGGATAATCATGAAGAATCCATTAGAAATACATATTTAAAAGAAAGATTGAGAAACGAGCGTTAAAGTGCTTTCAAGTATGATAGAATAATTTAAGCGGAGGACAAGCTGATGAAAATTTTAGTAACAGGTGGTGCTGGTTATATTGGTAGCCACACTTTAGTTGAATTAATCAATGAAGGTCATGAAGTTGTAGTTTTTGATAACTTATCCAACTCATCACTGATCGCATTGGATCGCGTTAAAACCATTACGGGAGTCGATATCCCTTTTGTTGAAGGTGATTTATTAAATATTGAAGACCTACGAGGTGTCTTCAAGAATAATGATTTTGATGGCGTTATTCACTTTGCTGCTTTAAAGGCAGTAGGTGAGTCAGTTGCTAAACCATTACTCTACTATAAGAATAATGTTACAGGTACTTTAAATCTGTGTGAAGTGATGAATGAGTATGATGTTAAGAACATTATCTTCTCATCTTCAGCTACAGTTTATGGAGATCCTATCTCCGTTCCAATTACTGAAGATTTTGCACTTTCTACAACCAATCCTTATGGATCAACAAAACTCTTTGTAGAGCAAATTCTACAAGATCTCAATGTTGCTGATGAATCATGGAATGTTGTATTACTACGTTATTTCAACCCGATTGGTGCTCACGAATCAGGATTGATCGGTGAAGATCCAAAAGGCATTCCTAATAACTTAATTCCTTACATTACTCAAGTAGCAGTAGGGAAGTTAAAGGAATTAGCTGTATTTGGTAACGATTATGATACCGTTGATGGAACTGGTGTAAGAGATTATATCCATGTTGTTGACCTGGCTAAGGCTCATGTCGCTTCATTAAAACGCTTTGAAAAGGGAACAGGTGTTTCAATCTATAATATTGGTACCGGAACAGGTTATTCAGTATTAGAGATGGTAAGTGCATTCTCTAAAGCGTCAGGTGTAGAAATACCTTATGCTATTAAAGAACGTCGTCCTGGAGATATCGCTTCATGTTATGCTCGTGCTGATAAAGCACTTCAAGAATTGGGTTGGAAAACTCAATTTGATTTACCACGCATGTGTGAAGATTCATGGCGTTGGCAATCAAATAACCCAAACGGTTATGAAATAAAATAATAAAATTAAGTGAAATTTAGTTCACAATCTATTTCATAATCCTTGCATAAGGTTTCTGTCATGTTATAATATAAGAGTTCAAGACGTGATGAATCTTGGATGTGGTGAAATGGTTTGGGAGAGACCAATAAATATAAAGTTCATTCTTTATATTTGAAAAATAACACCAACATAATGGTGTTATTTTTTTTGGATTAAAGTAAAAAAAGCAGGGGCTTAGGCTTCTGCTTTTGCTTTGTTTAGGTATTTTCAAAGATTCAAGATCAATTTCCAAAAATATTACATCTAATCCTGCCTGATTTTACATCAATTCTTCAACAACAATATCTTTATTCTAATCATCTTAATATCAACCATCAAGAGTCTAAAGACAATAAAAAAACAAGGAAATTAATCCTTGTTGTTATTTGATTGTAGTTCTTTTAAGATTGATTGTAGTAAAACAGATTCTTCTGATGGTGCTGGTGGAGTTGCATCTTCAACAACTTCAGACTTACGAGAGAGTCTGTTAAGTACTGATACCATTGAGAATATAGCAAATGCAGTGATTGTAAATGTAATCATTGCTTGAATAAATTTACCATAGTACATTAGAAGTGGTTCAGCACCTTGTTTTAATGTAATTGTAAGATGTGAGAAATCAACACCTCCGGTAATTAAAGAGATCAATGGCGTTATAATATCAGTAACTAATGAGTTAACAATAGCACCAAAACTTGCTCCAATAACAACACCCACTGCGAGTTCGATGGCATTACCACGAATTGCAAAATCTTTGAATTCAGCTAGAAATTTTTTCATATTTTTCTCCTTGTCATATCTATAATTTAACACAATTCATGCTAGAAACATAGGTTTATGATATGATACACCCATAAAGAAATTAAGGAGAACCTATGAATCAATCAATCGTAATGAAATACTTTAAAGAACTTTCAGCAATTCCTCGTGCTTCTTTTAATGAAAAGGCTGCATCAGATTATGTTGTTGCTTTTGCTAAAGAAAGAAACTTAAAATACATCCAAGATGCAAAGAATAATGTCATTGTATTTAAAGACGCAACACCTGGATATGAAAATGTCCCAACACTAATGTTACAATCTCACCTTGATATGGTAGCAGAGAAGAATAAAGACTCAGATCATAACTTTGACACTGATCCTATTGAACTGATCGAGAAAGACGGTTGGCTATTTGCTAACAAAACTACTCTTGGAGCAGATGATGGGGTAGGTGTTGTTTATATGCTAGCAATACTGGATGAACTTGAGAATCATCCTGCTTTAGAATGTGTCTTCACTGTTGAAGAAGAAACAGGTTTAACAGGTGCAGACTTCATTGATTTATCAATGTTAGAATCAACACTATGTATTGGTCTTGATGGATCAGGTGAATCAGAAACCTACATATCATCATCAGGGGGTGTTAGAGGTCTAATTACTAAAGAACTAACTTATGACAAGCAAGAATCTGCATCCGTTAAGATCGCCATCAGAGGCCTTCTAGGAGGTCACTCAGGTGGTGAAATTGATAAAGAGAGAGGTAATGCTAACAAGATTGCTGGTATTATCTTACGTCGTGCTTTAAAGGAACAAGACATTCGTCTAGTCTCTATCGATGGGGGTCTTAAAGTTAATGCGATTCCTCGTGAATCAGACTTTGAGGTTGCAGTATCCGATACAGCATCTTTCCTTACATGGTTTGAGGGTATTGAGAAAGAGTTAAAAACTCAATTTGAATTCTCAGATTCAGGACTAAACTTCATCACTCAAGTATCTTCTGTAGACCAAGCTTTATCTAAAGAAGATTCAGATGCTATTATTAATCTTTTAGCATTCTTACCATACGGTATGATCCAAAGATCATTTGCTATAGAAGACCTTGTTATTACTTCAGCCAACATTGGAACAGTAGATATCGTTGATGGTCAACTTAAGATTCAAGTATCACTACGTGCTACTCAATCCTTTGTTATTGAAAACTTAATGGATCAAGTTCAGTACCTATCTGAAAGCTTAGGATTCTCTATTTCTTACAGCTCTAAATATCCAGGTTGGAACTATGATGTTAATTCAAAATTCAGACCACACTTATTAAAGGTCTATAAAGAATTACGTAAGAGTGACATGGACGTTGTTGCTACACATGGTGGTTTAGAACTTGGTATCTGGAAAGATAAACTACCAAATCTAGACATCGTTAGCTTTGGTCCTATTATGGAAGACATCCATACACCAGATGAGCGCCTTAATATCGCTTCATTCAACTCAACATACGAATTCTTAAAAACACTAGTTTCATCATTAAATGAACTAAATTAAAATATAAAATTCGAAGAGCTCCTTTGTTTGCAAGTGCATATAAAGGAGCTCTTTTTCTTTTCGATGGAATTGGGTGTATGCAAATCGTTTTAATTCTATTTAAAGAGTGATAATCTTATATTGGAAGACGAAAATAGTGTCATCGCATCACTGGAAGTGTCTGAAGTGCGGTTATGAAAAATTAGAATCAATGAAAATTAAATATTTACAAAGATTGAATTTATTCTATATATTAATAAACTTTTTTATATTTTGCATTGCCTTTACTTCTAAATTGCTTTATTATATCTAGGTACTAAACATCATGCCCAAGTGGTGGAACTGGTAGACGCACAGGACTCAAAATCCTGCGGGGATTAAACCCCGTGACGGTTCGATCCCGTCCTTGGGCACCATAAGACAACCAAACCCACTCTCTGAGTGGGTTTTTGCATTTTCGTTTTATTAATTTTTACTTGCCTTGTTCAAATTCGAAAAATGTAATTTAATTAAACTTTATATGTTGTTCTTCACAACTTCAAAATACACTTAGTTTCACACGAAATAGTCAAATTTAAATATTCTAAAAACCTTTCTAAATTGTATGAAGTATCTTACCTCTATAGCGTAAATTATCTTCACACAGTCACTTCCAAAAG
>JBGXRX010000027.1:0-4894 GCA_041811795.1 Erysipelothrix sp. | reverse complement strand
TATAATTGATAATGACAATTCTTTATATTGTGAGAATCGTATAGATATCATTTCTAATAATATAGCTGCTAAAACACTCATTACAATGGCTATAAGTAATGGATTGTATCCTAATACAAGTCCCATGGTAATACCTGCAAGTGATATGTGTGAGATGGAATCCCCCACCATGGACATTCTTTTAAACACTACTATGGTTCCAATCAATGGAATAATGGCAGCCATCAATCCACCGACTAAAAATGCATTTCTCATAAACTGATAATTAAACATGAGTCACCTCTTTGACATGGTGATCAAATACGCTAAATACGCGCATGCCATCAAGATCATCCTCATCAATATGATGAGTTACTAAAATAATGGTCATTTGTGATTCTTTATTAAGTTTTTTAAGCAATGTATATAAGGATTCAATAGATCTTTGATCCAATCCATTAGTAGGCTCATCCAAAAGTAAAACTTCTGGATTTATCAGTAATTCTCGTGCAATCAGTACTCTTTGTCGCTGTCCACCAGATAAGTTTGAAATAAGCTTTCTACCTTCATTTTCCATTCCTACACGACTTAATGCCGCTTGGATATCACCCTTAGAAAGTATATTTTTAGGCAATCTAAACTTTAATAATTCATTTACAGTTACTGGAAAAGAGATATCTTCAAGACCTTGTTGAGCAATGTAAGCAATACTAGAATAACCTTTAGTAATACTCCCAGATTCAGCTTCCAAAAGTCCTAAAATAAGTTTTATAAGTGTAGATTTACCAGATCCATTAGACCCCGTCAGAGCTATATAATCACCCTTATTAACAGTCATTGAGACGTCTTTTAAAACATGGTCATCACGATATGAAAAACTTAACTTATCTATTTTAATCATTCAATACCACCTTACCTATGGCCTCTAAATTCATTCTCATCATTTCTAAATAAGGCTTGTAGTCTTCAATAGACATGACTTCTAATGTATAGAGAGTTTCTACTTCGACACCCGTTTCAGAATTTAACATTGTAAAAAGATTAGGACTACTTTCTTCATCTTTGTAAATAACTTGAGTTTCATTGGCTTTGATATGATCAATAATGTCCTTCAGTGCTTTTGCACTTAAGTCACTTGCCAACTGACCACCAGTAATCGATCTCTGTGTCATATTTAGATCTTTAACAAGATAAGAATATGCCATATGGTCCACGACTAATTCATATTGTTGCTGGTTATCATAAAGATATGAAAATTCAGTCATTAATTCACTAGCTTCCTGAGCCCAAGTTAGCTGATTTGCCTCATAGCTTGCAGCACCATCAGGATCAATTTCACTTAATGATTGGCTGATTTGCATGGAATATTCAATCATGTTATCAATACTTAACCACGAATGATTATCATCATCTAAAAGAGTGACATAATCACTCAAAATTAAGACCTTCAAGTCTTTATTATTAATGGCTTCAAGTGTTGATTCTAACCACCCTTCCAGATGATTTCCATGGACTACTAGAAGACTTGCTGTTTCTAAGCTGGCAATATCTTGTGGAGTGGGTTCAAAATCATGAACTTCCAACGATAATGGTGCTATATTACGGACATTTAACCTATTATTTGTTATAGTTTGAGTAAGATCATAGATCGGATAAAAACTTGTTACAACTTGAAGTTTTGTGTCATCCACTTTGTTCTGACAGCCTGAAAGTATGAGTAAAAGGCTCAATATTATATATAATTTCTTCATCATAGACTCCTTAATGCAAATGATTCGCATTAACATTCTATGTTTTTTAAGTCCTATTGTCAATCTAAACACATCATTCAGCTATAATTAAAGACTCTCCACTAGGAAGAGTCTATTTTTTATTCAGTTACTAACCATAAAACTTGTTGTGTATTTGCTAAGAACTCATCGATAATGAGACGTTCACGTAATTCATGAGCATACTCACCACCTGCTGCTAAACAAATAGCATCAATACCATTGTAAGTTAAACCACTTACATCAGTACCCCCACGCATAACCTGACCTTCATAAGTTAAGCCATGACGCTCACACATTGCTTTATATTGTTTGATAACAGGATTATCATCTGAATGGTGATATGCGTGCAGTGATTGTTCTAATGTATAGTCTAATCTTGCACCATACTTCTCACATGCTGCTTTCAATGTTTCAATAACATGATCACATTGTGCCTTACCCTTGTTTGCATCTAATGAGCGCACTTCCATCTCAAATGTAGTTACTTCAGGAACAACGTTAGTTGGGTAGTTACAGATGACACGACCAATATTAGTTGTTGTATCTTCATCTACCTTAAGTAATTTCATATTAGAAATCGCTTCTGACATAACTTGAATTGATGAGATACCTTCTTCAGGAGCAACCCCAGCATGAGCTGCCTTACCGATAATCTTACCAGCAATGTCATAGAAGTCAGGTCCACCAATTAAAGCAGCTCCAGGTCCACCACCACCATCTAATACATAAGCAATCTTACCTTTAACAAGATCAGTATCAACATTGAATGCACCTAGAATTCCAATCTCTTCAGCAATTGTAAAGAGTAATTCTAGTGGTGCATGGTCTAATTTATTTTCTCTAAGAACTGCTTCAACTTCAAGAATTTGTGCAATTCCAGCTTTATCATCTGCACCTAAGATTGTAGTACCATCAGAAACAATGTATTTACCATCGTCAGTAATTGATGGTTTTACACCATTTCCAGGTTCTACCGTATCCATATGTGCTTCAAGAATAATAATTGGATTGTTAGCCAATGCCCCTACACCTGGTACACGAACAATGATATTACCTGAATTACTTTGAGGTACTGCTTCATGAGACTTCTTATCTTCAATGACCTCATAACCTAAATCAGAAAAATGTTTAATTAAGTAATCTGCAACACCGCGTTCGTTAAAACTAACACTATCGATTTGAACTAATTCCATGAATTTATCCAAAGCACGATTCTTTTGTATCATATTAACAACCTCTTTTCTTTGATTATCCTATTGTACCAAAATATCAACTTCATTCACAGTCCATTTTCTTTTCTGAATATTCATAAAAATGCCTAAAGACAAGCCCATTAACTTTTATTCGGAAGTCAAATGTGCTAGAATTAATCAGTTAAGAACAGGGAGGGTTTTTTAATGGAAAGAAAAGTAGGAACAGTATCACGAGGTGTTCGATGCCCCATCATTAGGGAAAAGGATGATCTTGTAGAAATCGTTACAACAAGTATTCTAGAAGCAGCAGAAAGCGAAAACTTTACTGTTGAACACCAAGACATCATTGCAATGACCGAGTCAATTGTAGCTCGTGCTCAAGGTAACTATGTATCTGTAGACACCATTGCAAGTGACATCAAAAGTAAATTAGGAGATGGAACCATCGGCGTTGTTTTCCCAATACTATCTCGTAATCGTTATTCAACCATCCTAAGATCAATCGCTAAAGCAGCAAGCAAGGTAGTCATTCAACTAAGCTACCCTTCTGATGAAGTTGGTAATGCACTCATTACTCTTGATCAATTGGATGAATCAGGTGTCAACCCATACTCTGATGTACTCAATTTAGAAGTCTTCAGAAAACTTTTTGGCAATACAACTCACCCTTTTACTGGAATTGATTATATTTCATATTACGCTGAAATCGTTACAAAAGAAGGAGCTGAAGTAGAATTCGTATTCTCTAATAACCCTACTTCAATCCTAGACCATGCAGATGCTATTTTAACATCTGATATTCACTCAAATAAGCGTACACGTCGTATCTTAAAAAACGCTGGTGCAACTCATGTATTGGGTCTTGATGACATTCTTACAGAATCAATTAATGGTTCTGGCTATAATAAAGAATTTGGTCTATTAGGATCTAACAAATCAACAGAAGATGAAGTGAAGCTCTTCCCTCGTGAATGTTTCGATCTTGTTGAAGCAATCCAAGCACGTATGTTAGAACTTACAGGTAAACATGTTGAAGTTATGGTTTATGGTGACGGTGCATTTAAAGACCCAATGGGTATGATCTGGGAATTAGCCGATCCAACGGTTTCCCCTGCTTATACGATTGGACTTGAAGGAACACCAAACGAAATCAAACTTAAATACTTAGCTGACAATGACTATAAAGACATTTCAGGCCAAGAGTTACAAGATGCTATCCGTAAGGAAATCGAAAACAAAGCTAAAGATACTTCAGATACTGATGCTTCTTTAGGAACAACACCTCGTCGTGTTGTTGACCTTGTTGGATCACTTTGTGATTTAACATCTGGTTCTGGAGATAAAGGAACACCAATAGTTTTCATTCAAGGTTACTTCGATAACTTCTCAAGTAAATAATTAATACATCAAGGAGTCTCTACTCAAAGTAGGAACTCCTTTTTTTATTATTCATTGTCTCACCTATCAAAAAAACCTCTATCAACACACGGAATGAGTACCACAGGCTATTGAATAGAGGTTTTTGATTTAATTGTATTTCATTATATTAGTTTACTTACTTTAGAGTGTTTTTCCCTCTATCTCGTGAGAAGAAAGTAATAACAAAGCTATGTAATGGTATAGTGAATTTGTAACACCTGTGTATAATCCAGTACAATGGAAGAAACAGGAGAAAACATATGAAACGTAACAGTACAGAAATGAAGAAGAAAATCGTTACAGCTAATATCCAAGATGGACGTACCATTGCAAGCCTTGCCACGGAATATGGTGTATCAACCGCGTCCATTAATAACTGGATTCGTGATTACCGCAAAGAATGCCAAGCAAGACCTAAAGCAATGAGTGAACTAGAGTTAATGGAAGAGAATCGTAAACTCAAACAAAAACTCGCTGAAGCCGAAAAGGAAAATGACTTTCTAAAAAAGGCAGCAGCATTCTTCGCGAAGG
>JBGXRX010000026.1:0-19119 GCA_041811795.1 Erysipelothrix sp. | reverse complement strand
TAAGTCATTAACTTCTATCAGTTTAGCTAAATAATACAAAGCGGCATCAACATCACTCCCACGAATGCTTTTTTGAAAACCTGATAAAGTATCATAGTAGTTGTCTCCGTTTTTATCTAACGAGACACTTAATTTTGGTGCTACTTTTTGTAAAGTTTCATAAGTAATTGTGTTGTTTACCGCATTTAAGGTCGCAAGTTCAACAAGGTTTAATGCATAACGACTGTCTCCATTAGCATTCGTAGCAATCAAGGATAAAGCTTCATCTGTAATAGAAAATTGTGTGTTATAAGCTTTTGGATGAGATAATGCATTAAGAACGATTGCTTCAATGTTATCATTACTCAGTGCTTTAAACTCAATCAGATGAGTGCGTGATCGAATAGCTGGATTAATCGCAAATAGTGGATTGGCAGTCGTTGCTCCAATTAACGTGACTAGGCCTGCTTCTAAATGAGGAAGAAGTGTGTCTTGTTTGTCTTTGTTTAACCGATGAACTTCGTCTAAGATGAGAACGATTCCTCCATATATTTTAGCTTCCTCGAATAATTGATCTAAATCTTTCTTATTAGAGGTTACTGCATTTAACAGACGATAAGGTCGGTTCATTAATTCCGCAAGAACAATGGCTGTGGTAGTTTTACCAGATCCTGGAGGTCCATAAAAAATCATTGAAAAGAGTTGATCGTTTTCAACCATCTTTCTTAAAATTCCATCACTATTAAATAAGTGTTCTTGACCAATGATTTGATCAAGTTGTGTTGGACGTATTCTAAATGCTAAGGGTTCTTTCATTAAATCACCTCTCTCTATTTTAACATTTAACAAAATAGGTTAAAATAGAAGCGATGAAAATAGTTGTACAAAGAGTATTATCAGCAAGTGTTCATGTTAATAAGCATCTTGTTAGTCAAATCGACAAAGGATTTCTGCTTTTTGTAGGGATTCAAAAAGAAGATACAGAACAAGATGTTTTATGGTGCGCAAAAAAAGTTAGTGGTTTAAGGATTTTTGATGATGAACAAGGCAAGATGAATTTGAATCTTTCTCAAGTGAATGGAGACATCTTATCTGTATCACAATTCACATTAGCTGCTGATGTCATTAAAGGAAATAGACCAAGTTTTACGGATAGTGAAAGTCCACAGCAAGCCAACCAACTTTATGAAAGCTTTAATGAAGAATTAAGAAAGCTTGGTCATACAGTTCAAACGGGGGCTTTTCAACAAATGATGGCTGTTTCATTGGTTAATGATGGACCAGTGACAATTATTATAGAAAGTAGGAAACGCAATGGCAATTAAGTTAGATGGTAAGCTTGTCTCAAGTCAAATTAGAGAAGAGTTAAAGCAATCCGTTATTGAAATCTTAAATGATCAAGAAGAGAGAGCGCCTCATTGTGCAGTGATTTTAGTGGGGGATGATCCGGCGTCTCAGACATACGTTCATAACAAAGAAAAAGCGTTTAAAGATGTTTTCATGATGAGTTCAACGTATCGCTTAGATAGTTTTACAACCCAAGAACAGCTACTAGAAATCATCGACCTATTAAACAAAGATGATGAAATCGATGGTATTTTAGTTCAACTTCCTTTGCCAAAGCACATTGATTCAAAAGTTATCATTGAAGCGATTGACCCCAAGAAGGATGTCGATGGCCTAACCATGATTAATCAAGGAAAACTGTACAGTGGAACAGGTCTAGAGCCATGTACACCTGCAGGTGTGATTGAGTTATTGAAGCGTTACGAAATTGATCTTGTAGGAAAACATTGTGTAGTCGTTGGACGAAGTGATTTAGTCGGTCGACCACTTTCGGTACTCTTATTAAAAGAGAATGGAACTGTAACGATTTGTCATTCGAAAACAAGAGACCTAAGAGCTATTACACAACAAGCAGATGTCTTAGTTGCGGCTATGGGTCAAAAACAATTTATTACCCCTGATTACTTAAAAGAGGGGGTTATTCTTGTTGATGTAGGAATTCACCGCCATTTAGGTAAAATAGTAGGAGATTGTGATCCATCATGCTATGACAAAACCAGTTACTATACTCCAGTACCGGGGAGTGTTGGTCCGATGACGATTACAATGTTATTAAAGAATACGTTGAAAGCATTCAATTTATGAGTTCGAAACATAAATACGACATTGGGGATATTGTTCAAATGAAAAAGCCACATCCTTGTAAAAAATCAATCTATTTTGAGATTACAAGAATGGGTGCTGATATAAAAATAAAGTGCTGTGGCTGTGGAGCAGTCATCATGTTTGATCGCTTTGAGTTTGAGCGTAAACTTAAAAAAGTGATTCAGAAAGAGGAGAAATAATTATGGCTTTAACTGCCGGAATAGTAGGATTACCAAATGTAGGGAAATCGACATTGTTTAATGCGATTACTAAAAGTGCTGTCGAAGCAGCAAACTATCCTTTCGCGACCATCGATAAGAATGTTGGGGTTGTTGAGGTAAAGGATGAACGAGTTAAAATATTATCAGATATGTTTAAACCGAAGAAAACCATCTATACAACTTTTGAGTTTACAGATATTGCGGGGTTGGTCAAAGGTGCTTCTAAAGGAGAAGGTCTTGGTAACCAGTTTTTAGCTAATATTCGTGAAGTGGATGCGATTGTTCATGTGGTTCGTTGTTTTGAGGATAAGAATATTACACATGTTCATGACCGGATTGATGCGATTGAAGATATTGAAATTATTGATTTAGAACTTCAGCTTGCGGATTTACAGACTATTGATAACCGGATTTCAAAGGTTGAGCGCAAAGCGAAGATGGCCAGTGATAAAGAAGCAAAGCTAGAATATGATACATTAGTCAAAGTAAAAACAGGTCTAGAAGCGAATATTTCAGTTAGTTCACTTGATTTAGATGAATCAGAGAAAGCTGTGTTAAAGGGATATCATTTGTTAACAGATAAGCCAGTAATCTATGTGGCTAATATTGAGGAAGCATTGGTCAGTAATCCTACTCTAAATGAACAGTACAACCGAGTGGTTGAATTGGCTAATAATCGTAATGCGGAAGTTATTGCGATTTCAGCGAAGATGGAACAAGAATTATCGGAACTTGATGACGAAGAAAGGGAAATGTTTCTAGTAGATCTAGGATTAACAGAATCTGGTTTAGATAAAATTGTTAAAAGTAGTTATAGCATTTTAAAACTAAAGACTTTCTTCACGGTGGGTACCGATGAAGTACGAGCTTGGACATTTCACGATGGAATGAAAGCTCCTCAGTGTGCAGGAGTCATTCATACTGATTTTCAAAAAGGGTTTATTCGTGCTGAAACGTATTCATATGAAGACTTATTGAAATATAAAAGTGAACTAGGTGTTAAGGAAGCTGGACGTTTACGATTAGAAGGAAAAGAGTATGTTGTTAAGGATGGAGATATCATGCACTTTAGATTTAATGTTTAATAATTCGTTATAGAATGTGATACAATATTATCAACAAACATAGGAGGAAAATAACACTATGAAATTAATATTAGCCATCGTTTCCAATGATGATAGTTCATCTGTTTCGTCTGCTTTAACGAAAGAAAACTTTCAAGTTACTCGTTTAGCAACGACCGGAGGGTTCTTAAGAGCTGGAAATACGACTTTAATTGTTGGTACTGAAGACGATAAAGTAGAAAAGTGTATTGAAGTGATCGGTTCTGAGAGTAGAATCAGAACTGAAATCGTTCCATCGACTGCTAGTTATGACATTGGTCGCTATGCAAGTTTCCCTGTTGAGGTTCAAGTGGGTGGAGCTACAATATTTGTTATTGATGTTGAGCAATTTAGAAAGTTATAATTGAGGAGAATAGAATGAATTTTTTTGAAGAATTAAAGAATAAACTGGAAAACAAAAGAGTTAAGATTGTCTTTCCTGAAGGACATGATTTAAGAGTCTTAAAAGCTGCTGTTGATTTATATCACGATAAAGTTGTTGAACCAATCGTATTAATAAAGGCTGAAGTCTTAAAGGACCTCGTTATAAAAGAAAATTTAGATGTCGAAGGAATGACTTTTATTGATAATGAAACATACGAAGACATTGAGCCTCTTGTTCAATCATTTGTCGAAAGACGTAAGGGTAAAGTTTCTGAATATGATGCAAGAAAACTATTAAAGACAAATCGCAATTACTTTGGGACAATGCTTGTCCATACTGGTTTAGCACAAGGTTTAGTGTCTGGTGCAGATGGTTCAACTGCAGACACAATTCGTCCGGGTTTACAAATCATAAAGATGAAACCGGGTTATAAAAAAGCCTCAGGGATCTTCTTTCTTGTCAGAGGGGAAGAAAGACTATACATGGCAGACTGTGGAATTAACATTGTGCCAGATGCTACAGATTTAGCTGAATCTGCTGTCATTACTGATCAAACGGTTCGTCAATTTGGTGATGAACCACGCATAGCTTTATTATCATTTTCTACAAAAGGATCTGCAAGCTCGCCTGAAACAGAAAAAGTTGTTGAGGCATTGAGAATTGCGAAGGAAATGAACCCAAATTTATTAATTGATGGGGAACTTCAATTTGATGCTGCCTATGTACCCGAAGTAGCTCAAAAGAAAGCTCCAAATTCAATGGTGGCTGGACACGCAAATGTCTTTATTTTCCCAACTTTGGATGCAGGAAACATTGGTTATAAAATAGCACAAAGACTTGGTGGGTATGAAGCGGTTGGACCTGTGTTACAAGGGTTAAATAAACCGGTGAATGACTTATCTAGAGGTTGTGTACAAGCTGATGTCTATAATTTGGCATTAGTGACCGCTGTACAAGCGATGGAGGAGTAATAATGGATATTCTTGATTTAATCAAATCGCAACTATTTAGTGAAGATACACTTAATAACTTAGCTCAAGAAGCAAACGCTAAACCTGAACAAGTTGAACAACTAACAAATCTTGCAATTCCTGAAATTTTGAAGAAACTACAACAAAACGCTTCAACTCAAGAAGGTGCAGAATCATTGAGTAAAGCAGTTGATCAACATGAAACTGACTTAGATGATTTAATGGGATTTTTCAACAAGACAGACCAACAAGATGGTGACAAAATTCTTGGACACATTTTTGGAGCACAAAAACCAGAAGTAGAAGCAAACTTAGCGAGTTCAACAGGTTTAGACATTGGTACGGTCATTAGTTTGTTAACAAAATTTGCTCCTATGATTTTATCGATGTTAGCACTTAAAAAGAAGTTTATGCCTCAACAAGAAACTCAAAAAGCTCCGACACAAGCACCTGGTGGACTTGATCTTGGTGGAATTCTTGGTGACTTAATGGGAGGATTTACTGGACAAACACAATCGAAAAAACAACAAGAGCCAAGCGTACTTGATGGATTAAAAGACATCATGGGTGGTTTCTTTAAGTAAGACGTATTCAATGTGCACACTCTTATCGGATGATGGGAGTGTGCATTTTATATTTATTACAGATTGTTGTTGACAATTAAAACAAAAGTTTATATAATAAACACATGTTTGGGAGGTGTATATGGTTTTATCACAAAAACATGAGAAGATTTTAGAAATTCTTAAGGTTAATCCATTTATTCAACAAAAAGAACTTGCTGAAATCATTGGATTATCTCGGTCAGCAACCGCAAATCTTCTTTCTCAACTTGTTGAGGAAGGTTTTCTTTTAGGGAAAGCCTATATTGTGAATGAGTCTAGAAATGAATTAATTGTGTGTGTGGGTGGTGCGAATGTTGACTGTAAACTTACTTTGGAAGAAAAGGTTCAGTTGCATACGTCAAATCCAGTCGTTGAAGCTGTTTCTGTAGGCGGAGTAGTTCGTAATATTGCTGAGAACTTAGGACGTTTAGGAAGAAAAGTATCGCTGATGAGTATCATTGGTAATGATGAAGATGGAAGACTCTTGTCTGAACAAAGTAGTCCATTCATGTCAATGAACAATACTTTAATGGTTCATGACGAAAGAACAGGTCGCTATACAGCTGTGATTCAAAAAGATGGTGATTTAATTATTGGATTAGCGAATATGAGTATCTGTGAGAAGATGGATAACAACTGGATAGATTTTAACCGAAGTCACCTAGTTTCCGCTAAATTTGTTGTAACAGATACTAATATTACAAAATCTGCTTTTGAACAATTATTAACCATTGCTAAAGAATCACAAATTCACTTAATTATTTGTGGAGTCTCTGCACCGAAAACAAGCCGAATACCAGATGATATTTCGGGAGTTTATCTAGTAATTTTTAATCTAGATGAATCTCAAGCTTATTTAAAAACTGAAGAAACAGATCTTAAGAAGATTATTAATCTTTGGTTTGAAAAAGGTGTAAAGAATGTAATTGTTACTAACTCAACAAAAGGTATTGGATATGGACACCAAGGAAAAATAAAAATTGTTGAACCTCATAGAGCTAAAAAAGTAGTAGATGTTACTGGAGCTGGGGATAGTTTTACTAGCGGGGTTATCTATGGTTTATCCAAAGATTTGCCTTTTGAAGAAGCTATTGAGTATGGAAAATTGATTTCGTTATTAACGGTTCAAACCAGTGACTCAGTTAGAAAAGATTTAAGTAGTAAATTAATAGAAAGAGAAATGGAGAATATTAGAAAATGAAAACAATCAAAGAATTCTTAGTTTATTCAAAGGAAGTTCAACATGCTTTAGACAACAACCTCCCTATCGTTGCGTTAGAGTCAACAATTATTTCTCACGGAATGCCTTATCCACAAAACGTTGATATGGCAAACACTTGTGAAAGAATTATTCGTGATCATGGAGCTGTACCAGCAACTATCGCTATTATGGATGGAAAAATCAAGATTGGTTTAGAACCAGAAGATTTAGAAATTCTTGCGAAAACACCAGGGGTAGCTAAAGTATCTCGTAGAGATTTAGCAGCTATCATTGCTTCTAAAAAATTAGGGGCAACTACAGTCGCAACTACAATGATTTGTGCTGAACTAGGCGGAATCAAGTTCTTCGTTACTGGCGGTATTGGTGGAGTTCATAGAGGATATGAACAAACAATGGATGTTTCAGCGGATCTTGAAGAATTAGGTCAAACAAATGTAACAGTCATTTGTGCAGGAGCTAAATCTATTTTAGACTTACCTAGAACTTTAGAATACTTAGAAACAAAAGGTGTACCAGTAATCGGTTATAAGACTAGTGTCCTTCCTGCATTCTTTACATCGACAAGTGAATACAACTTGCCTTTACGCATGGATGATGTCAACGACATTGCGGCTACAATTAAAACAAAAGAAGAATTACAACTTAAAGGTGGAGTTCTTGTTACTAATCCAATTCCTGCTGAACATGAACTCGATAAATCATATATCGATTCAATAATTGAAGACGCTGTCGTTGCTGCAGAAGAAAACAATATCCATGGAAAAGATATTACACCATTCTTATTAGCGACTATTGTTGAAAAGACAGAAGGAAAGAGCTTAGTAGCTAACATTGAGCTTGTGTACAATAACGCAAAAGTGGGTGCTCAAATCGCTGTTGCTTATCAAAATCTGTAATCAAAATACCCTATGACAAAGAACCTTTGGATACTCTAGAGGTTCTTTTTTTGTTCATTTTTAGATTTTTCAATTCCTGTAAAAAAGGTTCAATGGGAACAAGTACACCTATTGAACCTTAAAATAGAAGGGATAATGAAGTTGAGTCCTTATTTAACAAAGATTGCACTCATATAGAGGTTCTTGGTTGGACTTAAAACAATTTGATTGATTTGTTTTATTTGATCGTTCTCTACTTGATAAACATAGATCGAATCGGTGTCTAGATCCAACGCAATCATTTTGTCCTTTAGAACTTCAATTTGAATGACATTGTTATTTAATTCATGTGTCTTCATAAGTTGTGTCTTAGGATCAAACACCGTGATTTTAGATTTAACTGCATGAGTAACTACATCAGCATGGACAATATAGAGTTGTTCTTTATACACTATCATTTGATTCGCGTAGGGAGCATTTAAATTAATAGCACTTACAAAATCATTTGATGATTCATAGACTAATAAATTGTCTAAATATGTCATGTATAATTTATCTCCATAGGATAGAAAGTGACTCGGACTTTCGGTGTCTTTGCAGAAAGGGCTGAGATCAGCTAATAAATGGTGACTTTTGGTATCAAAATCAAACTCCAATAACCATACCTGATATTTTTCTGCATCTTCAAACAAAACCCCTGTTCCAACAATTTTCCCTTGGTGTTCAGCAATACTCATGACTAAACTATTATCCATCACAACTGTTTCAATTTGGTTGCTTAAGCGATCATATCGATCAATATAAGAGCTGCTATTCAAGTTACTAACCACATAATACGCATCTTTTGTTACAACTGCCCCCGTAATGTTGGTGCGATTAAATTTAATTGTTTCAGTTTTCCCACTTTCAAGAGCCATTTTCATTAGAATTCCCAAGTCTTTTCTATCACTAAGACCTAGTGGAATTGTGTACAAAAAGCCGTCCTCAACAATTGGGGTAGCGAAACCATGATAATTCATGGAACCATAAGGATATGAAATTGAATTTACTTTTGTGAGATCTTCTTTAAAATAAGTAATCACACTATTATTTTTCTGACCAGTTGATTCTATTAAACCAATTGAATAGTTTGAAGAATAAGGTTTGTTACCTACACTACAACTTACTAAAAACACAACAATGATCAGCATGCTCAATCTTTTAAACATTTTACATTTCTTCCTTATCTAGCGATGGTTTCACAACTCAATCTTATCAGAATTTCTATTGGTTACAATCAATAAATGGAGTGACAATGACTGCTAACTTAATTTGTTAAGAAGAGTTTTAGCAGGAAAAAAGGATAATATTATGAAGAATACTATCCTTTCTACTATTCCTTCTATTTAAACATAAGCGATGCATTCGATTTCAATAATTGCTCCTTTAGGAAGTCGATTGACTTCAATAGCACTTCTTGCTGGTTTGTTGTTAACAAAGATGGATGAATACGCAACATTCATTGTTTCAAACTTGGATAAATCAGTCATAAAAACAGTTACTTTAACGACTTTCTCTAAACTACTCCCTTGCTCAAGTAGAAGTTTTTCAATGTTTAATAAGCATTGAATAGTAGCATCGTGAACATCTACTAAAAGGTTTCCATTTTTAAGAGGTAATTGTCCCGAAACATAAAGCATGTCGTTGTGTTTTACAATTGGACTGTAAGGTAAGTTACTCATAAGGGTGGTTACTCTTTCTAGCGATAATTATGAGTGATTCGCTCTCATCTTTAGAATAAGGATCTAATCGAAAGGATCCATAGGTATTCACAATATCAAATCCAGTTTTCTTCAATAAACGAGTCAATGTTGCGTGTTTTAGTGGAAACAGCAGTTGATGGTTTTCGTATCGTTTCTTTTGATGATACAAAATACCATGGAAATCAATCTTCCCTTTGACGAAACTATAGTTACGAATAAACTCGATTTTAGGTTTGTTTACTCTAATTGTTGGTAAGGAATTCAATTGTTGATTTATCACTTTATCATAGTTAATGATTTGAATTAGAAGTGACCCATCGTGATTAAGTTTCTCAAAGCATCCTTTGAGAAAGCCTTCGATATAAATCGTTCCATCAAGATGAACGAGGGTATTTCCTAAACAATAAATACCATCAAATGTCCTGTTCAGCTTATGAATCTCTAGCATATCCATCTTTAGGACATCAATATTCTTGTCGCTGGCTTTTTGTATCATCTCATCATTGATATCAATTGCTAATACGTTTTTGCCGATGGACAATAGATAGTGTGCTTGAAGTCCACTGCCACACCCTACATCCAGTACTGTTGATAATTCTTTTGACCAGTTCGTTAATAAAGATTTCTTCAAATCTGTCAAAGGGAAAATAGCATCGTAATATTTAGCAAGCTGACCATAGAAGGATGGTTTTAAGATCTTGGTACATTCGATATGATCAATACCTGCGTCATCAAAAATCTCACCTTTAGGTAGATAACCTGCTTGTAAATAAAAAGGTAGAGCTTGAACTTGGGCATGTAAGTAAATGGATTCAACGTTGTTATCTAAATAATACGATTCGACAGACCGTAAAAACTTTAATCCAAAACCTTGGTGTCTAATTGAATTGTGAATGGAAAAGCGTCCTAAACGTACTCTATTAAAAGAAGTCCAAATTCCACGACATGTACCGATAACGATATCCTTGACCATGAAGGCAAAATGGTCAACGAGTTGATTATCTAATGTATCGTAGTAATCAATTTCTAGACTAATGTCGACTTGTTGTTCATCCACAAATACTTCTTTTCGTAAAGCTAAATATTTCTCAAAAAGTTGTGGGTCACTTATTCTAGTAGTTTTCATACCTTAAGTTTACCATAAAAAAGTGGGATTCAATGGTATAATTCATGTAATGAAAGAAAGAGAATCACATAATATATTAGAATGTGTTATTTTCGTAAAGTATTTGATTAGAGAATTGATGATACTATTGAACCTGCTAAACAACGTAGCAATGTTCATCATAACTCACTAGAGGTTGATTGGATGTATATTAAAGTCAACCTTATTAAGAAACATTAGGATATTAAGGAGCTAGTTTGGTATAATAGTCAAACAGTGAAGGAGACAGTATGAATCAAGTTGAATTTAAAGAAGCATTAATAGGATTAACAATCGATGCAACTGACTCAGTACTCGCATCTTTCGATCGTTATGCACAGTTGTTGGTTGAAAAAAATAAAGTGATGAACCTAACTGCTATCACCGATAGAGAAGAAATTAATGAGAAGCATTTTTATGACTCGTTGTTATTGTATCCATTTGTAAAAGATAAACTCAGTTTATGTGATGTTGGATCAGGAGCTGGATTTCCAGGATTAGTTCTCGCAATTGTGATGCCAAGTTGTGAAATAACACTTTTAGAACCAACACTTAAACGTTGTAATTTCTTAAATGAAGTCATTAGTGATCTGGGTTTAAAAAACGTAATCGTTGTTAATCAGAGGGCAGAGGATTTTTCTCAAAAACGTGAATCGTATGACATCGTTACTGCACGGGCAGTAGCTAACCTCAATCTGTTGAGCGAATTATGTTTACCTTTGGTCAAAGTAAATGGTCTCTTTATCGCCATGAAAGGATCGAAAGGGTTAGAGGAAGTTGATGAAGCATCAAAAGCTATTTCTGTATTGGGGGGAGCTGTACGAAGTTGTGAGAGGTCTCTTCTTTCAGATGATAGTTTAAGGTATAATATAATTATTGAAAAAGAGAAGAAGTCACCAGCCAAATATCCAAGAGCTTATGGTGCCATGAAGAAGAGACCACTATGAGCGAAATTACTGTAATAGATATTGATCAAATTGTAAGCAATCCCTTTCAACCCCGTACCTATTTTGATGAAACGCAACTGTTTGAGTTAGCACAATCAATTCGGATGAACGGACTATTACAACCAATTATTGTAAGACCCAAAGACAAACACTATGAGATTATAGCTGGTGAGAGACGGTATCGTGCATGTATTCTAGCAGGATATACTAAAGTAAGTTGTGTTGTAAAAAATGTTGATGATAACGCAATGGCTAATCTTTCGTTGATTGAGAATATTCAACGAGAAGATTTAAGTGTCATTGAAGAGGCGGTAGCCTATCGGAACTTGCTTAATCAACAATCACTCACACAACAAGAATTAGCATCGATCCTTGGTAAGAGTCAATCGACAATTGCCAACAAAATTCGCTTGTTAGGTTTAAACGAAAAGGTTATTGAGGCTCTTAAAAACAAGACAATTACTGAGCGACATGGACGTTCACTCTTGTCGTTGTCTTCGTATCGACAAGAACAAGCCGTCAGTGAAATTATTAAGAAGGATTTAAGTGTTAAGGAAACAGAAGAATTAACCAAACGTTTATCGAAAGATATTTTTGATACAAAACCAAGAAAAAAAGGAATCAATCGTGATCTTCGGATAGCGATTAATACGATAGAACATTCAGTAAAAATGGTACAAGATATGGGAATTAGTACCTCAATAAAGAAGATAACTAGTGATGAAGGGGTACAACTAATTATCGATATCAAGAAAGGTGAGTAGTATGGGGAAGGTAATAGCAGTCACAAATCAAAAAGGAGGGGTAGGTAAGACAACTACCAGCGTTAACTTAGCTTCCGGGTTGGCATATTTAGGAGCCAAAGTATTGTTAATTGATTTGGATCCACAAGGAAATGCGAGTCAAGGAGCAGGTGTCGGTAACAATAATAAAAAGAAGAGTACTTACGATTTACTGTTAGGTGATGAGAATGTTGATGAGATTGTTATTAAACTTAAAAAACCTCCCTTCGATATCATTCCTTCTACTATTGATTTGGCCGGTGCAGATCTAGAGATGGCAGAGTTTAAGTCAGGTAGAGAGCAATATCTGAAGAAAAAGTTAGATAAAATGAAACACTTATATGATTATGTGATTATTGATTGTCCTCCGTCATTAGGTTTATTAAATACGAATGCATTAACAGCTGCAGACTCTGTCATGATTCCAGTCCAATGTGAATACTATGCATTAGAGGGATTAACTCAATTGTTATCAACAATTCGTTTGGTACAACGCTTGTTTAACCATGACTTAAAAATTGAAGGAGTGCTACTGACAATGTTTGATGTTCGAACAAAACTTTCTGTGGAAGTACAACAAGAAGTCAGAAAATACTTTAAAGAAAAAGTCTATAGGACGTGTATTCCAAGGAATGTTAAATTATCAGAAGCGCCATCCACTGGACAAACCATCTTCGAATACGATATTAACTCTTCTGGAGCAAAAGCCTATGCCGCATTAGCAAAAGAAGTTCTACAACAAAATAAAGTTGAGAAAGGAGACGCATGAGTAAACGCCTAGGAAAAGGATTACAAGCTATCTTTGGTGATGATGCCGCATCCATCATTGATGACATAGAAAAAGGAATTGAAACTTCGGTTGATTATAAACACAAAGAGTTGAATGTAAACGATATTATTGCGAATCCGTATCAACCTCGTCGTGAATTTGATCCGGTCTCATTAAACGAGTTAAAAGAATCAATTCTTCAACACGGTGTCATCACACCTGTTCTTGTTCGTAAATCCTCGATCAAAGGATATGAACTGATTGCGGGAGAGCGGCGCTTAAGAGCATCTAAATTAGCTGAAAAAGAAACAATTCCAGCAATCATCGTTGATTTTAACGATGATCAAATGATGGAAGTCTCTTTAATCGAAAACATTCAGCGTGAAGATTTAAATGTCGTTGAAGAGGCGAAAGCCTACCAACAAATGATTGATCGTTTTGGTTATACCCAAGAAAAGTTAGCTGAAAAAATGAATAAATCAAGAAGTTATATTACAAACTTAACAAGACTTTTAAAACTTCCTCGTGAAATTTTACAACTTGTTGTTGATAATAAGTTAACGACTGGTCATGTGCGACCACTGATTACGTTGGATAGCGAAGAAGAAATGATCAAACTTGCGAAAATTGCAGTTAGAGATAATTTATCAGTACGCCAAGTTGAGCAGTTGACTAAGAAGCATCCTACAGAAAAGATCATTATTAAGAAAAAACCCAAAAAAGAATATCAGTATCCAATAGAATTATTGGAAAAGAAATTTCAAACCAAAGTGAATATCGATAAAAACAATATTACTATTCATTTTAGTGATACAGATGATTTAAACCGTATCTTAGAGTTGATGGAAGTATTAGAGGAAATGTAAAGCTCGCCATGGCGAGTTTTATTTTTGCTTCTCACATTGACAGTCATCTATATGAAGACTATAATATCAATAGCATGGAGGTATTATGGAACTAAATGAAACTTTTAAAGCACTTGGTGATGAGAATCGTCTCAGTATTATCAATTCACTGATGAGTAATGAACTATGTGCTTGTCATATTCTTGAAGATTTAGAAATTAGTCAACCAACGCTATCTCATCATTTGAAAATACTTTGCGAAGTAGATTTGATAAATTGTCGAGTTGAGGGGAAATGGAAACACTATCAACTGAATAACGAAAAGATAAAAGAACTTATTGGATATCTAGAAGGGTTAATCAAATAGTATGTGGACATTTATTCAAGATCAGATACTTGGGATGAAATGGCTCAACGAGTTAGTAGGTAACCTATTAACAATACTTGGGGTAGATATCACCAGTAGATTAGGAGCAAGTGCCCAATTCTTCTTCTACGATGTTATCAAAATTACGATTCTCTTGTGCGTGTTGATTTATATGATCTCATATATTCAAAGCTATTTCCCACCAGAGCGAAGCAAAAAAATTCTATCCAAGTTTAGTGGTATTTGGGCAAATATCATCGCAGCCCTCTTAGGAACAGTAACACCATTTTGTTCTTGTTCTTCAATTCCTCTATTTATTGGGTTTACGAGTGCTGGATTACCAATTGGAGTGACCTTTTCGTTTCTAATATCGTCCCCAATGGTAGATCTCGCAAGTTTAGTAATACTAATGAGTATCTTTGGAGCGAAGATAGCAATTGTGTATGTTGTAGTTGGATTAGTTATTGCGGTGATTGGTGGATATATCATTGAGAAATTAAAGATGGAGCAATATGTAGAAGAGTATATCTTCACTACAAATATGATAAATTCTTCAGAAGAAGCACTCAGTAACAAACAAAGAAGACACTTTGCTTATGAGAGCATGAAAGAGACTTTCCAAAAGGTATTCTTGTATATTTTAATTGGGGTAGGTATCGGAGCACTTATTCATAACTGGATTCCTGAACAATGGATCGAAAGTATCTTGGGAAGCCATAATCCATTTGGGGTTATTCTGGCGACAATTGTAGGGATACCAATGTATGGGGATATCTTTGGTACCATTCCAGTTGCGGAAGCATTACTAAGCAAAGGAGCCCAATTAGGAACAATTCTAAGTTTCATGATGGCTGTAACAACGTTAAGCTTACCATCCCTCATTATGCTTAGAAAAGCAGTAAAACCAAAACTATTAGCACTATTTATAGGTATTTGTGCAGTAGGAATTATTTTAGTAGGGTATTTATTTAACTTCATCCAATCTGGATTAATATAGGAGGAACTATGAAATTATTTGGAAGAAAAGAAAAAGAAACAACAACAGAAATTGAATCAAGATACAAAGTTTTGGGAAGTGGCTGTAAAAAGTGTTTAGAACTTGAGAACAATACAATCCAAGCACTAAATGAGTTACAAATGAATGATGGGGTACAACACATTTATGATTTTGCGGAAATCGCAAAATATGGTGTTATGAGTACTCCAGCACTAGTGATTGATGATAAAGTCGTTTCTTATGGTAGAGTTATTAACAAAGACGAAATCATAAAATTAATCAAAGGAGAATAAACTGTGAGCGAAAAAGTAAAAGTCGCTTTTGTGTGTGTTCACAATTCATGTCGCTCTCAAATGGCTGAAGCATTAGGGAAGCATTTCGCAAGCGATATCTTTGAGAGTTATTCGGCAGGAACTCATAGCAAGGATCAGATTAATCAAGATGCAGTTCGAATTATTAAAGAGTTGTATGATATTGATATGGAAGAAACACAACGTAATAAGTTGATTGACGAATTACCTCCTGTGGATATTGTCATTACGATGGGATGTAATGTTGATTGTCCGTATCTACCAAGTAGACACAGAGAAGATTGGGGCCTCGATGATCCAACAGGTCTTGAGGATGAAAAGTTTATTGCGACAGCAAGAATTATTGAGAAAAAAATACTTGTTTTAAAATTAAGAATCAAAAACAAGAAAATTTAATTGAAAAGCTACCTAGCGATTACCATTTATTTGCTAGGTTTTCTTGTTTAAATAGATAGACCACATACCAACTGTGATAAAATAAATTCATAAACAACGGCGGAGAAAAATAATGAAAGCTGAAGCAATTTTAGAAGTTATCAAAGAGAGGGTTAATCGTCATCCAAACATTACTTGGGAAAGCATTGTAACCCGATTAGATTCAAAGAAACTGGAAGCTCTTGTTTGGATGGAAGAAACCCAAGGAGAGCCAGATGTCTTTGTTCTTGAAGACAAAAGGGTTGTGTTTATGGATGCTAGCAAAGAAACACCACTAAACAGAAGGAGTCTTTGTTATGATGAAAAAGCATTGATTGAGCGTCAGAAAAACAAACCGAAAGGGTCAGTATTTGGTCAGATCAATGATAAAAACCTTTCACTATTAAATGAGAGGTTGTATCGATATTTACAATCGTTTAAAGAAATTGATACAAAAACATCGAGTTGGCTAGAGACTCCAACATCAATTCGTAATCTTGGGGGAGCTTTGTTTGGCGATAGACGATTCGATAGAGTGTTTATTTATCACAATGGTGCTGATTCGTATTATAGTTCTAGAGGGTTTCGGTGTATCTTATATGTTGACTAAAAATAAGAAGAAGTGGTTTTTGTTTCTGTTAGTAGCTATTGTCTATGGCTTACTATTAGTCTTGTTGAATGAACCATTGACAGAGGTTGTTAAACAAGTCGTCTATTTAATTGCTTTTTGTTTAATGTTTGTGATAATTTCTTAAGAAATGTACACCTTTTCTGGGTTTATGATACAATGTAACAAATTTATCGAGGAGGACGTTCATGAACTATACAGCACTCATTGTTGCGGCAGGCAAAGGAACACGCACTGGTTTGGGATACAATAAAATGTTCTATGTGCTGAAAAAATATCAAATGACAGTGTTGGAGAAAACAACGAAACTGTTTTTGGATGATGATCGCTGCACACAAGTCGTTATTGTTACAAATCCTGTTGATATGAAAGATATCGTTTTAGGTCATGAAAACGAAAAAATTGTTCATGTTAATGGTGGACCAAGACGTCAAGACAGCGTTTTACAAGGGTTAATGGCAACTCGAGAAGAAATTGTTCTAATCCATGATGGAGCACGCCCTTGGTTAGAAATGGAAAACGTCAATGCGCTTTTAGAAGCAATGGAAACAGAAAAAGCAGCTGTACTTGCGGTAAAACTAAAAGATACGATTAAAGTAGTTAAGGACGGATACATTCATCACACCATTGATCGCGAACAATTAATGAGTGCTCAAACACCTCAAGCGTTTAATACCGATTTGATTATAGAATGTTACATTAAAGCGAAGAATGAAAATATATTTGCTACTGATGATGCACAGATTGTTGAGATGTGTAGCAATATTAAGATTAAGGTTGTTGAGGGGTCTTATTTAAACAACAAAATCACGACAAAAGATGATATTGACAAAAACTAATCGAAAGGGTTAGTTTTTTTTAGGGAAGGTAACTTGTAAAAGTTGAATAGATATTTTCTAAGTAGAATAGATATTTGGATTACTTTAAATTTGATGAAATACTTTAAGTTAGTTTCGTTAAGTGATCTATAGTTTTTTACAGATTGAATCAAGAGGTCAGGTGAGGTTTTGTTTTAACACTCTAGAACCTCTTGATTCAATCTGTTTTTCTAAAAGATGCAACATCACTCAATCCAATATGTCGATACTTGATGATTCAAAGTCTTTAACTTTATGGTAATATTGAAATGGGAAAAGCGAAATCATTTAAAAGTTCGTCACTGAAAAGAACTCGACTAACTCTTGTTGAAATTTGTTAATGTAAATTAGACGAGTTGGTTACTTGAATGAAAGGGATGCTAGTGGATGAATTTATCTTACTATTTAAGTAGTAAAGAAGGTGTTAAATCAATATCATCCGGTTTAATTTCAGTTAAACCAAATGCTTGTATGATTTCGGTTGGGTAAACTAAGCTAAATAGTTTGAGTGGAGACAAGTTATTTAGCTTTTCTCTTTTATAAGAGTTAATGTGAGAAGTCATAAGACTAATATCTTCTTGAGTTAAGTGATTAAAACTGGTTCCCTTGGGAAGAATCCGTCTAATCAGTGTGTGGATATTTTCAATGTGTGGTTTCTGTTGAGGCATCCCGGGATCACAATAATAGATTTTAGATTGACCCTCTTCAGACGAGTTGATTTCAATTCTTGTTGGGTTGGAAAACTCTGATCCGTTGTCAGTCAGAATGATTGAAAAGAGTTGACAATAAAGAGATAGGCCTAAAGACTCTTTCAAGTTGTCAAAAGCAGAATGTACAGAAGCAGCAGTATTCGCATCACGAATAAAAGCGAGTAAAAGATCAAAGTCAGTTAAGATAATGGTCAATAAGACCTTTCCACCTCTTTTTCCTTCTAATGTATCCATTTCAACTAAACTAAAATGTGCATGATCCAATCTATATTCTAGAAAGTTTTCATAGGTTCTGCCTATTCGACATGTTTTATCCAACTTAAGTTTCTTCTTTTTCGGTCTAGGTCGAAATCTTACAATTCTTGGTGCATCAAGGGCTCTAGCACTCAATAAACCAGCGTGTAGGATTGAGTAAACACTTTTTGAAGATATCATGATTTCATCTTGATGATTGAGAAGGATATGATTAATTGACTGACCCTTTTTCAACAATGGGGAAATAATCTCATCAATTCGATTTATTTCTTCTGGTGAGTAAGAGAACCCACAACGACTTTCTCTCCAATCATGTTTCGCCTCTTCATGTGCTTGAATGGGAATGTAATACACCTTTTCTAGTGCACAATTATGAGATTTAGTACATCCATCACAAACATAAGGTGGTTTATTAAGAAAGTCACATTTTTCCTCAACAAATGATTCGCAGAAAAGATAACATTTTTGACACCGTCTACTACAGACATTAGATTGACATCCTTGACCTTGGCACACTCCTTTTCTAAGACAAATCTTTCTGTTTAAACAGGGGTTATAACTTTTTCCATAGGAACCAACTTGTTTGAATTGACGGTGTTTCTTGATTTCATTACTCACTGTAGAGGGATGACGACCTAAGCAACTTGCTATTTTTCGTAAAGAAAAACGATCTCGTAATCCGTGGTAAATGTCTCTTCGCTCTTCAAGAGTTAGATGCTTTTTCATAAATGTCCTTTCTATCCACGAGCATCCCCTTTATTATAAATGATGTTATCTAAGTTGATTAGACTTTTTGATTTGTAAGGCTAAACTAGACATGTGTGTCTAATCCACTTTTA
>JBGXRX010000025.1:0-16682 GCA_041811795.1 Erysipelothrix sp. | reverse complement strand
GTATAAAGCTGGGTTGTGACTTGCTGTTACAGCTAGACCATAGTCTGTATCAAGTTCCCTGACACCAAACATAATTAAGGGTGTTGGTGCCGCTTTGTCTATAAGATGTACTTTAATATTGTTAGCTGCAAAAACTTCTGCTAACCAATAAGAAGCGATATCTGATAGAAATCGTCTATCGTAACCGATAACGATATCAGTATCAGTCATCTCATCACATAGTGCCTGTGCTAAAATTTGAACATTTTTCTTTGTAAATCCATCAGCGATAATCGAACGCCAGCCACCTGTACCAAATTTAATCATAAATAATACCTCCTATAATAAAAGTACATCCAAGTGACAAGTCTTACAAGGTCTGTACTGAATATTAAACATTTTGACTTGATTTTCACGTACCTTTCACTTCAGTCGTATGATATTGTATAAGTACAAATGATAGCGATTACAAGGAGGACGAAATGAAAAAATCATTTAAGTTAGTTGTTATTACGATTATTGCTTTGGCTTTAACGGCATGTTCATCTGGAGGTGCAGGAAAACCAGACGAGAAATCTAATGATCTTGTTCTTTATTCACCTCACCCAGCAGAAACAATCAACCTGCTAGTGGAGGAGTTCAAACAGAAAACCGGAATTAATGTAGATGTAGTTGCAGCCGGAACAGGAGAATTACTAAAACGAGTAGAGTCTGAAGATGGTAATGCTCAAGGTGATGTTTTATGGGGTGGTGGTGCTGAGTCTTTAGCTGCCTACACTGAATTCTTTCAACCATACGAATCACCAGAGTTAAAAAATGTTGATAAAGGTTACTATTCAGATAACTTCACATGGCTAGGGGAAAGTCCTCTACCGATGGTAATTATGTATAATACTGATCTAGTTGATGAAGCTAGTGCTCCAAAAAGCTGGGAAGATTTACTAAAACCAGAGTTCAAAGGAAAAATTGCAATGGCGGACCCTGCAAAGAGTGGTTCAGCTTACACCATTATGGCAACCATGGCTATCGCTTATGGTAAAGATACTGGCGGATGGGATTTCATTAAAAACTTCTATGACAACTTAGATGGTGTTGTAATCGGATCATCATCAGGTGTTTATAAGGGTGTTGGTGATGGTGAGTACGCTGTGGGATTAACACTTGCAAAAGAAGCGATTAAGTACGTTCTAAGTGGTGCACCTGTAAAAATTGTATACCCTGAAGAAGGTACATCTGCTGTACCTGATGGCGTTGCGATTATTAAAGATGCAAAAAACATGGACAACGCAAAGAAATTTATTGATTTTGCATTGAGTAAAGAAACTCAAGAAATTATGGCAAAACAATTAAGTCGTCGTTCAATACGTAATGATGTAGAAGCACCAGAGGGGCTTCCACCGTTAAGTGAAATCAAACAAGTCGATTATGACTTCAAATGGGCATCAGAACAAAAAGAAGCCAACCTTAACAAATGGAAAAATATTGTAATTGGTAAATAATATTTTTAGAAAAGGAGGGGGATCCCTCTTTTTCTATAACTAAAGAAGGAGATAAATTATGAGCGTAAGCGTAGATATTAAAAACACAGTAAAATTATATGGAGATTTCAAGGCTATTGACGATGTATCCATGTCAATCCAAGAAGGAGAATTCTTTACACTACTAGGTCCCTCAGGATGCGGTAAAACGACACTTTTAAGGATGATTGCAGGTTTCAATACAATTGAAGGTGGAGAGATTTTATTTGAAGGAGAAAGTATCAATAATATACCTGCGCATAAAAGAGATATCGGAATGGTATTTCAAAACTATGCTGTATTTCCCCACTTAAGTATTTACGATAACGTAGGCTATGGACTAAAGGCAAGGAAGGTATCTAAAGAGGAATCCCATGAACGTATTATGAAGGCCTTAGAAGTTGTTCAAATTGCTGATTTAAAAGATCGTATGCCAGCTGCTTTATCAGGTGGGCAACAGCAAAGGGTTGCACTAGCTAGAGCAATTGTAATTGAACCTAAAATTTTATTAATGGATGAACCATTATCGAACTTAGATGCTAAACTAAGAGTTCAGATGAGAACTGTAATAAAGAAACTGCAAAGGCAATTGAACATAACCACAATTTATGTAACACATGATCAGGAAGAAGCCCTGGCTATATCCGATCGAATTGCTGTTATGCACAAAGGTAAAGTAATGCAAATTGACAGACCAGACAATCTTTATAAAGTTCCTGAGAATAGATTTGTATCAAATTTTATTGGAACTTCCAACTTTTTAGAAGCAAAGGTTATAGACTCAAACACTTTATCAATTGGTGACTATATTATTAATAAAAATCACCTCGGTAATAGTGGAGAAGACGTAATAATATCCGTTCGTCCGGAGCAATTCATCTTTACAAATGCAGATGAAGGAATGAGTGGAGAAATAACACTTGCAACATTCTTAGGTGATTTTGTAAACTACGAAATTACACTTGAAAACGGAAATGTAATCGAAGTTAATGAATACACTCAAAATAACGATGCAATGAGACCCGAAGGAAAATGTCGTGTAATTGTTGATGTTAATAAGATTAATGTACTGAATCATGAGGGGAGTGTGAACCTTAATGGCGAAGTTATCAAAGCCTAAAGCCAATAGAAAACTTGAGTTTTGGGGAATTTCAAAAATAGTTATATTCCTAATTTTTGGAGTTTTCCTAATTTATCCTTTTCTATCACTATTTTTTCGTAGTTTTCTAAATGGAGAGAACAAGTTATCATTAGATAACTTTAAAACATTCTTTACCTATAAGTACTACTACGAAACTCTATTTCGATCTCTGAAAGTAGCTGTTATAACAACAATTTCTGCTGTTGTAATTGGTGTACCACTAGCTTATATCACGACACGATATAATGTATGGGGTAAGAGAATCGTCAATGTCATGATTGTTATGTCATTAATGTCACCGCCATTTATTGGTGCATATTCATGGATCATGTTATTAGGTAGAAATGGTTCTGTGACTAATTTCTTAACGAAATTAGGTTTGAATGTTCCATCAATCTACGGATTTACTGGTATCATATTAGTATTTACATTGAAGTTATACCCATATGTATATCTATACGTTAAAGGGGCATTAGAAGGTATTGATGGATCTCTTGAAGAAGCGGCTGAAAATTTAGGTATGAGTAAGTGGCGCAGAATCATGACGGTAACTTTCCCAGTAATTCTACCTACAATAGCAGCTGGAGCTGTAATGGTATTTATGTCAAGCCTGGCAGACTTTGGAACACCTATGCTAATAGGAGAAGGCTATAAAGTGCTACCCGTTTTAGTATATGAAGAATATATGAGTGAAATGGGCGGTAATGCAGGACTGGCTTCAGCGCTAAGTATTATCATGGTAGCTTGTTCCTTAGCGGTACTAATCTATCAAAAACGTGTAATTGATAAAAAGCAATACAACATGAGTGGCTTACGCCCACCTAAAGTTGAGCAATTATCTGGAATTCCAAGGTTTTTATTAACTGCCTTAACTTTTATCATTGCTGGGATTACCTTTTTACCACAAATTGTAGTTATCTATACATCATTCCTTAAGACTCGAGGCCCGATATTTGCTGGTGGCTACAGTTTGGATTCCTATAGAACTATATTCTACAAATTAGGATCCAATATCAAAAACACATTTGTTTTCTCTTCAGTTGCAATTGTGTTCATAATTATAATTGGAATTATAATATCTTACCAAATCACTAAAAGAAGATCCAAATCTTCGGATGCCTTGGACTTACTAGTAATGTTCCCTTATGTAATTCCTGGAGCGGTTTTAGGAATTGGTCTTGTTATGGCCTTTAAACAGGGTATCTTTAATACAGGAATTCTGACCCTAATAGGTACTCCGACTATATTAGTAATTGCATATGTTATTAGAAAAATGCCATATACTGTTCGATCCTCTTCTGCAATATTGATGCAGATAGATCAGAGTGTTGAAGAGGCTTCAATTAGTCTAGGAGTGTCACCAATGAAATCATTTTTCACGGTAACTGCTCGTTTGATGTTACCCGGTATTGTATCAGGTGCTATACTAAGTTGGATATCAACAATAAATGAACTTAGTTCTAGTATAATGCTCTATTCAGGAAAAACTGCTACAATATCTGTAGCAATATATACTGAAGTTGTTAGAGCAAGTTTTGGAACTGCAGCAGCTTTAGCAAGTATATTAACTGTCGCGACGATTCTTTCTTTTATTGTTTTCTCTATTGTAAGTAAAGGAAAAGTTTCTGTAGTATAAAGGAGATCTAATGAAAACACTTAGGAAAAGAAGTTTTAAAACACAATTGATGACTGTAGTTATTCTTGCATCGCTTGTCCCACTTCTTATCTTGAGTGTTTTTTCTATTGTTTTTATAACCCGTTCTGCCGAAAATAGTATGGATGCCAGATTAAGTGAAGTTTTAAAATCGACTGATGAACTAGTCAGTTCTACGATTAAGGAACAAAAATCTAGTTTGGTACTACTTGGGGATGAAATGATAGGTATTTTGGCTAATAATGATAGTATCCCACAAGATAATAAACAGCTTTTGGAGAAGATGATGTATCAATATATGTTATCAAGCAAATCAACTCTGAATATGTACTTCATTGATGTTGATGGAAGTTTCATTGGAACATCGGATTTACCTAAGAATTATCAACTCCCAGTTCATTTAAATTGGGGAATATTCAGGGCTGCAAATCATTCAGATAATGCAGTCATGTTCGAAAATACAGCTGAACCTTTATCCAGTAACAACAATGCCTACTCAATCATCTATAGAATGGAAACGAGTAAGGCACATTTCGGTTATCTAATTCTAGATGTGTCAACAGAACATGTACAGAAAATTGTAAATACTGTAAAGGGAACATCCTTTGGATATGTTCAATTTATTTTAACTTCGAAAGGTGATAGGGTTATTTATAACGATTCAAGTTTTAGAAGTCCCATATCTTATCTTCAGAACATATTGTCATTTGACCAAATAGAATCAACTTCGGGTACTCCATCAACTCTAAAATTGGATCAGGTGATACTTTCAAGCAGATCAAATGATGAAATGGATTTAACTTTTTTTGGACTTGTACCTAAGGATATGATTGATGATCAGTCGACATATATTCTTTTTGGTTTGATTGCATTTATTGTTTCAACTGGAATCATTGCTGCAATCAGTGCTTACAGAGCCACAGATAGAACAACACAACCTTTAATGGATTTGGTTTTTAAAATGAAAAACTACAAACCTAATAACGAAGAGAGTCCAAGTTCAATGATGGCTAATGAGGTAGATGAACTTGATAATCAATTTAATGATTTAATTAGAAGAGTTGATGACTCAATTCAAAGTGATATTCAGAAGCAAGAGTTATTAAGAATAGCCGAAATTAAATCTTTAATGGCGCAGTTAAATCCCCATTTTCTCAATAACACTCTTGATTCTATAAAATGGAAAGCTAAACTATATGGTGCGGAAGACATTGCAACTATGGTTGCAGAACTAAGTGTACTCTTAAAAATCTCAATGAATACTGAGCCGTTTGTAACTGTTGGGGAAGAGTTAGATTTTATAGACTCATATATTTCGATTCAAAGAGAACGATATGGTGACAAACTTACTTACATCAGAGAGGTTAAAGATGAAACTGTCAATGAATGGATACCAAAATTGATTTTACAACCGATTGTAGAAAACGCAATTATCCATGGAGTTGAGCCGCTTAACTCAGAAGGGGTCATAAAAATTAGCTCGTGGATTGATAGTGAATCTTTGTATTTAATGGTTAAAGACAATGGTGTAGGATCAAACTTTGACTTAGCTAATAGGTCTCACTCAGACCACTCAAGCATTGGTTTAGCAAATGTTGATAGCAGACTTAAACTTCATTATGGAGCTAAGTATGGTCTGAAATGGAAAAGCAATATTGGAGTGGGTACAGAAGTGTTAATTGAAATTCCACTTGTTATTAGGGGGGATATGAATGATTAGAGCGATTGTAGTTGAAGATGAAAAGAATATCAGACAAGGCTTAATATTAACTACTCCTTGGAGTGATTTCGATATCGAGGTTATAGGTGAAGCCAGCAATGGTAAAGAGGGTTTAGAACTTGCAAGAAGATTAAATCCCGATATAGTCATAACTGATGTAAGAATGCCACTTTTGGATGGTCTATCAATGATAGAAGAAATCACAGAAACCCAAGATATTGTTACTATTGTTTTAAGTGGGTTCAGTGAATTTGAATATGCCAAGAAAGCTTTGCAATTAGGAGCAATAGACTACTTGGTAAAACCATTTACAGATGAAGAACTTCAAGGAGCATTATCCAATGCAAAGAGTCAGGTTGAGCAACTTCAACTTTTAAAAAGCCAAAAAACAATCAGTCAGTCGGAATTAGTTAGTACCGTTAGTAGGTATCTTTCTAAAAGTGATAGGAGTCAACATAAAAATATAAAACGAATAATTGATTATGTACAAGAGAATTATAATGAGGAGATTAGTGTTACATCTGCATCTGAATTTCTTGGGGTCTCTGAGAGCTATTTAAGCAGATTGTTTAGGAGTGAAACGTCTTATAGTTTTCATGAGTACTTAACTGTTTATCGTATGAAAATTGCCTGCGATATGTTGATAGATAGTGATATTAAAATTTATGAGGTAGCAAATGCTGTTGGATATCGTGATCAAAGATATTTCAGTATAGTTTTTAAGAAATATTTTGGAATGACACCTAATCATTTTAAAGAACAACAATGAGAACCCTTTGGGTTCTTTTTTCAAAAGTATCTGGGTTTAGACAGATGTTAAATCGTGCTATAATGTTAGTTATGAAAGATAGGTGAATCATGGAAAAACTTGAGTTTGCAAAGCAATTGGTAATTGATGCAGGAGAACTTATAAAAACAATGATGGATCAACCCATTGATGTTGAAAAGAAGACTTCTAAATCGGATTTAGTTACTAATGTTGATAAAGCAACAGAGACTTTTATTGTTGAGGGGATACAAGAACGTTTTGAGCACCAGACATTCTTAACTGAAGAGAAAACAGTTGAAAGCAAAGTGGGTGACCATATGTGGATTATTGATCCAATAGATGGAACTACAAACTTCATCTATCAAAGAGAAAACTTTTCCATATCGGTTGCTTATTTTTATAAAGAGAAACCAGTGTTTGGGATCGTTTATGATGTCATTAAAAAGGACATGTATTGGGCACATATTGATTTGGGAGCATATCTTAACGATCAAAGATTAGAAAAATTAGACCAAAATCAAAGTCTGGACTCAGCCTTGTTAAGTGGCGATGTTTATCGTCCTGGAATGTTTAGATTAAGTCCAGCAGAGTTGAAACCAAAATTCATTACCCATCGATTCCTAGGGTCGGGGGCACTGGAGACAGCTCAAGTAGGTGCAGGGAAATTCCAATCCTATGTATTTCCAAAAATAAAGATTTGGGATATTGCGGCTGGATTGATTATACTTAATATGTCGGGTGGAACGTGGTTATTTGGAGATAAACACGATACATTTTACTTTGATGATTGTGAAAGAATGTTTATTGCATCAAGCAATAATTTAATTAAAAATGAGTTAATTACTTATTTATGAGAGGGCATCTGATGAAAGAAAGAATTGATTTTACAGTAGATTTAGTTAAGAAGGCTGGAGATAACATTAAGCGTTTAATGATAGATTCAGTAGCAATAGAAACAAAGAGTGCCGATAATGATTTTGTAACTAATGTTGATAAAGCAACAGAAGTTATCTTAGTACAGGGTATTAAAGAAAAGTTTGAGAACCAAGATTTCTTAACTGAAGAAAAGACAGTTGCGACTGCAGGGTTAGATGATCTATGGATTATTGATCCAATTGATGGAACGACTAACTTTATATTCCAAAGAGAAAACTTCGCTATTTCAATCGCTTACTATTTCCAAGAGAAACCTGTTTTTGGGATTGTATATGATGTGATGAGAGATGAATTATTCTTAGGGATTACTGGTGAAGGTGCTTATCTAAATGGTAAGAAACTACCACAACTTGAACAAAGTGAATCACTCAAGGATGCCATTATTTATGGAGACCTATATTCATTATCATTATTTGATAGAACGACTGAAGAATTAAGACAAGAATTTATCGCGCATCGTTATTTAGGTGCAGCTTCTATTGAAATCTGTGGTGTTGCAGCAAACCGTATGCAATCATATATCTCTAAAAACTTAAAAGTTTGGGATGTAGCGGCAGGAGTCATTATTCTTAATGAAGTTGGTGGATCTTTTGAATTTGGTGACATTAACAATGGAATCTTCTTTAATGATGAAGATGGAGTATTCCTGTCTGCGAGCAATTCAGGGATCATCAATGATCTCAATAACTTAAGAGGTGAGTAAGATGAAACTAAATGATACGATGCATGGATTATATGTAGTTGATAATTTTGTTGAAGATGCAAAAGCGGTGATTGTAATTAATCATGGTTTTGCTGAGTATACGGGTCGCTATGATTGGGTTACTCAAGTGCTTAATGACAATGGTTACTCTGTAGTTCGATATGATGTTAAGGAACATGGTAATTCAATCGGTAAAATAAAATCATACCAAGACATGATTGCTGATTTAAGAGGTGTGGTTATACATGCAAGAGATAGCCACCCCAATACTCCAATCTATAACCTAGGTCACTCTATGGGTGGTTTAATTACGGCTGTGATGGGTATTGAGTTTGGGGATCTTGTCGATGGTCAAATATTAAGTGGACCTGCAGTTGGAAATCTTCCAGCTGTGAGAGGCATCAAAAGACCATTCTTAAAATTAGCAGGGAACCTACTTCCAAACATGATGATTAATAATGTTGTGGAGAATGATATCTGTTCCGATCCTGAAGTTGTATCTGCTTATAAGCAAGACCCAATGGTCATTAAGAAAGCGAGAGCTCATTTCTTAAAAGAGTTTACGGTTTCAGCACCACAATTTATCTATGATAATGCTAAATCGTATCAATGTAATTTATTAATCCTTCATGGTGAACAGGATATCATTGTTCCACCATCAGTAAGTGAGTGGTTTTTTGAACATGTTTCATCAAGTTCTAAAAAGAGGATTACATATCCTGGACTCTATCATGAAATATTAAATGAGCCATCAAAAATGGAAGTTATGAGTGATATTTTAGAATGGTTAGAATATCAGTTAGAAAGTAGGAAATGAAATGAAGATTAAAATTTGGTCGGACTTCGGTTGTCCATTTTGTTATATTGGTGGAAAACACCTAAAAGATGCTTTAGAGCAAATGAATTCAGATATTGAAATCGAGTACATGTCATATGAATTAGACCAACGTGCTAATCCAGAAAAAGGGATTACTATGGTTGATATGTTAGTAAAAAAATATGGAATGAGTGTTGAAGAAGCGCAAGCTAATGTTAAACGAGTTGATGACATGGCACATAATGCAGGCCTTGAATTTAATGGTGGAAGTGCTGTTCAAGCCAATACTTTCAAAGGTCACAAGTTAGTTCAATACGCTAAAACAAAGGGTTTGGGAACTCAACTATTTGAACTGTTCTACCTTTACCATTTTGTAGAAGGTAAAGACTTAGGAGATGATCAAGTTCTTTTAGAAGGTGCTGTATCTCTGGGTTTAGATAGAGATGAATCTTTAGTAGCAATCCAATCCGATAACTATGCAATGCATGTTAGATCGGATGAAGGATGGGCTGCACAAAATGGTGTTACTGGTGTTCCGTTTTTCTTAATTGATGAACAAGTGTCACTATCAGGAGCACAACCAATCCAAACGTTCAAAGATGCTATCAATCATGTTATTTCCCAAAACTTTTCTAAGAATGCTGGTGGAATGATGTGTGGACCAGATGGTTGTGTAATAGAATAATTTCCACAAGGAGAAATTTATGAAAACTAAAATGAAATTAATAGCGCTAGTTGTAGGACTCTTTCTAATCATTGATATTGTTGGGGGTTTAACTTATAACTTTGCCAATGTTGGATCTATTATTTACCTTACCTTCGTAATTCTTTTAATTGCAGGTATCTTAAGTTACGATTCGTTTACTGAAAAAGCAGTGAGTAAATTATTCGCTGTAACATTAGGGGTTATAGTTATTTCACTTCTAATTGGTGGTTTAATGTCGGCTAAGTTTTTAAATGCTAAACGCTATGCTGCTGTTATTGGTGATGTTGATGAAATGAGTTTCCAAGAATTATACGGTAAAGATAGAGATATCGAAATGTCCTATGTGGACAAAGATTCAGCTCAAATGGCTGCAGATAAAAAACTGGGAGAGTTAAGTGATTTATCAGCTCGCTTTGTTATTGATCATGAAGAGTTTTCACAGATCAATTATCAGGGTAAGATGATTCGAATCGCACCTTTTGAATATACTGATAGTTTCAAAAAGTATACAAGTATTGGTCAAGGTGTTCCTTACTATATTAAGGTTCTCACTGGGGATAGTGCAATGAATGCTAAAGCAGAAATCGTTACTCTTGAAGAGGGGATGAATTATTACCCAGGTGCTCCACTTCTAAAGGATCTGCACCGTCATGTAGCCATGAGACATAAGTTCTCATTCTTAGATGATTACTTCTTTGAAATAGATGATGAAGGTAATCCTTATTGGATTGTTCAAGTCATTCGTAAGAGAGTTGGACTTTGGGGATCTAAGGATATGCAAGCCATTATTACAGTGGATGCTATTACTGGAGATACTCAGCGCTATGATATGGATTCAATTCCAGAATGGGTAGACACTGTTTATCCTACTGATATGTTGATGAACCAAGCTAAGAACTATTACAAATATTCTGGTGGTTATCTGAATGCTCTGTTTGCTCAACGTGGAGTAATGGCAATTGACTCTGAAGAGGGTGATTATAACTATGTTATGATCGATGGTGAAATCTATATCTTCACTGGTATTCGTCCTCATAATGCTGAATCCAATTCAACAACGGGTCTACTCTTTATGTCAAAACGAACTGGTGAATCAATTGAGATGGAACTCCCAGGTGTATCTATTCCTTCTGCTGAATTAACATCTATAGGTGGTATTCAAGAGAAGGGCTATAGACCAACAACACCGGTACTTCAAAACATTAATGGTTTCCCAACATATGTTATGTCACTAAAAGACCAGTCAGGTGTTGTAAGAGGATTCTCATTTGTTAACTACCAGGACTATACTAAGTCAGCAGTAGGTGATAATTATGAAAGTACAGAAAAAAACTATCTCAATGCAATGGGAGATAGTGAAAGTTTAACACCTGATGATCAAGAATCATTAGAACTTGTTATCAGTGACATTGTTGCTGTTACTATCGATGGTAATACGCAGTACTTAATCACTTTTGAAGGTAGAGAAGAAATCTATTCTGCACCTATCAAAGTAAGCTTCAAACTAGCCTTTGCTAAAGTTGGGGACAATGTAAAAGTATTAGTTCAAGGATCTCGCATCATTGAATTTGAATAATTAAACGAAAGCCTCTATGTAGATCATAGAGGCTTTCGTTCACACTATTTATCTAATTTATAGAGATAATAGAGTTGTTGGAATATATTTAGTATTGGGATCGTAAGTAATGCAAATGGTATTACCTGGGCAATATTTGCAACAGAAGCATGATTGAGAATATTGATGATATATGGGTTAATAAGATTTGGTGTTAACAATGCAAAGATTAGCAATGCTAAAGCCGATAATGAATGTAGGATTTCTGCTGTGATGAGTAGTTTACTATTTTTTCTTGTATAGATTTTAATAGCTGTTACTATTAGTGCAGTTGCTACAACAAGAAGAACATATGGTGTAAGGCTAGCAAAAGATTCAGCTACAAAGATGCCTTGGTTCATTTGAAAGACTCCATTTTCAACGGACCCGATGAGCGGAAATTCTGGATTATAGATTACAAACAGGAAGAAAATTGTTCCAATTATTGTAATGATTCCTTCGAGAAGATAACTTTTTTCTGACCGCTGTTTGGTATTTTCAGTTTTACTGTTAAAGTCGTACTCAAAGATTTCAAATGTCTCTTGTCTTCTTTCTAGGATTGCAAAAATGAAAGTAACTATAGCGAAGATTGAGAATGCTGCTGAGAGTACTGCTCCCAAAGAGAAAATAATAATATAGACTAGGTTTGCAATGAGTGTAGCCATTTGCTGATTCTCAATAGTGATCAATTGTGTATTATAGGCATTAGAAATGAACGATAGTATAAAAATTATCGGTAGAGCTACTTTGAGAACTAAAACTAAAAGTTCTTTGTATCGTCCGAAATATTCAGGACCAATCAAACCCTTTTTTTCACCGTAGTCTAAAGCTAATTCACGAGGGTGACCTAAATCTTTTAGTACGTTTATGATGTTTTCATCACTCATATCGTCTTGACACATGTCCATAATAAGGATTTCTAGCTCTTCAGAAACATCCTTACGATCTTTGAAAGGTAAGTAAGATACTACTTTTGTGATATAATTTTCAATCATAAAATCATCTCCTTCAATATATTGGTTTGTGATTTCTACTCGGTTATTAATAAGTCGAGTGTTTTTCCCAAAGGACTAAGCGAATAATATTTTCTTGCTCTGGTTTGACTGGTGTCCCACTCACTTATACATAAACCTTGTTTTTCAAGACGTCTTAGAAGTGGGTAGAGAGTTCCCGATTCAACTGGAAATTGATGGGATTGTAACTTTTCCAGTAACGAGTAGCCATATTGTGGTGTCCTTAATTGACTTAAAACTGCCATTGTTAGGGTCCCTCGTTTAAATTCGATTAAAAATTGATCCATAGACTACCTCCTAATTTCATTATAGTGTGTCACGTACACTATTGTCAAGAAATACATATCATAATAAAATTAATATTTTATTTACTTGTACAAAGAGTGATATTTCTGTAAATATTTGGTCATCTAACTCAATGTAAAAAATACTGTTGCAGTTCCCTATAATGAATCATAAATTATATGAATCAAGAACAATGGATAAAAATATAACGATGAAGTACCCTATATTTTACATTGGAAGAAGGATTGTTTGGACTTATAGATATAATAAAAGAGAATGAGAGGGTATTTATACCTCCCCATTGGCACCGTTCACTAGAGTTAACATATATACTGAAGGGTGAATTGAATTTAAGAATTGGGAGTGAACTCGTTACTTATGGTGAAGATGACCTATTTATCATTAACAGTGGTGATATTCATGAAACAAGTGGGGTTATAGACCCTAATGGAGAAATTATTTCTTTTATAATATCTTGTGATTTCTTAGAGGAAATAATTCCTAATTATGAAAATTTAAGATTCAAATTAGTGGATATAGAATAGAAAGAAATTATAAAAAAGATAATGATGGATATTCAAAAGCAATATAGAATTGAAGAAGATTCTGCTCACCTGAGAATTCGTTTTTTGCTAATTGATGTTTTATACGAAATAGTAACAAAGAATCAAGAAATGCTAAGTGATGTAGATCTCAGAAATCATAATTTAACACAAGAACGGCTTAAAGAAATCATTTCTTTTTTTCACGATAATTATACTGACTTGATGACCTTACCATCAGTTTCAAAGCAGTTTCATATGTCTAGAGAACATTTTGTTTGAACATTTAAAGATTTAACAGGTACAACATTCTTGGCATATTTGACCGACTATAGATTGTTTCAAGCTTTTCCAGATATTATTTCTACCGATAAAACAATCGAGGAAATTTCATTAGATCATGGGTTTCCCAATTCTAAATCCTTTATTTATCAGTTTAAGCAACGTTATAATATGACACCAAATGCATATAGAAAATAAAGTAAAGTTAGAAACAATACTGAGACTCTATAAAGTTTTTGAAAGTCATTACAAATGAGTTGAAAACATAAAAAAAGTGCTCCTGGATGATTTCCTAGAAGCACTTTTTGTATTTACTTAAGCTTTGTGTGCAGCAGCAATTGCAGCATCGTAGTTTGGCTCAGTAGCTACTTCAGGGACTAACTCTGAGTAGACTAATTGACCATTCTTATCGATTACGAAAGTAGCACGAGCTAAGTGATTGATCTCTGGTAACCAAATACCATATGACTGAGCAAATGTTTGGTCAGCATCACGAACCATGAGTGCATCAATTCCATTGGTTGCACACCATGAGGAAAGATTTTCCTTAGCGTTATTAGATAGATTTAAGATCTTAACATCCTTGATTTCAGAAGCTAACTCATAAAACCTACGCGTTTGACGATCACATACTGATGTGTCGATATTAGGGAAGGTTGAAATTAAAAGTGTTTGCCCTTTAAGTGAATCAAGTGTCATTGCATTATCATCAAGGTCATAAATCGTAAAGTTTGGTGCTGGTGCATCAACTTTTGGCCATGTACCTTCTACTGGTGTTGGATTGCCTTTAAATAAAATTTTCATACTTATCTATCTCCTTATACAAATATTATAGGGCCTTATGAAATGAATCCATAGCCAATTGCCCATAAGTGAAAAAGTGAGCATTCCAGTGTGCTTTATGGTATTCTTGTACTGTATGAGTTTACTGTACCAAGAGGAGTAATATGAAAAAGAATGATGTATTAGAAGTAGAAATCGTTGACGTAAGTTATCAAGGATTCGGAGTTGCCAAAATTGATGGTTACCCGATCTTTATTGATAATGCACTTACCGGTGAAAAAGTAGAAATCCAAATTGTAAAAGTATTAAAGAAATTTGCATTTGGTAAAGTATTAAAGTTCATTACTGAATCAAAAGACCGTGTTGATCTTATTGATTCTGTAGGAACTCGTATTGGAACAATGCCTTTACAACATATGGCTTATCCATTTCAATTAGAATTCAAAAAACAATTAGTAATTGATTCACTATCTAAGTTATTAGATATGAGTGATATTAAAGTTCTTGACACTTTGGGTGCACAAAACCCATGGGGTTACCGTAACAAGGCTCAAGTTCCAGTTCGTGAGATTAACGGACAATTGGAAACTGGGTTCTTTAAACGTAATTCACATGACTTAATTCCTGTGGAAAATTTCCATATTCAAGATCCTAAGATTGATGAAGCAATTGTAATCATCAGAGACATCTTAAGAGAATTTGAAATTCCTGCATATGATGAAGTTAAACATACAGGAATTATCAGAAACATTTCTGTTCGTCGTGGATACTACACAGGTGAAGTAATGGTTATTTTAGTATGTAATGTTAAAGAATTTGAAGCATTAGAACTACTATCAGATCGTATCTTTGAATCTGTTCCAGGAATTGTTTCTCTAGTTCAAAATATTAACACTAAGAAAACGAATGTTATTCTAGGACGTAAATCACGTGTTTTAAGAGGAGAAGATTATTATACTGATCACTTAATGGGTCAAACATTTAAAATCTCATCTCACTCATTCTTCCAAGTGAATCCACTTCAAACGGAAGCACTATATAAAACAGCTATTGATCTTGCTAATATTACAAAAGAAGATACTGTTGTAGATGCTTATTGTGGAATTGGAAGTATTGCTCTTAGCTTAGCTAAATCAGCTAAACATGTTTACGGAATGGATATCATTGGTGATGCTATCTCAATGGCTCGTCAAAATGCTTTAGATAATGGTATTAAAAATGTCACCTTCGAAGCAGGAGATGCACAAGATGTTATCGGTTTTTGGTTAGACCAAGGGTTAGAAATTGATGTTCTTGTAATGGATCCACCTCGTAAAGGATTAGATGCTGAATTTATTGCTCATGCATTAGCAAGTAATGCTAAACGTTTAGTTTACGTTTCATGTAATCCAGCTACTTTAGCTCGTGACTTAGTTGAACTTGAAGCTGGTGGTTATACAATCAATTCAGTACAACCAGTTGATATGTTCCCTCAAACAGTTCATGTTGAGGCTGTTGTATCACTTACAAAAAACCATTAATAAGCTAATTTAGACTACTAAATACGATATTTTTATTCTAGATATCAATATAATCGATAGTTCAAAATAATAGGGTTCGGTTTTTTGAGCCGGGCTTTTTTTATTAGAAAGGGAGGAAGTATCAATTTATGATAAGAAAATTTAAGCAAAGTGATTTAGAAGAAGTTTCACAGTTATGGCTTGCCAGTAATATTGATAGTCATGAGTTTATCGATTCTAAATACTGGAGCGACAATCTAACATCTGTTAAAGAGATGTTTCTTGATGCTGAAATTTATGTTTATGATGATCAAGGTATAAAGGGGTTCATAGGTTTTATGGATTCTTATCTGGCTGGTATATTTATAGAGTCCAAATCTCGATCATTGGGTTTTGGTAAGAAACTCTTGGACTTTGGGAAAAGCATAAAAAACACCATTAACCTATCCCTGTATAAAAAAAATGTGGGTGCACACAATTTCTAACGTAGAGAAGGATTTGTAGTTAGTGATGAATCAATTGATGAAGCTACGGGTGAAATCGAATACCTAATGGAATATATTCAAGAATAAGACTTAGTCTACAAGGAGACTTATAAGTAAAAGTACAAAAAAGGATGCATCTTCTGAATTGTTTTCAGAAGTGCATCCTTTTATTTTGTTATAAATCAAGTTCTATAAGTAATGGTGTGTGGTCTTGACGTGTTCCAGAATCAATCATTTCAGATTTAAGAACGATGTCT
>JBGXRX010000024.1:0-6969 GCA_041811795.1 Erysipelothrix sp. | reverse complement strand
GAGCAAATAAAAAAGCTCGATAACAACACATCAAGCTTTCCATTTTAGTATAAGCTCATCGTTGTTAGCTGTACCACCTTGCATAATGTAGGTTGGTATGAGGTCTCTGAGCTAACTCTCTACCTCAACTCTTGATAATTGCTTTGTTATTATAGGCTATATTCTTATTAAGTGCAAGTACTAAGCCAAATCTTCATCTTCGTCAATTTCGAATTGTTGATTGTACTTAAGAATACGAGCAATAAGACCAATTACTAATGTAGCAACAAGCACCATGTAAGCTGTCTTGTAAATGGTTTGATCCAAGTTTATATTGACTTGAACAGGTGACACTCTGTCCAATCCTGTGTTAATAATGAATGGTAGTATTTTAGAACTAGCAAACACTAATACAAGTCCATTAATTGATGTGAAGAATAGACTTGATGCACGAATCAGGAACAATGCTAGCAATGATACTCCTGCTATAATTAGAGATATGGTTTTAAATAAATCGATGTTTTGATTAAAATCATTCAAATTTGACAGCATTGTGATAGCCTTTGGCGGTAGTTTAGATTGCACCTTAACCAGTACACTCTCATAACGGCTGGTTAAATCATAGCCTGTTATGACCTTCTCCATTTTAGTAGTAATCATCTCTTTACTTACTTTATTGTCACTGGCCTTCTCAATTTCTTTACTGTAGGGCTCGATCGCATCTAAAAGTTCTTGAGTTAATAAATTCTGATCAAAAGAAGATTTACCAGTAACTAAATCATCAAGTGTTGAGGTCATTTGGTCATCCACAAGCTTCTCAATCTTCTTATCTGATTGAGCCTTCTCCATGACTTCCTCAACTGCTTTACGGTATTCAACAGGAACCATTTCGTATATTGGCTCCATGGAAATAATTTCTTTTAACTCCTCTACAAAAGAAACCTCACCACTAATGAGTGATGGTAACTCTTTGAATGTGGATTCAATTGCACGTAAATTAACATAAGCAAAACCAGACAACAGAAACACAAAACTTAATACAACAGCTATAAACCTCTTCATATTAAACTCTCCTTACAAAACAAAACCTCTTATTCTAGAGGTTTTTGACGGTAATTACCTTCTACGCGTTCGACGGTAGATATTTCAATAAACGCTTTAGGATCACTTTCCTTAATCGCTTTAATAATGGCATCCAGTTCAAAATCACTAGCAACCATATACAAAATACTGGTATCACTTTGTTTAAATACTCCAAATGCATCAGTTTTCGTTAAACCATGTCTTGTAACAGATAGCATAGCCTTTGATACAACATCTGGATGACACGTAACAACATGAATTGAAGATAACTTATAACGGTTATGGTATGTATCCACAATCTTAGTCGATACAAACTGATAGATTATTGAATAGAAAGCAATATCCCACTGGTAAGTCCACCCTGAGTAAACTAATAAAAGACCATTAAAAATCATAATCTTATCCCATTGTGGTTTATTCTTAACCATTGAGTAATAGATAGCAATAAAATCAGTTCCACCTGTAGATCCATTAGCTCTTAGTGTAAAAGTAGATCCTAAACCATTTAGAATAGCACCAAAAACAGCAATTAGAACAGGATCACTAGTAATATGGATATCTGGTAAAAGAGTTACCAGGATAGACGTTAATCCCACATGTAAAAAAGACAAAGTAAGAAATTTCTTACCTAATTTATTAAATACAAATGATAATAAAATTAAGTTTAAAACTAAATAAACGATTCCATAAGATAACTGAAGGGCAAATTGACTTTCAACCCCCATCAAGATTAGCATGGTAACACCTGACATACCTGCAGGAATTAGCGACCCTGGTCTTACAAACCAAACGACCGCTGATGCAGACAAACAAGCACCAATGATTACATAAATAAAATCTTTAAGATTAAAGTTTAGATCTTTAAAACTAGTCACAGCTTTCACAATATTCTTCGTCCTCTTCTATTGTAGAGCCACCAAAAGCGACTGTACATTCAATTTGAATTCTTGCATCTTTAGGTAAACGATTAACCTCAACAACACTACGCGCTGGATAGGGGTGTGAGAAATAAATTGCAAAGACTTGATTCACCTGTGCAAAATCATCCATGTCTATTAATGAGACTTGCGTCTTTAATACATGGCTTAAATCTAAATCGTAGGCTTCAAGAATTGTTTCAATATTCTCAATCACCTGTATCGCCTGTTTTTTTGTATCACCTTGTACAATCTCTTGATTGTCATCTATTGGTATAATTGCTGATAGATACAGCACTGGTCCGTGAACCATACCAATAGAATAGGGTCCCAGCGCTTGGGGCCCCACTTTAGGTTGAATGGATTGTATTTTCATAGTAAATCTCTGTAGTATTCATCTACAGCCTCATCTTTCTTGAACGCTTCATTGAGCTTGAAGAATCCAGAGATACAGGCTAACATAACTAAAATCATTGTTGTTAAACTTAGGAAATCATTGAAATTTTCGATCATAGGGAATTCTCCTTTGTTCTATTATAAGCAATAGGGCTCTCAACATCAATCAAGTGACTCTTATAACAAATAATTACAATCATAGATGTTAATAAACCGATAATTGATGTAATGAATGTGATTTTTCCTAGTAAATTAACACTCTGTATGGAACCCTTAACATCACCCGATGCTAACGATACCCCTACAAACAATCCTATTAATAAATATTGAATCGGTATGGCCAGTATAAAGAAGCTATAACGTTTCTTTAAATAAGGCATGATTTCAAAGACCCAATAGAATCCAAGGATGAGAAGAACGATTGGAAACAAGCTCAAAAGTTGTCCAATTAATTGCGGTATTGAGTGAGCATAATCTGAAATTACCGCTACAATCGACACCATGAAGAGATGTTTCATTTGCATTAAATTTAAAGCATCTTGTAAATCAGTAACACCCATGAGAGCTTTAGAAGTTTGTATAATATCAAAAAAGGCAATTGCCACAGCTACATACATTAGCAAAATTAAGAAACGTCGCTCTTTCATTCTTTTATAAAGTCCTTCCCTTTCTGAACTTCAAATGGCGATAAGCCTTGATAATCCAATTGGCGTAGAACTTCAAATGTCGCTATAGCAACAGTATTTGAAATGTTCATGGAACGAGCTTGAGGAACCATTGGAATTCTAAAACAGTGATCTAGATTAGTTTGTAGAATCTCTTTAGGTATACCTGTACTCTCTTTTCCAAACACCAGATAGATATCTTTATCTAAGCTGGCATAATCAAAATCCGAATGGTTGTTTTGTCCATAACGCGTTAAGAAAAACATCTCACCATCCATAGTTTGAAGGAATGATTCCCAATCCACATGACGCTCAAGTTCCAATATATCCGTGTAATCCATTACTGAACGCTTTACCCTAGCTTCATCAAAAATAAATCCTAGTGGTTCAATAAGGTGTAACTTAGCACCTGCAGAAGCACAAGTACGCATTATATTACCAGTATTTTGTGGTATTTCAGGCTCATAGAGAACGATGTGCAACATGTTGTATCCTCCTTCCAAGTGCATAAGCTAAACTTACAAAAGCTAAAATAATAAAAGCAATTCCTGCAACAATTCGATATACCAGTCCAGAGAAGAACTCTTGTGGTACCATCATGATCAAACGATCCACTGCTGGGTTTAATAGCCACAGGTCATTAGTAAATAATACCTCATGAAATTGAATCCAGAAAGAATCAAAATCAATGAATGCATACAGTCCAATAAATCCAAATATCAATCCCAATAGCATTAAGCTCTTTATCAAACTTTGTCGTATTAAAACAAGATCCTTAATATCTTTAGTAGTAACCGCCACAATCAAAATAATGACTCCGATGATTGCCAATACATTTCTAAGATTTAATACATTTATCATAAGAACTTGAACATCTACCATATGATCAATCTCGCGTTGATTAAACATTGGAACTTTTTGTCCATCAATTGTAACCAGGACATCAAGATTGTCGTGATCACCCTTGATGTATTCTAGTAGGTGAATTGTAGATTTATGTAGATCTTCCTCAGATATTCCTATCGTATCAGCAGTTTTTAGTTTGCTGTAAGTCTTATCATAATAACCCACATTAAAGCTGAACATTTCTACACAGGTAATGACCATTGCGCAAATGATTGCAATGAAACCAACGCTGTAGATAAACTTCTTCATTAATGATCCCCTTTTAGATGATCAACTAATAAATTCAGGGCCGATCCACGATGTGAAATTTTATTCTTTTCTTCAGAGTTCATGCTTGCAAAAGATTGATCGTATCCAACTGGGTAGAATATTGGATCATATCCAAAACCTTCATTACCAATTGAAGCATCAATTAGCCCTTCGCATTTACCTGCAAATACATATTCTCCACTATCATCTTTTAAAGCAATGACACAATGAAATGCTGCATCTCGATTACTCTCATTTTCAAGTAGATTTAAGATGTGCTCATTACGTTCAGAATACGGCGTATCATAACCCATATAACGTGCTGAATAGACTCCTAAGATATCTGGAAGTGCATCAATCGTTAATCCCGAATCATCCGCAATAACTGGTACCCCAGTTAATTCATACAAGTACCTTACTTTAATTAAAGCATTTTCTTCGAAAGTAGTCCCTGTCTCAACGATGCCATCAATGTTAACACCATACTCATCCGCACTCATAACGTCATAGCCTAAAGGCTGTAAAATTTCTTTAAATTCTTTTAGTTTTCCTTGATTTTGTGTAGCTATAATAATTTTCATAAAGTTCTCCACTTCTATATTGAATTATACAACATATGCTATAATATGACCATGACAAACCAAAGCCAGATCGAAAAAATAATAGGTGAAAAAGCCCTATCCATTAGCCCTATTGATACGGGTTTAACCAACGACAATTTCCACGTTACTACAAAGACTCGTGACCTTGTTTTAAGACTTCCTAAAATTGAAAATGCTCATTTATTTGACTACCCTCATGAGCATCTTGTTCTAAATTTAATAAAAAATCTAAGCTTAGAACCTGAATTAATTTCATATGATCCAAAGACAGGAATCAAATGCGCCACTTATATTGAGGATGCTCATACACTTACTGCCGTTCATTATTTAGATGCAGTAGGGCTTATTGCCAGATTGCACAATGCCAACTTAACTTCAGGTAAAGACTTCCATCTAGAAGAACAATTCGAACTCTATAAACCTGCGCACCCAATTCATAATCTAGATCCCTACAAGGACTTCATCACACAAGCCGAAGCATTAAAAAGCCACATTAGACTTTGCCATAACGATTGTGTTGAAGGGAATTTCCTCTTTACTAAAGATAATTCCTATCTTATCGACTTTGAATATGCTCTTGATAACGACCCTTATTTTGATCTAATGTCACTCATCACAGAAAATGATATCACTGATAAGAAGGCACGAAAAGAAATTATTGAACACTACTTTTCACTTGTTGATATACCCTTTGACCCAATCAAATTAAAAGTATTCGAAGGCGCACTCTTAGTACTATGGTGTGCGTGGGCATGTTCTATGTATGAAATACATAAAGAAAAAATCTACAAAGATATTGCAGATTTAAAATATTTACGATTACTTCAATTAGACTAAAAGAAATCCTAAGATAGACTCTTAGGATTTTTTATTATACCAACCTTCATAACCATTACATTTAATGTAGTAGGATTTTTCTGTATCTAGAAGAATTGTGATCGGGTCTCCGGCTTTTACATCAACTAAGGCATTTGTAGTGTCTCTAATAGATTTACCTCTGTCAAGATCTAAGAAGTAATTATGAACATAGAAATCCTCACCTGAAAACGGATGATGTATCAAACTCATTTCCTCTCCTTTTTCAAGGATTGAAATGCCATTGTTGTCCCAATTTATCGCTACACCTTTTTGACCTACTTGATCATGTGGTGCCGCTATAGTTTCCAAGAGATCAAATGCCTCGAAAGTAAAGTCACCATCTTGATAAATTACCAGGTTAAGTTGACCCAAGGGCTTAATCATATTACCTCCATCACTGGCTATAATATTCTTTTCTCGATCGTAGAAAACATTGTGACAAATCTCATCATTCCTAGATAAGCAAACAGGATAATGACCCACTATTACAGGTTTATCAAATGTCACATCCTCTTTGATGAAGTTTGGAAATGACGTATTGTATCTAAAATCTACCTTTCCGTCTTCTCTTAGTCCTGCATGAACACAAATAAAATCATCTGTTTCAATTATGAGTGGCATGGATGCTACAAGTTCTATAATTTCCGGATAGGTTTCGATGGCATATTGTCTACGTTTAATATAATCCATCTCCCCACCCATTTGACACCCAAACTCGGCAAGAATAGTATTAGCTCTAGAGTTCATATATTCAGTCATTCCCGCAATCTTCTCATCATCATGGAAGTGATTGATTAAGTGATCACAATTACCCAAGGTGAAATAAACTTCTCCCTCTTTTTGAAGGTCAATAAGGTATAGAAAAAGACCAATTGAATCACTACCCTTTTCACTGATATCGCCATTTATTATTAAGATATCTTTATTGGAGTACCCAACTTTTGTAAGCATGGACTGAAAAAGTTCTAGATTACCATGGATGTCGGAAGTGATTAGAACTCTTTTATCCTTTTCAATATTAAGTCTTTTGATCTGTGTCATAAATTTACCTCACATTGATTTATTGTATCAAAAGAAAAAGAGTCACTCAAGGAGTGACTCTGCTTTATTACATAATCATTACATCAATATTTTTAGGATTCAACGTTAGGATATACACAGTTGGTTTTATTATTGAAAGAGCAACCGAAAATAGAGTTATTAAATATATGTCTCGAGCATCTGTTGCAGAAATTGTTACCTTATATTCATCAATAACATCTTGTTGGCTAAAGTCCGAACCTAGATATGTCCCTAATTCTTTATCTGAAATAT
>JBGXRX010000023.1:0-3542 GCA_041811795.1 Erysipelothrix sp. | reverse complement strand
CCAGTTTTCATTGATAACGATGACAATGCAGCAGATTTATTAGAAGAGTTTGTACTTGTCGATGAATCAGATTATTTAAAGAGAAGTATCATTCAAGGATTTACATCAGCAGGATCAAATACTGTCAATGCAATTGATAAAAGCGAATCCGACTTATCAAAAGGCGACAGTCTATCAGGAATTCTTGGGAAGACTTTGAAAACGGAACTAAAACTTTAGCAAGTGGTTCCCTTCCAAAATCACTTGGAGAAGCAGTTATTAGTAGTGAGCTTGGAAAAAAAAGTAACCTTAAATTTGGTGATACTATCGAACTTCAATCAAGACAATATCTTGAACTACCAAAAGACATAGACCCAAAAACTCTAAAAACGGATCAAAATATTACAATAGATGACATCGAATATAATGTTAAAGTTCATGGAGAAAGCTATGTTGAATTAAGTAGAGTGGTTGAACATAAACTCACAATAGTAGGGTTTTATGATGATTTAAATCCCGCTTATGAATGTGATCAAATGCCTAAAATCGCTCAACTTAATAGAAGGAATAAATTTACACCTCACTTGATACTGTATTAGAGAAGGGTGCAAACAATGAATCTGGGATTTATGTAAGTGCAACATATTACTCAAACAATCCTGATCAATTAGAAGACTTCGAAACAGAATTGCGAGCTAAAGGCCTACCTAATACTTTTGATGTCACTACCGATTCACATAGCTACAATGCAATTGTAAAACCTGTAGAAGGTTTAAAGAAAATTACAACTACATTCATGTTTGTAGTAATCGCACTTGGATCTCTTGTACTTATCCTGCTCACATCAATATCAATTAGAGAGCGAAAGTATGAAGTAGGAGTTCTTAGAGCAATGGAAATGAAGAAGAAATCAGTTATCTTAGGATTATGGTTTGAAATTCTTACAATGACAGTAATCTGTTTAAAAATAGTTTTATCAACAGGAGCTCTAATAGCACAACCATTATCAACAAGCTTACTAAACTCTCAAATGGTCAACAGTCAAAACAACGATGGCAATCTCATCGGAAATACTGGATCTATATCCTTGGGCGGCATGTTTGATATAGGTGGAGAAGTTCAAGGCATTAAATTAATAGATGTTACTCTTGATGATAAAACAATTATTCAAGTCGTAGTTCTATCAATTTCTCTAACAAGTCTTGCCGCATTCGTCTCCATGAGAAAAATAACTCAGTATGAACCTATTAAAATACTGATGGAAAGAAACTAGGGGGAAATTATGTCAATACTAAACTTAGAAAATCTTACATATCAATATCAAGGTACTTCAAAAAATGTATTAAAGGGTGTTAATGCATCCTTTGAACAAGGTACTGTCTCAACAATAATGGGTCGATCAGGATCAGGTAAATCTACCCTCCTATCTTTAATTACTGGACTTGATGTCTGAAATGAGGGTCATGTATACAACCACGATCAAGATTTGAAACTGATCAACCGTGATGATTACCGAGCTCAACAGATCGGAGTTATCTTCCAGGGTTATAACTTACTCATGAATGCAACTGCAATTGAAAATATTGTATTATCAATGAATATTAGCAAAAGCAAAAGCAAAAACAAAGAGGCACACGCCCTAGATTTATTATCACAAGTTGTAATCGATGCTGAAACAGCTCGACGTAAGGTTATAAAACTCTCGGGTGGTGAGCAACAAAGACTTGGTATTGCTAGAGCACTTGCTAGTAATCCAGACATTATTATTGCTGATGAACCAACAGGAATACTAGATGAAACTACTGAACAAGAGATCCTAGATTTGATGATTCACCTCGCTCATGAAATGAATAAATGTGTCATTATCGTTACCCATTCTAAAGAAGTTACAAAGAATCGCTGATAAGATCTATATCTTACAAAATGGATTGCTAAATGAGGCAAGAATTAAAGGTTGATTTGATTGACTTTAGCTTCAAATTTGTGTATATTATTAGGAGTCTGAGCAGCACGTAAAGTCAATTGCCATAGTTTAGCCCGCGGCAGGGATCAAAGTACCTAAGCTGATATGGGAAACGATTATAGATAAACTCAACTTTTGATGATTTACGGACACTCGCTAAAGACACTTTAGGAGGTCATTTATTATGGCAAGAATTACAGGTCCAGTTTGGAAAAAATCACGTCGTTTAAGTTTCTCAATCCTTGAAACAGGTGAAGAACTACAACGTAGAGATTACGCTCCAGGGCAACACGGGAAGACAGCACGTCGTCCAAAACTAAGTAACTATGCGTTACAATTACGTGAGAAACAACGTATTCGTTTCATGTATGGAGTTACTGAAAAACAATTCTTTAACACTTACAACAAAGCAATCAAGTTACCAGGTGTTACAGGTCACAACTTCATGTTCATGTTAGAATCACGTTTAGATAACGTTGTATACCGTATGAACTTAGCACGTACTCGTAATGGTGCACGTCAATTAGTTAACCACGGTCACATCTTAGTAGACGGAAAGAAAGTAGATATTCCTTCATTCCAAGTTCAACCAGGACAAGTTATCGAAGTTAAAGAACGTTCACGTAAAATGGCTTCAATTGCTGAAGCTATGGAAGCAACAGTTTCAACTGTTAACTACGTAACATTCGACAAAGATACTTTCAAAGGTGAATATGTTCGTTTACCAGAACGTAGCGAATTAAACCAAGAGCTAAACGAAGCACTTGTTGTTGAATTCTACAACCGATAGTAACAAATCTATAAACAACCTCTTGTTCTTCAAGTGGTTGTTTTTTTATGTAGTACAAGTGGTGCGGTTGAGATTTGAATAAAGAAAGGTTGTACCGTATAAATTACGATACAACCTTTTTTACTTACTTGATACAAATGGAGCTAAGACTCGAGCGAAACCTCCAACAGTCATTGTTTGAAGAGTAACTCTACCAGGCCCTTTAATTACAGTGTCGAATAATCCTTCGCCACCTAGGAACATATTCTTTAATCCTTTAACAGAAACTATTTCAATGGCATTACTGGATTCCATTACTGCCATGATGCCCGTATCACAAACAAGTTCTTCCCCTGCTTGGAGATCATAATCAACAGCATAGCCATCAATCTCAACAAAAGCCAAACCAGGTCCTGTGAGTTTTTGAAGTATAAATCCCTCACCACCAAAGAAACCTGAACTCATTTTCTTCTGCATGAATGTTGTAAACTGAACAGTCTCACTAGCAGCTAAAAATGCTCTTTTTTGACAGATGATAGACTCACCTACTTTTAAGTCATATGCTCTAATACTTCCAGGAAATGATGAGGCAAATGCAATCTCAACATCTTCTTGTGCTGTGTAGTATGACATAAATAAACTTTCACCAGTAAACATTCGTCCAATTGCAGAACCGACGGATCCACCTTTAGTTTCTGTGAGAACTCGTCCTTTTACCCAAGATCGACCACCAACCTCGGAAAACATTTTTTCTCCCGCTTTGAGTTTGCAAATCACTACAGGTAATGAATCACCAACAATTTGAAATTCCATATGTAAATCCTCCTATTT
>JBGXRX010000022.1:0-32994 GCA_041811795.1 Erysipelothrix sp. | reverse complement strand
CGACTTTAAATGCAGGGTTTTTATACTCAGCAAAATGTGCTTCATCAAAATCATCACCCAAATCTTTTCTTAATACTTCCATGAATTTTTCATTACCACCACCAATGCAAAGTAGAAAATCACTCATTTGCATATCGTAATCATGATACTCCACAAAGTAATTTCTAAAGATTGGATACCAAGTATACTCTGTATTAATCATCAAACCATCAAAATCAAATATTAGCGCTTTTAACATAAGTTCACCTCTGAGTTTATAATACCATAGTAAGTTATTCAATTAACTCAAGTTTGAATTACCGATGATTTGGTACTTGAAAAGGTTCGTTTAACTACTGATGATCCTATCAAAAAGTCGCAAACAGACTAAAAGTCCTTAAGACTAGACTTTCTATTTTTGATATGGTATTATTGTTAGGCTTATAAGGCACTCTAATTCCGCTAATGAATTGTGTTTATGAATTAGTTTTAACAGATAAGGAGCATGGAAATGGGACTAAACTTAGTTAAAGACATTACTAAATCTCAATTACGTAACGATATCCCTGATTTTAGATCAGGAACTACTGTTCGTGTTGATGTACGTATCCGTGAGGGTGAAAAAACTCGTATCCAGGCGTTTGAAGGTGTTGTTATCAAACGTTACGGTAAGGGAATTGCTGAAGCTTTCACAGTACGTAAAATATCATCAGGTGTTGGAGTGGAAAGAACTTTCCCAATCAACTCACCGATTATCGACAGTGTAACAGTTCTTCGTCGTGGTAAAGTACGTCGTAGTAAACTATACTATCTACGTGAGCGTTCAGGTAAATCTGCACGTCTTAAAGAGATTCGTTAAAAGCCGTATAATACGGCTTTTTTCTTTAATAAAAGGGGAAACATATGAAAGAGAAATCAAATGATAAATTTCTTGACCAGTTAAAAGAACTTATTGTTTCTATAGTAATAGCTTTTGTAGTTGTTATTGTCGTAACACAATTTATATTTATGCCAGTTAAGGTAGTGGGACCATCAATGGAACCAACACTACACAATAAAAACATAGGATTTTCAAATGTATTCAAAATGAAAACATCTGAAATTGAAAGATTTGATATCGTAGTAATCGAAGTTAAAGAGCAACATAAAAACCTTGTTAAACGTGTTATTGGTTTACCAGGGGATACAATATATTATGAAAAAGATCGTTTGTACGTCAATGGACAAGTTGTTGAGGAACCATTCCTTGATCCTGAGTTCATGGAAGAGCAAAAGATTCTAAAGGGTAGTCAATTATTTACTTTAAAAATGGAAACTCCTGTATTAGTACCAGAAGGTGAGTATTTTGTTATGGGCGATAATCGTCTTAATTCATCAGACTCCAGAGATTCTGATTATGGTACATTCAAGAAGTCAGATTTCCGCAGTAAGTCAATTTATGTTTATTATCCTTTTAATGAAATGAGAAAGGAGGGTAAATAATGTCACAAGTACACTGGTTTCCAGGTCATATGGCCAAGGCTATACGCCTGATTGAAGAGCAATTAAAGGCGGTCGATTTTGTTATTGAGTGTCGTGATGCAAGAGCACCAAACTCCACTCGTAACCCTGTTTTGGCTCATAGTTTAGGTGAGAAAAAACGCTTGATTGTTCTTACAAAGAAAGATTTAGCCGATCCAGAAAAAACTCAGGAATGGGTAGAAAGACTGGAAGCGGAAGGTAATGTTGTTGTAGCAGTAAACGTATTACAAGATAATGTTAAAAAAGTAATACTACAAAAACAAGAAGAAGTCCTAGTTGAAAAAAGAGAACGTGAAAAACGTCGAGGTATGAGACCACGTACTGCAAGAGCACTTATAGTAGGTGTTCCTAACGTGGGTAAATCATCAATCATCAATAAGATCGGATCTCGTAATGTAGCAGCTGTAGCCAATAGAGCAGGGGTTACACAAGCACTTAAACTTATTAGAGTTGATGATATGTTAGAGCTTGTGGATACACCAGGGATTCTATGGCCTAAGTTTGAAACACCAGAACAAGGTATTATCTGTGCACTGATTGGGTCGGTTCGTGAAACAGGATATCCATTAGGATTAATTACAGATTTTGCCAGAGATTATTTGATTGAAAATGCACCAGAAAAACTTAAATCAGTTTATAAGTTGGATAATTTAGATAACTTTTTTACAGATGTGGGTCGTTTTAAAACATTCCTAGACAAAGCAGGCAGTGTTGAAATTGAAAAAACACGACTACACTTTCTAATTGACTTACAAACAGGACGTCTTGGGAGGATTACATGGGACTAATCAACGAATTTGAATCAAAGTATTGGAGTGAGTATCCACGATTAGTGGGTATGGATGAAGCAGGACGTGGACCCATGGCGGGACCTTTAGTGGTATCTGCAGTGGTTTTTCCACGATGGTTTCATCATGACGATATCAATGATTCTAAGAAGTTGACTGCAAAAAGAAGATTAGAATTAGTAGATCTCATTGAAAAACATGCGATTTGGCATGAAACGATAATTATTAGTCCAGCTCAAATAGATGCATCAAACATCTATAAGCTAACACAAGAAGCAATGACACAGCTAGCTCAAAAAGCACAGGCTGATATGGTATTAACCGATGCTATGCCTTTACCATCATATGAAGGAGAATACGAATCGATTATTAAGGGTGACCAAAGATCCTTATCAATTGCTGCAGCGTCGATACTTGCTAAGACTAAACGGGATGCAATCATGATTGAGTTGGATGCGCAGTATCCTCAGTATGGATTTAAAAGCCATAAAGGTTATGGTACTCAAAAACATAAGGAAGCAATCTATAAATACGGTCGCTGTCCTCACCATCGTCAAACTTTTAAATTTAAAGATGAAGTTCAAATAGCATTAGAACTTTAAGATCCATGCCCCTTACTCAAGTGAGGGGTTTTTAAATCGCCTTTATGATAAATACTATAAGTCACTTATATAAGATAGAGGTGACATATGAGACAGTATATTATTCAATGCGCCCTGCATGCTCAGGGAGACTATAAAAAAACAAGAAAACTGATTCAAAGTAAGGTCTATTTAAAACCCCTTAAGGTGACATGTAAGGTGGTTGTGATTGGTGATGAGGATTATCCCCAAGGTCTTTATGATTTAGAAGAACCACCATTTGTACTATTCTATAAGGGTAATCTGGATCTTTTAAACAATTATGAATGTGCATCTGTAATAGGATCGAGATTACCATCTCAATATGCCCTTGAAGCATGTGAGCTTTTAGTAAAAGTATTGCGTACTCGTCAAACCATTGTTTCGGGATTGGCAAAAGGCATCGATACATGTGCTCATACGTTCTCACTTGATTTTAGGTCGGTTGCTGTGTTAGGGTGTGGTATAGATGTGTATTACCCTCGAGAAAACAAGGATATGCAGATAATACTTGGTCAAGACCATTGTATAATATCTGAGTTTCCTCCTGGTTGCTTGCCTTTAAAACACCATTTTCCCATACGCAATCGAATCATTGCCGCACTATCACATGACCTTTATGTGATGGCTGCTCAGCATCGATCCGGTACGATGAAGACGGTGGAGGAAGCTATGAGAATCAATCGCAATGTCCATTGTTTACCCCATTCAATATTTGAAGATTCAGGGGCAGGATGCAATGCCTTGATTGCAGATGGTGCAGGTCTTATTACACAATATGATATATTAAAATAAAAGGAGTGTTATTATGAAAAATTTAGTAATCGTGGAGTCTCCATCCAAATCTAAAACTATTGAGAAATATTTAGGAGAAGGGTTTGAGGTAGTATCTTCAAAAGGTCATATCCGTGATTTATCCACTCGTGGTAAAGATGGATTAGGAGTCGATTTTGAAGATGATTTTAAGGCTACTTATAAAATCTCTAAAGATAAAAAAGATGTTGTAAAAGAATTAAAAGCTAAAGTTAAAAAATCAGATCATGTATATCTTGCAACTGACCCGGACCGCGAAGGGGAAGCTATTTCATGGCACTTAGCGGATGAGTTAGGATTGGATATTGATCTTGATAATCGAGTGATCTTTAATGAGATTACTAAAGATGCTGTTGTTGAAGCATTTCAACATCCACGTAAGATTGATATGAAAATGGTTAAATCCCAAGAAACTCGTCGTATATTAGACCGTATTATTGGATTTAAACTATCAAAATTATTACAATCTAAAATTAAATCCAAGTCAGCTGGTCGTGTACAATCGGTAGCTTTAAAACTTATTGTAGACCGTGAAGCCGAAATCGATGCATTTATTCCTGAGGAATACTGGTCAATTGTTGCTAACTTCGAAAACGAAGGTAACATCATTGAAACTACGGCAGAACGTTTTAAAGATAAAAAACTAGTTATGTCTAATGAGGCCGAAGCAATGAAAGTTATGGATGCTCTAACAGGTCCATTCAACATTAAGAAATTAGAAAAACGTCAACGTAAAAAAGACGCTAAGTTACCATTCATTACATCGACACTACAACAAGAAGCATCAACACGATTAAGCTTGGGTGCAAAACGTACCATGTCACTTGCACAAAAACTTTATGAAGGTATTAACCTTGGTGATGAAACTGAAGGTTTAATTACTTATATGCGTACCGATTCAACACGTCTATCCAACACATTCGTTGAGGAAGCTCAAGATTATATTGAATCTGAATTTGGTAAAGAATACTTAGGTAAATACCGACAAGGTAAGAAAACCGAAAATACACAAGATGCCCATGAGGCCATTCGTCCAACAGATATTAACCGTACACCGGATTCTGTTAAGAAATACTTAAAACCTGATGAATACAAGCTGTATCGATTCATTTATTATCGTGCTCTAGCCTCATTAATGGCTCCTGCACACTTTGATGCTGTCTCTGTAGTCTTTACACAGAATGACTACGATTTCAACGGTAGTGGTCAAATACTGACTTTTGATGGTTACTTAAAAGTATATGAATATGAGAAAACAAGTGACAAGATTATTGGTGAATTAGATGAAACTAAGTCATACCCGGCTAAAGACATTACACCTAACCAACACTTCACACAACCACCATCAAGATTTACCGAAGCACGTCTTATTAAAGAGCTTGAAGAAAATGGAATTGGGCGACCATCAACCTATTCTTCAATTCTAGAAACTATTGTTTATCGAGCTTATTCAACATTTGCTCCTCAATCAGAAACTTCTCGTACTAAGTACTTTAAACCTACTGAACAAGGTATTCTAACGACCAAAGCATTAAATGAGAACTTTGATGAAATCATTAACGTTCACTATACTGCGGAAATGGAAGCTGAGTTAGATGCAATTGCAGAAGGTGAAGAAGATAACGTAGCTGCGATTCAACGATTCATTGATAAGTTCTATCCATTACTTGATAAAGCGAATGAAAGTATGGAAAAAATTCCAGATGAGTTAGTTGGTGAGAAATGTCCTGAATGTGGACACGATCTCGTTTACCGTAATGGTCGCTTTGGTCGCTTTATTGCATGTTCAAACTTCCCAGAGTGTCGATACTTACGTCCTTTAGAAGAAAATAAAAAACCTGCACCGGAACCAACAGGTGAAATGTGCCCAGAATGTGGAAAACCTTTAGTAAAACGTATGAGCCGCTATAAAACAGAGTTTGTAGCTTGTTCAGGGTTCCCTAAATGCCGATACATTCAACCAAACGATAACTTTAAGAAAAAGAAAAAAGATGACGAAGAAGAAGTAAGCAGCGATGAAACAAGCGCAAGTTAGAGTTATTGGAGCAGGCCTTGCAGGAAGTGAGGCCACCTACCAATTAGCTAAAGCGGGTTTTATTGTGGAGTTAGTTGAGATGAGACCCATCAAGATGACCCCAGCTCACATCACTAATAATTTTGCAGAATTGGTTTGTTCCAATTCTTTTCGTTCAGATGATCTCAACAATGCTGTTGGATTACTTAAGGAAGAAATGCGAATCTTAGATAGTTTAATCATGAAGATGGCAGATGCCAATCGATTACCAGCCGGATCTGCTTTAGCTGTTGATCGTAATCATTTCTCAGATCAAGTATCAAGTTATTTAAGATCAATGGATAACATCATCATTCGAAATGAAGAAATAACAAAACTGGATGATTTACCAACTATTATAGCTACAGGTCCACTTACTTCAGATGGGCTATCAAACCATTTAAAGACACTTCTTAACCAAGATTCTTTATATTTTTATGATGCAATTGCACCAATTGTTTCTGTGGATTCAATCAACTTCGATATAGCTTATCGAAAATCACGCTATGACAAGGGTGATGGTGCTGACTACATTAACTGTCCAATGACATTTGAGCAATTTACTAGATTCTCAGAAAGTCTACTTAAGGCAGAACAAGCTCCCATGAGAGAATTTGAAGATATCAAATTGTTTGAAGGGTGTATGCCCATTGAAGAAATGGCTCAACGAGGTCCTAAAACCATGCTTTTTGGACCGCTTAAACCAGTTGGATTAGAGTTAGCGGATGGTACACGTCCTTATGCTGTAGTTCAATTAAGACAAGATGATGCAGCTGCATCTTTATACAATCTTGTTGGATTTCAAACTCGCTTAAAATGGGGAGATCAGAAGAAAGTAATTCAATTAATACCAGGTTTGGAAAATGTAGAGATTGTACGTTATGGTGTGATGCACCGTAATACCTTTATCAAATCGCCGCAAGTTCTTAACCGTCACTACCAACTCAAGTCCCATCCACATATTTTCTTTGCTGGACAAATATCCGGAGTTGAGGGATATGTTGAATCAGCAGGGTCAGGATTGGTTGCAGCACTGAACATGATTCAATTTTTAAAGGGTGAAACATTACATACTATTTCCCAGGAAACTATTTTAGGTTCTATGGCTACTTACATAGCTCACGCTAACCCAGTACAATTTCAACCCATGAATGCAAACTTTGGCCTTGTACCCAATCGTTTAAAAGAACGATCAGCAATGTCAAAACGTGCACTTGCTCATATTAAGGACTTCTATGAATCACTATCTTGAAGAATTTTTAAATGATATTCTAGCAAGTAACAGTGCATCACAGCACACTCAACTGGCATATCGTAATGATATCAGCCAGTTTTTATCATTTTATGAAGGTGATGATATTGCTATGATGAACCAAGATCATGCTTATGAGTATATGGGTTATCTTTATAAGATGGATTTAGGTTCAGCCAGCGTGGCACGTAAAGTATCCAGTTTACGATCTTATTTTAAGTTTCTTCAAATTAATTATGGATTTATAGACAATCCTTTTTCTCATGTCCAAATCAAACAGCAATCACGCCATTTACCAAGATTCTTAAGTCATGCAGAAATGGATCAACTCTTACTATCTTGTGATAGTGATGATATTGGTCAACGTAACGAACTCTTAATTGAGCTTACTTATGCTTGTGGTTTACGTTTATCAGAAGTCACCGTCCTAAAATTGAAAGATATCAATATAGAAGAGCGTTCATTAAACATCATTGGTAAGGGTAACAAAGAGCGTATGCTTTTCTTTTATCCAGAACTGGTTGATAAGATTAGATACTACCTTGATACCATTCGACCAATCATGTTGGGAAATCAAGATCACGATTCATTCTTCGTGAATCAAAAGGGTAATCCCATCAGCGCCAGTGGTGTTTCTTTTATCATTAAGGAACAAGGAATCCAAGCAGGACTCAGACAAGCATTACATCCTCATATGTTACGCCATAGTTTTGCTACTCACTTAATTGATAATGGAGCATCCATCCGTGTTGTACAGACACTCCTTGGACATGAATCTCTGTCAACAACTCAAATCTATACCCATGTCAGTTTAAGTCTTATTAAAAAAGTATATGAAGGTGTTATGGATTCTGTTGAGCTCACATAATTACACATAACAAAAGAGGCTTCTTAACATACTTAAAGTGTATTATCTTAAGTGTAAGAGATGAATCTCTCTTATATCCATTTTTCTCCTTTTATATTTATTAACCCCAATAATAAATATAATTCAACGGGCTAGGCCCAAAATAGTTATAAAAAGCACAACCATAATGTGCTTTTTTGCTATTTAGGGCTATAATTGCTAAACCTCGTGTCTACAGTTGATTTTCATTGACTTTGAGAATACTTTTCTCTATAATTAAGTAGCGTTTGAAAAGTTAGGTGAGGACATGATATTTAAGAGATTTGAATTGGATCGTTTGAGTTCATCATACATTGATATCGATGAGGCTTTTACTGTTAATCCTGAATTTGTTGAGAATCATCCTCGTTTGAATGAATTACGTGATGTCTTCATAGTAGGTCAAAATTATTATGACCCTCATTCAGCCCAATTAGTACTGGATCTAAAGATCGAAGGTACTATGGTGGTACCCTGTTCCATTTCACTAAAAGAAGTTGAGATTGATTTCTCAATTCCATTTAATGAAACGTTCAGCTTCGATGATTTAGCTCACGAAGATTCAGGGTTAGAAGTTAATGGAGATGTGCTGGATCTTGATCCATTTATTTATGAATCAATTACAGCAGAAATACCATTAAGGATTATTCACCCGGATCTTGAAAATTATCCACAAGGTGAAGGATGGGAAGTATTGACTGAAGAAGATTTTATAAAACAAAAGAGTCAAGAAATTGATCCAAGACTTGCGAAATTGAAAGATTTCAAATTTTAAATAATGGAGGTGAAATAATGGCAGTTCCAAAAAGACGAACATCAAAGTCCGTTAAAAACAAGCGACGTACACATTACAAATTACCACGTGTAACTCTGGTTAAAGATCCTGAAACAGGCGAATACCGTTTACCACACCGTGCTAATCGTGCTGATGTAAAATAATTAAATCTTAGTGAAAACTAAGATTTTTTTTACTTATTGGTTATAATAGTAGAAAAGAGGTAATTATGAAAAATTCAGACCGTTTTTTAAATGCTTTTATTGCCATCGAAATGAAGTTGAAGGAAATCTTGAAGATTAATCATCTTCCTTTTAGTCAATTGGTGACTAAGGCAGCTAAGATAAATGAGGTTGTTGCCTATTATGAATTTGATTTAATTGAATACTCACAACTACGAAATGCCATTACCCACAATCGTATCGGTACCATGGATGAAGTTATAGCTGAACCTCATACCAAGGTTGTGGATGCTATTGAAGGAATCGAAAAAGCACTTACTTCTGCTAAATTTATTGTGGATAAGTTTAAGAAAAAAGTTCTCTTTGCTGATAAGTCAGATAGTCTAGAGAAGGTACTAGCACTCAAGAAGAAAACAGGTTATTCAGTATTGCCTATTTATGATGGTAAAACTTATCTTGGAACATTGAGTGAACCCATGCTTGCACGCTGGGTTGAAGATACTTTTCCCAATGTCGATCCAGAAACTAAAGTAGTGGATTTACTAACTTACAGCAAACGTGAGGAAAGAGTAATCTTTGTGGATGATAAGACAACCATCTTCCAAGCAATATCCATCTTTACAAAACGTTATCAAGCTGGGCAAAGGGTTGCTGCATTGATCGTTAGTGAAAAAGGACGAACCAATGTATTACCCATCGCTGTTTTAACGCTAGCAGATTTACCAGCTTTATTGCATGAGTTGGATTAATGATGTATATTACTAGAGTAAGATTTATAAAGGAGTTTGTATGGCTAACTATTTTGAGATGAAAAACGCTTCTTTGAAGCGCTATAACACATTACGTTTAGAAGTTAGTGCTGAGACGGTGATTATTCCCCATACGGTGGTTGGTTTAGTTGAAGCATTAAGAGAATATAAAGACAGAGAAATTATTATTATTGGTAATGGTTCTAACATGCTATTCTCTAAAGATCATTATGATGAAAATTACTGTTTTATCATTACGATTCTATTAAATGATATTACAATTAAGAATAATGAAATTGTTACTGAATCTGGAGCACGTTTACACCGTTTAGCTTGGTTTGCTTGTGAGCAATCCATTGGTGGAATGGAATTCTGTGAAGATATCCCTGGAACAATGGGTGGTGCTTTGATTATGAATGCAGGTCAGTGGGAATTTAACATTGGTCAATACGTTAATTGGATCGAAGTATACAATTACGAAACAGACATGATCGAAACCATTCGTCCTGAAGAAGGTTTCTTTGGTTACCGTTATTCTAGAATTAACGAAATGCCTGTTTACATATTACGAGCGGGTTTAAAAACATCACCTGGTGATTACAATAAGGCTCTGGATAAGATTTTATTCTACAGACATGAGCGTTATGTAAAACAACCTCGTAACTTTGCTAATGCAGGATCCGTATTCAAACGACCTGTTGATGCGAATGGGGAGAGTTTATACATTTGGAAGATGTTTGATGAAGTAGGCTTAAGGGGCCATCGCATCGGAGATGCTATGGTATCTGAAAAACACCCTGGCTTTATCGTAAATGTTAAGAATGCATCTGTTGAAGATATGGCTGCACTCATCAAAGAATGTAAAGATCGTTGTTTAGAGAAATTCAATGTAAAAATTGAGTTGGAGTGGCGAGTCATTGGATAGTTATGCACATTAAAAAAATAATTAAAATAAATTGAATGTAAAAAAGAACCGAAAGGTTCTTTTTTTTGCATTTATAGCCGATATCTTTGCTAATAAATGTTGAGATGTGGTAATATAGTGGTAAGAAGTGGTAGTATGTGGAGAAAAGTGGGTGATTATCATGTTCATGGGTGAATACCAACATAATATTGACACTAAGGGCAGAATTATCATTCCGGCTAAATTTCGTGAGGAACTTGGGGACAACATGGTTGTAACCAAGGGTCTTGATGGCTGTTTAGCTCTTTATACCATGTCACAATGGGAGCAAGTTGTGGAAAACTTGCGCAAATTACCCTCAACCAAACGTGAAGCCCGAATTTATACACACATGATCATGTCTAAAGCAGCAGAATGTGATGTGGACAATCAGGGTCGAATTCGCATTCCCCTACACCTTACAAGCGATGCTAATATTGAAAAGCATTGTGTTGTCGTAGGGGTTAACGACCATATCGAGATATGGGATCAAGACAAATGGCGCAACTATTATGATATGGCAAGCGAGAATTTTGAAGATATCGCTGAGTCACTAACGGAGTTCTTTTAATGAAACATATACCAGTAATGCTTGAAGAGTGCATAGAACTCTTAAATATCCATGAAGATGGAATCTATATTGACGCAACACTTGGAGCTGGAGGACATTCTTTATCCATCCTTGAGCAATTAAAAGGTGGGCGATTAATTGGTTTTGATAGAGATATTGATGCTATTCATCGTGTGGAGAAACGATTGGCCGATTATAAAGATCAAACAATTTTTATCCATAATTCATACACTGAGTTATCTAATACATTAGATGATTTAGGAATTGATGAAGTTGATGGTATCTTATTTGATTTAGGTGTATCATCACCTCAATTCGATGATGCCCAAAGAGGTTTCTCATATCGATTTGATGCAAGATTGGACATGCGAATGGATCAGTCTCAAGCACTATCAGCTTATGAAGTGGTCAACGATTACGATTTTGATTCCCTTTTAAAGGTACTGAGAGAAAATGGAGAAGAACGTTATGCCAAACGTATCGTAGAACTCATCATTGAAAACAGACCTGTTGAAACTACCTTCCAATTGGTAGAGCAAATTAAAAGAGCTTATCCAAATAGAGAATTAAAGAAGGGTCATCCGGCAAAGAAAGTATTCCAAGCCATTCGTATTGAAGTGAATGATGAATTTGAAGAAGTTAAATCTGCAATGCATCAAGCCATTTCAAGACTTAAAGTAGGTGGACGATTAGTCGTTATTACATTCCACTCACTTGAAGATAGAATTGTTAAAAACATATTCAATGAATACGCAAAACCTAAAAAGGTAGATCCTAGAGTACCCATGATTGAAGAAGAGGTACTCAACTACAAACTAGTAAGTAAAGCATTAAAAGCTAGTAAAGATGAATTAGAGGTCAACAACAGAGCTCACTCTGCTATTGTTCGATCTATAGAAAGGGTGGCATAAGATGGCAAAAAAAATAGTAAGAATTAAACGTAAACGAACGCTAAAGATTAATGGACTTTTAGGTCTATTAACATTTGTCTCATGTGTCCTTTTTCTTTTCACTTCAGTTGCGACTAAATCGAGTAACTCAAATTTAGCGCGCGATTTACAGGATACGGAAAAAAACATTAAGATTGTAAGAGATGAGAATGAAGCAATTACTGCTGATGTCCAATCACTTCGTAATTACAATCGTGTTGTAGGTCTTGCAAATGATGCAGGTTTAGGACTGCACCATGATTCTATTGTCACTATAACTCCTGGGGAATAATCATGAGTCATAAAGGTAAAGGTAATTTAAGAGTAATGCTTATATCAATTACATTGGTTCTGGCACTAGTAATAGTGGGATCCAATGTTTTTGTTATTTCTGTACTAGGCTATCATGTGAACTCAGGGCAAAGTATCAAAGAGAAAGTAGCTGGGGTCAATGAAGTGGAGCGTATACTTTATGCTCATCGTGGTACTATTACTGATCGTAATGGTTCAGTATTAGCACAAGATGTTATTTCATACAGGCTTTATGCCAATGTTGATACAACTCGCTTTCATGCTAATGGTGATCCTGCTCACGTTGTGGACAAAGAAGCTGCGGCTCAACAGATTGCACCAATATTGGGGACAGAAGCGGATGTTGTACTTGGCTATTTAAATGGGAGTTCAAAACAAGTTGAATTCGCACAGTATGGTAAAGATTTAGATATATCAAAGAAACAAGCACTTGAAGGTTTAGGTATTGCAGGACTGGGCTTTACGGAACATGTTAAACGTAACTATCCACTTGAACCTTTTGCACCTAACGTTGTCGGATTTGCAGGCTTTAATGAAAGTGAACGTGAAATTGTAGGACAGTTTGGTATCGAGAAGTACTTTGATAAAGAACTGACAGGTATTAATGGGTATGATCGCTATTTACAAGATGGTTCTAAATATAAATTAAGAGAACTTGAAAGAGTTGAATCAGTTGAAGGTAAGGATATTAAATTAACATTAGATCGTTCTATTCAGGAATCATTTGAAGAGGCTATGGAGAAAATTTCTCAAGATCCTCGAGTTGATACTGATGAGGTATGGGGTGCTGTCATGGAAGCTAAGACCGGTCGTATTCTGGCTTGGGCTGAACATCCCTATTTCGATCGAAATGATCCTAATACAAACTGGAACTCACGATTAACGCAATATGCTTATGAGCCAGGGTCAACAATTAAACCTTTCACCATAGCTGCTGCTATTAATGAGGGTGTTTACGATCGTGATGAATTGTATAACTCAGATATTTTTTATGCTGGTATTAAGGATGGTAAAGTCATCCGTCTACCATCTGCTGATGGTTCTGTAATGACCATCAATAACGCGGGTCGATTCAGACAAGGAACCATTCCTTTCAGTTATGGATTTGCGGTTTCATCAAACGTTATGATTTCTCACCTCTTAACTAAAGAAGACGGTTTAGATATCGAAATATTTGGGGATTATCTCCACAAACTAGGATTCTTTGCACCGGTTGAAATGGATCGTTTTGAAGAAGTTAATGGATTTCAATTATGGAATTATCCAACTGAGAAACTAACTACAGGATACGGACAGGGATCAACAGTAACCATGTTACAAATGTTACGTGCATTTACTACTGTATTTGGTGATGGACGTATTATGAATCCTTACATTGTTGATTCAATCACTGAACCAACAAGTCAAGAAGTTCTATATCAAGCTGAAACTCAATATGGTGAGCGTGTCTTTAGTGAAGAAACTACTAAAGAAGTACAAGCAGCCATGCGTGATGTTATTTTATCAGGTGGTGCTTATCACTATAATATCGATGAAGTTAATGTTATTGGTAAAACGGGTACAGCTCAGTATGTTGAAGCGGGAAAACCTGGATACTCTAAGTCTAAGTATATTGTTTCAATGGTTTTAGGATTCCCACAAGAAGATCCTGAAATCGTGATTTACTATGCTTATAAGGCTCCTGAGAATACCAATAGACCAGCAGCTGCTGAGCAAATTAAGAATGTTATGCGTCAGATTCTCTCAGTTTATGAATTTAAGAATGAGGGTGATCGTGGTAAAGTCACCGAGACTGTATCACAAGACCTTAAAGACTATGTCAATCAGCCAGTTAGTGAAGTTGTTGATGAGTTGAATAAGATACCGTATAATAACATCGTTATTGGTGATGGTGATGTTGTCGTTAAACAGTTCCCATCAGGAAATCAGAAAGTACTATCTAATGAGTTGGTTATGTTGTATACCAATTCCAATAATATTAAAATGCCTGATATGACAGGCTGGTCCAGTAAGCAGGTTACTAATTTCTGGACATTAACCAAAATACAAGTTGAAATGATTGGGTCTGGATTTGTTGTTGAACAATCCATACCAGCAGGAACGACTCTCGATCCTGATAGCATTATTGAAGTAAATTTAGAACTCGAGGTTTAATATGGAAATGCACGTTATAGCGGCCTTAGCGGGTTTGGGGATCACTATTTGTCTTTACCCCTTATTGATTGAAAACTTAAATTCAATGAATATCAAACAAACAGTAAGTGAATATGCACTTGATGAATTTAAAGATAAGAAAAAAACACCAACATTTGGTGGATTAATATTTGTATTAGTACCTATATTTTTGGTCATCGTATTATCATTCTTTAATTTTTCTAATAATCTATTACTTCTAGTCATTATCTATGCAGGTCATGGATTACTAGGCTTTATTGATGATTACAAGATTGTTAAGGATGGTAAGAATGATGGTATTAGTCCCAAAGTTAAAATGTTGGGACAAATTTCTATCGCATTCGTATTTTATGGATTGTATTTATTCTTCGGTGGAGATAATACTCTGACCATCCATGCTTTAAATATGACGCTAAATCTAGGTTGGTTTTATGGATTTTTAGTAGTCTTTATGATGGTAGGAACATCGAATGCGGTTAACTTAACAGATGGTATGGATGGCTTAGCAGGAGGAACTTTCCTTCTATCACTAATTCCATTTGCATACTTTGCTTATGTTGATGCAAGAATGGATATTCTACTGATGATCGTTGCTGTATTCTTCTCAGTCTTAGGATTCTTGAAGTTTAATAAAAAGCCTGCTCGTATCTTTATGGGTGATGTGGGATCTTTACCACTGGGTGCTTTCTTAGCTGCTCTATCAATTCTCTTAGGACGTGAGTTACTATTAGTATTAACAGGTATTGTATTTGTTTACGAAACAATCACTGTTATTATTCAAAGAATTTCTTGGAAAATAAGAAAGAAAAGAGTCTTCAAATACACACCAATTCACTACTCATTTACACTATCTGGTTGGAGTGAACAAGGGGTCGTATCACTCTTTTATCTGATAGGATTTATTGGTATGTTACTAAGCTTATTATTAGGTATATTCCTGTGAGAGTATTAATCTTAGGGGCAGGTCTATCGGGTTTAGGAGCAGCTCACTTAATGAATCAAAAGGGTCATGATGTCACATTGGCAAATGGTTCAATATTTGATTCAAGTGAATTAGAAACGCTTGGTATTAAGTGTGTCTATTCTGATGATATTAGTGTTAATGATGGATCATTTGATGTCTTCATAAAGGCACCTGGTATTCCGGATAGACATCCATTAGTTGCTAGTTTTGATACTGTTTATAATGAGATTGAATGGGCTGCACATTATGCACCTGATTATGATTTCTATTGTATTTCAGGTACTAATGGTAAGACCACTTCGACCATGTTACTTCATGCGATGTTAGAGCGTAAAAATAAAAATGCTCTCTTAGCCGGAAATGTTGGTATTGCCTTATCAGAAAAAGTATTTCAAGAAGGAAACCATCAATGTGATGTAGCATTAGAAATATCTGCTTTTCAGATTGATGGATTAAAGGATTTCCATGCTAAAGCATATGGTCTTCTAAATCTTAGTCCTGATCATTTAGATCACTACGATGATATTAAAGATTACTATGGTGCAAAAGTTGCACTGGCTGCTATGTCGGATGTATTCATTCGTAATATTGATGATGCTACTGTAGTAGAATGGACTCAAGATATTAAAGAAAATGCATTAGATCTATCACTTAACTCAGATGCTGATATTATGATTAAAGAGGGTGCGATTGTATTTAAAGATACAGTGCTCTTCATCATCAATAACTACAAATTAGTTGGAAAGCATAATCTATACAATGCAGCTTTGGCGGCAAGTTTAGCTTATTTAGCTGGTGTTAGTGTAGAAGATATTAGTATAGCAATTTCAGAGTTTAAAGCTGTTGAACACAGATGTGAGTATGTAGATACCATCAATGGTGTGGATTATTATAATGATTCCAAAGCTACAAACCCTGAGAGTGTTGATGTTTGTTTACAATCATTCAATAAACCAGTTTATTTACTGGCGGGTGGTTATGATAAAAAGATATCATTTAATATCTTAAAGAAATCTTCAGATCGAGTGGCTCATGCATACTTATTTGGACAATCCGCTAATCAATTAGCTGAAATCTATCCACAACATACACTTGTTGAAACAATGGAAGAAGCATTTAAGTTGGCTACTAAGGCTAGTGAAAATGGTGATACGATATTGCTATCTCCAGCTTGTGCTTCTTATGATCAATTCAAGAATTTCGAAGAGCGTGGTAATCAATTCAAAAGTCTTGTTACAAAAATGAAAAAATAGAGAAGAGCTCATGCTTTTCTCTTTTTTTTTTAGGACAAATCAAGACAGATAGGCTATACTATCCTTAAGTGCTTTTAAAGCCCAGGAGGACCTTATGAACCAACAAATGAATTTACTACTAACACTAAGATTAAGACAACTCCATGCTAACAATCTGACTGGAATTACTATTGAAGATTTAAAACATTGTATGTTTAAGTATAAATGGAATGGTAAAGATCATCTTCGTTTGTCTGATTTAGCAAATGATATCTTTTCGATTCGTGATGAAGATGTTGTGCGCTGGTTGGCAACTGAATCTCGTGTATCTGCACACCGTACTCAATTAGAAGATTTTGTTCAGCAAATCGATGGATCGAATCAGCATGAATAATAAACGTCATCATGATCTGCAATTAGGGATCGTGTTGCTTGTAGCAACCTTATGTGTTGCTTTTTTTACTATGGCAGCCCTCTCTAATTTTAAATTGGGATTGCATTTTGATAAAGATATGAGGATTATTGCTGAGGTTGGAGATCATCAAACCATGCAAGATTTCACTACTTTTAAGCAAAGACAGGGATATGAAACAGATTTAGTAATATCACAGAATGATATTGCCATACTTAATGTTTCAGGTGTTGAAAGTTCAGATGCATTCATCAAAGAAATGTTGACTGAAGTGCCTTCTGCTAAAATCCTGCTTATGGGAAGTTTTGGATCCATGACTAAGTTTCTTAATAATCATTCTTTTATATCTATATCATTACTCATTATTACTATGGTGATTACGATTTATCAAATATCCCTCCATCGTATGTATGGTTGGTATAAGGCCTTGGAATCTATATTTATGGTTATGGTGCCCTTATTCATCATTACTGAGATGGGATATGCATTTTCTATTAATGTTTGGTTCGCTGTTTTAGCAGTATTGCTTATGCAACAATTGCTTAGTGAATATTATGAGGATAATGAATCCATACGCTGGTTCTTTGGCTTTTCTTTATTAATATTGGGAGTCATGATAATGGTGGCTCACATTGAAAGATTCTATGCTGTATCCTATTTCTTAATGGTAGCAGGTACTTTCTCAATGTTACTGACGGTATCGTATAAATACCTCTTTAGTCCTATATTAACGCCTTATCGATTACTCAATCCTCAACCTAATAGAAGATTATTAAATCCATCTACAGATGGGTCATATACTAAAATTAAAGTACTTACAGTTCTTATTTTAGCAATGGCAATGGTTTCTTTACTCAGTATGGCAAGGGGACAGTATAAGGATCAATCCAATGATCGAGGTTACTATAAAGAACTTGTTGTTTTCCAATCCAAAACTACTAACTACTTGGAAATTCAGGCTCTATTGAGTCGTATTGGGTTGTTTGATGAACAAATTTCATACCTGGTCAGTGAACAGGGACAAACATGGATTGAATTCTCATCAGCAACATCAGTTGAAGATTTAAAGTTGGCTCAAAGTGAATTGATTGAAGAGTTTAATATTAATTCTGTTTACTTTGATGGTGTACCGCCTTATAACTACTACAATACTCAGACATTCAATATACTAATCGTATCCGTTATCATAGCAGTAGCAACATTTTACTTTGTACTCTTTGGACTGGATAAACTATGGTTATTCATTACAGAAATTATATTAAGTACAGGGTTTTATGCATTGTTAATGCAGGTAATGAATTTACATAATAATCAGGTTTGGTTATTAGGGTTTTTGGTGCTACCGATTATTTATACATTGATTGCTATTGATTTAAAATCAAATAAATCGCTAGCTGATGGCATTGATTCATTAATCATGTCGGCAGTTTTGATGATAATGTTTGCATTGCCTATATTTGTCATAGTTCCATCTGCAGTAAGTGCAGAACTTATTTTTTACTTCCTCATGATATTAGTTGCAATTTATGTTGCAATTGCTTTGGGGTCGATTGTAGATCGCTTGAAGGGAGTTGTTATCGATGACACAGTTACAACTAAAAAATGATTTTTCAAAAAAGGTTTTTGATTATCTTGATTTAGATGATCGATACATTAAGCAATTAGTTGATAAACCATCCATCAAAATGAAAGATGTTGCTGTATTAGAAGTCGCAGAGTTTTTTAAGTCGGCTCATAAGTTGATGATATGTGGCGACTTTGATGCTGATGGTGTTACATCTACTGCAATTGCTTCTTTATTAGCTCAAGCTTTAAATATTGAGTATGGGTTTTATATACCGGATCGAATTAAGGATGGTTATGGAACTTCATCTGCAACCATTAAGTCGGCCCAAGCTAAGGGTTATACCCATATCTTAATGGTTGATAATGGTGTTAAAGCACAAGAAGCCGTTGCTACTGCTAAAGAGTTGGGACTAAAGATTGCAATTGTTGATCATCATAATCAAGATGAACCTATTCAAGTAGATGCTTTCTTGCATCCTGATTGTTTATCGGATTATGGAGAATCAATGAGTGCTGCGGGATTAATGTATATTATTGCAGAAGCCTTAGATCTACTCAGTCCTATGATTCAAGTCTTGGGAGCGGTGGGAACTATTGCTGATGTGATGCCTTTGTGGAATAAAAATAGAGAGATTGTCATTAAAGCATTAGAAGTTTTAAATTCATCTTCAATTCCACAAGTTGATATCTTAGTAAAAAGAACGTCTTATACTCATTACACAGCTAATTTTCTTGCATTCAATCTGATTCCTAAAATTAACTCTGTTGGACGATTATCGGATCACGGTAATATGAATACAATGGTTCGATATTTCTTAACTCAAGACATGAACTCAATTAAGGCTTATGCTCAACAGGTGATGACTATTAATGATTTAAGAAAAAAGATGACGGGAGATATGAGTGCTTTAGCTCTAGCTTCAATCAATCCCCTGGATCAAGCCCATATCATTACAAATCCTGATTTCCACGAAGGAATATTGGGTATTATTGCAAATCAAATTTTACAGGAAACGGGTAAACCATCAATCGTCTTTAAGACATTAGAAGATGGTTATAAAGGGAGTTCAAGATCAAGTTCTATATCTTTAGCAGAGATGTTCCATTCCTTTGAACCAAGTTTATTTAAAGCTTTTGGTGGCCATGACTTTGCTTATGGATTAACCATTCAAAAGGATGCTTTAAATGAGTTTAAAAAATCAGTGAATCAATATATGGATTCTGCTCCAGAACATGTTAGCCAAGAAGACTACATTAGTATTGATGCAAGTCTGATAACTAAAGATGCTTTGGAAGAATTGAATCAATTTGAACCATTTGGTCAAGGATTCAAAATGCCAATGGTTAAAATCGATATGCCAAATTCTTACTCAATTTCAGAGATTAATGGTTATGGTTATAAGTTTGTCTTTAATAAGGGTTCAGTTGATGAAGCGGTTCTATTCTCTAAATCTTATGATATGGATCAACTCCGTCAAGTAAAATCCATCATTGGAACACCATCTTATAATTCATTTAGAAAGGTCTCAATTTTAGTAGACCAGCTTATTTTTTAAGGTAGATTAAATGTGTTATGATTATCTAAACTAAGAAAGGAATTATTACCATGTTCAAAACTAAAATCAGTGTTATTAGTAAAGTATTAATTGTAATTGGATTATTCTTATCAACATGGGTATTGAGTCCCAATCTTATCGTTGCTCAGGATGGAGATGTAAATCCACCCATCAAGAAACAGGAACCCGAGAATCCTCCTGAAGAGGAACTGCCGCCAGAGAAAGAAGATCTTGTTCTTCTTGAGAGCGACTATAGTTTAGTTGAGGGGCAAAATACACAAATATTAATCGATAAAGAAAAATCCGCTATTGATGTACTTTTATTAGACTTTATATCAGTCAATGAATCGATCGCTAAGGTTGATAAAAATGGTTTAGTGAGTGGTATTAGTCCTGGAACAACTCAAATTGAAATCGTCCATCGTGGATATGTTGATCCATTAGCTGTAGTTACCATCAATGTCACTGCTCTAGTAGGAACAGTATCCTTTATTCAACCACCTGGATATCTTAATCGAGTATCTCAATACACTTTAAAATATGAAGTTTCGGAATCCATACGCTCTTTTGAAAGAGTTTGGACTTCTTCAAACAGCAGTGTTATTAGTGTCGATCAATCAGGTGTTATTAAAGCTAATAAAATTGGTGAGGCAACCATCAAGTTACAAGTTGGTGATTTCTTTGCTGAGAAGAAAATTCGAGTTAAGGCACCTTTAGAAAAAATTGATTTTAATGGTGATAGTTTCAGTTTAGAACTTAATGCTAGTGCTAATTTCCCTGATATTATTTTTGTACCATATGATACAACGGATGATAAGAGTGTTAGTTATGCATCTAGTGATAGTAGTATTTTTGCAATCGAAGATAATAAAGTTGTCGCTAAATCAGTAGGTGAGGCACAACTCATTGCTAAAGTAGGTAAGTTAGAAACCGCTCTTACAATTACCATCACTCCCATTAAGAATTCTAACGGAGCGGAAATTGTTTATTTAAATCATCCACTCTTAGAAGAGGGAAAATTAATCTTATCGACCGATAACTTAGAATCTTACTCCAAAGGACCCTTAGCACTTCTATTGGATGAGGAAGTCATGCAAGAATACATGTCCCAAGTAGAATCTGGAAAAGTTGTTGTAAAAATGCATGAACGATTAACTAAAGACAATATGAAGGAATTAGAATCATTTATTATATATCCAGAAATATTTGAAATGATTGCAGGCAAGAGTCTTGAAGTTCGTTTAGAAACTTTAAAGGGTGACCACATTATTACCTATCAATTTGATGAAGTCCTAAAAGACAGTGTTAATTTAAAGTTTAATTTATCTGAAATCAAGGAAGATCATAGACTCTATGGAAAGATTCAAACTAAATCCTATGCTTTAGATTTATATAATGGAAATACTTCAAAGTATAAAATCACATTACCAGCATCAAAAATAACTTCACAAGAAGGTCAGATGCATTTCATCTACAACTACACTGAAGAGAAGATTGTAGATACAATGCAAAATCCGCGAGTTGGACAAGACGATTACATTACATTTGATGTTGATAGTAATCATACGATTATTACCTTTAATCGTATTAATGTCATTTCAAATAAGGGGCTTTTACTCAGCTTATCACTGTTTGCTGGAGGCCTACTTCTATGGGGTGTCATAGCTGGTAGAAAAGCCTATAAGAAAGACAGTAATTTGTGATATAATAGTTTGTGTTATTCGGAGGAAGATATGGACTTAAAAAAATATATTGCAACGATTGAAGATTTCCCAATTGAAGGGATTAAGTTTAGAGACATTACCCCTTTAATGGCAAATGGTGCTGCTTTCAAGGAAGCAACTAATCAATTCGTTGAATTTGCAAAAAAAGTTGGAGCTGACGTCATTGTTGGTCCAGAGTCAAGAGGATTCATCTTTGGATGCCCTGTTGCAGTTGAATTAGAAATTGGATTCATTCCAGTACGTAAACCTGGCAAATTGCCTCGTGAAACAGCGTCTTTTAAATATGATCTAGAATATGGTTCAAATGAACTCCATATGCATAAAGATGGTATTACAAAAGGTCAAAAAGTTCTTATCATTGATGACTTACTTGCTACAGGGGGAACAATTGATGCATCAGTCGCATTAGTTAAAGAACTTGGTGGAGAAGTTGTTGGTTGTGGTTTCTTAATCGAACTTGAAGAACTTGAAGGTCGTAAAAACTTAGAAGACAAAGGAATTGAAGTCTTTACTATATTGAAATACTAATAACGAAGCGTGCTTCGTTATTTTGCTAGGAGGCAGCTATGAGAAAAATTAATAAAATATCCTTTGAAGATGTTCTCAATGAGGTCCATGAATATATCCGTTCACCTGAAAGTTTAGCGCTTATAACAAAGGCTTATGAGTTTGCTAATGAGAAACACTCAGGTCAATACCGTAAATCGGGTGAACCCTACATCATTCATATATTACATGTAGGTTATATTCTTGCTAATCTGCGAGTGTCACCAGTTACGATTGCTGCGGGATTACTCCATGATACGATCGAAGATTGTGATGTTACAAAGGAACAATTAAGCGAAGAATTCTCTGAAGAAATTGCTACCTTAGTTGAGTCAGTGACCAAGATTGGTAATATCGAATTTGTTGATGAGAAGGAATACCTTGCAGAGAATCACCGTAAGATATTTATTGCAATGGCAAAAGATGTTCGTGTTATATTTATTAAACTTGTTGACCGATTACATAATATGCGAACATTACAATTTCAAAGTCCAGACAAACAGAAATCTATTTCTGCTGAAACGCTTGATGTCTATGCACCAATTGCCCATAGATTAGGGATTAGTGAAATTAAGAATGAGTTGGAAGACTTATCTTTTTCCTATCTCCATCGTGATAAATACTATGAGATTGCACGATTGGTAGATTCTCGTAAGGCTGAGCGTGATGCTCAGGTTACGGAAATGATAAAATCAATTGCTAATCTTTTAGGCGATAATAAAATTAAATTTAATGTTTTTGGACGTTCAAAACATCTTTACTCCATTTATAAAAAGATGGAAAGTAAGCACAAACGATTTGATGAAATCTTGGACTTACTTGCCATTCGTATCATTACTGAAAGTGAACTCAATTGTTATGAAATCCTAGGTCATATTCATGCTCACTACAGACCTATACCGGGTCGATTAAAAGACTATATTGCAGTTCCAAAAATGAACATGTACCAGTCACTCCATACTACTGTCATGGGATCTGAAGGATCGATTTTCGAAATTCAGATTCGTACACATATGATGGATGATATTGCTGAGCGTGGGGTTGCTGCACACTGGCGATATAAAGAGACTGGTGGTTCAAGTCCTGCTAAGAAGGATGGTCCTGAAATTGATCAACAAGAGATTGAAGATCGTTTATCATGGTTTAGAGATTTCAACCTACTTACTGAAGATATGGATGAAAATGCTCAAGACTATATGGATCTACTACAAAAAGATATCTTTGAGGCTAACGTTTATGTTATGACACCTAAGGGTAGAGTTATTGATCTACCAAATGAGTCTACACCAATAGACTTTGCTTATCGTGTTCATACAGAGGTAGGGCACCAAACCGTAGGGGCTATTGTTAATGGTATTTTAGTTCCACTTAATACAAAACTTAAAACGGGTGATGTTATTCAACTTAAAACAGATAAGAAATCGACACCATCAGAAGACTGGTTAAAGGTTGTTAAGACCAACCATGCACGTAACAAAATACGTAACTTTATCCTTAAGAAGCAAAATGATAATAAAGCCAGCTTCATCACTAAAGGGGAACAACTCTTCAAAGATGAGTGTAAACGACGTAACTTGGATGAAAAAGAAATTAGATCATCCAAACGTATGACTGATATTTATCACGCATTCTCAGTTAACTCATATGATGATTTAATGTTCGCAGTTGCAACTAAGTCATTATCAATCCAAGCATTGTTTGAGAAAATTGATAATAATAAACATGTAGTTGAAGATCTAAGTAAATATGATCGTTTAACCAACCGTCCATCAGTATCTTCTTCAAAATCTGGAGTTAAGGTAGCAGGAATCGATTCAATGATGATTTCTTTATCTCAATGTTGCAATCCAGTTTATGGGGATGATATTGTGGGTTATGTTACTAAATCAAGTGGTGTTAAGGTTCACCGTAAAGATTGTCCCAATGTAGCCAACGAAACTGAACGTATGATTGATGTTTCTTGGGAAGTAGGTCATTCATCAGGAGAGTATGAGGTTGTACTTAAAGTGCTATCCATGGATCGATCATTCCTACTTACTGATATGGTGACAGTAGCATCACAATTAAAAATTAAATTAAATGGTGTTAACTCAGAAATTAGTGATGACAAAATTCATGTTGTTACTCAACTTCGCGTCGTTGTAAAAGATGCTGAACATTTGCGTACGTTTATTGCAAACTTACGTAAAGTAGACTCGGTCTTAAGAGTTGACCGTATTATTTTATAGGAGATTATTAATATGATTGAATTTTTAAAAGTTATTTTTCTAGGTATTGTTGAAGGAATTACAGAGTGGTTACCGATATCATCTACAGGACACATGATCTTGGTTGATGAGTTCATTAAGTTGAATGTAACACCAGAATTTAAAAACATGTTCCTGGTTGTCATCCAATTGGGTGCGATTATGGCAGTTGTTGTTATTTTTTGGAAAAAGATTATGCCTCTACAAATGAACAAGGCAGGAAAGCTACATATTTCTAAACCGATATTTGATATGTGGTTAAAGATCTTAGTATCTTGTTTACCAGCTGCTATCATTGGAATTCTATTTGATGAGTTTTTTGAGAAACATTTCTACAATCCAGTATCTATAGCGATTGCGTTAATTGTTTTTGGGATTTTCTTTATCGTTGTAGAAAATGCACGCCAAGGGAAAGAAGATCGAGTGACACTACTAAGTCAATTGACTTATAAGGATGCTGTTATTATTGGTCTTTTCCAAGTTCTTGCAGCAATTTTTCCTGGAACATCACGTTCAGGAGCAACGATTGTTGGAGCCTTGATGTTTGGTGTGAGTCGATATGTTGCTACAGAGTTTACTTTCTTTTTAGCGATACCAGTTATGTTTGGTGCTTCATTACTTAAATTAGTTGGTTTTGGATTTAACTTTACAGCGACTGAAGCAGGAATGTTAATTGTTGGTATGGTTACAGCTTTTGTTGTTTCGATAATTGCCATTAAATTCCTATTAGTTTACATTAAAAAGAATGACTTTAAAGTATTCGGTTGGTACCGTATTATCCTAGGAGTAATCGTACTCGCTTATTTCCTACTTATTAAATGAAAGGGGAGTTTCATATGAAAATACGTTTTCCAGATTATTCTGATTCTATTATGAATTTATCCAATTCAATCCTTCAATATTTTGGTGCGAAAAACTATCATGAAGGATTGAGTGATCTCAATGCCTTGTTGGAAGAGAAGCAATACAAGCATGTTGTTTTAATGGTTAACGATGGTTTGGGTTATGAGAATATTCAAGAACTCTTACCAGAAGATTCATTTCTAAGACAACATCTAGTAAGACCAATATCTTCAATCTTTCCACCGACTACAACTGCTGCAACAACCGCTTTACAAAGTGGACTGTCAGCATCGCAACATGGTTGGATGGGATGGAACGTACTCGTTCCTCAAGTAGATGATGTCGTTACTCTTTTTCTTAGAAGAGGGAAATCATCTGGAACATTCTATTCCCCAGACCCTGCTAAAACACATTTAACTTACGATAATCTTTACAATAAGATTCCTCGTGAGACAGGTGTTGCAGCTTATGGTATTTCTCCGCATGAGATTAATAAATATGATTTTAATGAACCACAAAGACTTTATGAAATGATTGAAGAGTTTGCTAGCAAAGATGAGAAAAACTACATCTATGCTTATTATGATCAACCTGATGGTTTGATGCACATGAACGGTACTCAATCCCAAGTTGTAAAAGATAAGGTTGCCTACATTGATGAGCAATTAAGAATTCTATCGACTAAATTGAAAGATACATTAATTATCGTTACAGCTGACCATGGTTTAGTTGATGTTGAAAACTTATACCTTGAAGATTATCCAGAACTAGTAGAACTGCTTAGTTCAGAAACATCTATTGAACCAAGAGCAGTAAACTTTTTTATCAAAGATGGTAAGAAGGAAGCGTTTGAAAGTCAATTCAACCAACACTTTGCTGATAAATTCAAACTGATGTCAAAGGCGGAAGTATTAGAGTCTGGACTCTTTGGTGATTTTGAGAGTCATCCTAATTTCAAAATAGCTTTAGGTGATTACTTAGCTGTAGCTACGGATCGATTTACACTATTAGATACAAGACAAGATCCTAGCTTTAAGGCACATCACGCTGGTCTGACAGAAAGAGAAATGTTGGTTCCATTAATTTTAATTGATTGTAAGTAAAAACTAGGGGGATAACAATCGATGAGTGATATTAAAATTTCAAGAGCATTAGAAATGCAAAGAGAGTTATGGGAAAAGAATAAAAACCATAAGAATCCATTGGAGCCTGAGTTTGCTAAACTATCATTTCTGTGGATGATGGAAGAAGTTGGCGAGTGCATTTCTATCGTAAAGAAAATAGGTGATGACCAAATTATGATTAATGAAGAGGTTAGACATCATTTTATTGAATAAATTGTAGATGTTAATATGTACATGGCACAAATTATGTTGCGCTCTGGTATCACTCCATAAGAGTTTTCTACAGTATTTGAAGAAAAGCATCAAAGAAATATGAATTGCAATTATAATAATGAATATAAAGATAAATAAGCAGCTGTATTGTCATTGATGAGTTATGGAGATAATAGGGTTTGTCTAGTCTGCATTCATATGCTATAATTGAAAATATTCGAAGATAATGATTAAATTGATTGTTTATATTTAGAGAGATGATGTATTGGTGAAAGTCATTTATAAATAACAATGGGACACATTTGAGAAACAAGGCTGAAAATAAGTAGGTCATGTCGTAACTCGCGTTAAGAGATAGAGAACAAACAAAGGTGGTACCACGCTTCGGCGTCCTTAGGTAGCACCTTTTATGTATTTAAGGAGAAGTAAAATGAGTCAATTTTTCGTTCCTAGAGGAACCCAAGATATATTTGGTAAAGATATTAAAAAATGGCACAAGGTAGAAAATCTTGTAAGAGATCTCTGTGCTCGTTACCATGTTGAAGAAATGAGAACTCCAATGTATGAACATACAGAAGTCTTTGCTCGTAAAGATGATGCTTCTGATGTTGTAAATAAAGAAATGTATACTTTTGTTATTAAGCGTGGTGAGGGAGAAAGTCCGTCACTCACACTGAAGCCAGAAGGTACAGCAGGTTTAATTAGATCATACGTATCTAATAAACTTTATGCATCTGGTGCGAGCTATCAAAAATATTATTACATTGCACCAAACTTCAGATATGAGCGTCCTCAAAAGGGTCGCATGCGTATCCACCACCAATTTGGAGTTGAGTTTTTAGGAAATGAATCTCCATATGTTGACGTTGAGGGAATTACACTTGGATTAAATGTACTTAAAGAGTTAAACTTAACTCAATATAAAGTACTGATTAATACTTTAGGTGATAAAGAAAGTCAGGCACAATACCAAGATGTGCTAAGAAAACACTTTGCTCCTTCTATCGATACGATGTGTGCAGATTGTCAAAGACGATACGAGCAAAATCCATTAAGAATCTTAGATTGTAAAGTAGATCAAGATCACGAAGCACTTAAAACTGCTCCATCCAATCAAGATAGTTTAAACGACTTATCAAAATCATATTTTGAATCAGTTCTATCAGTATTAGATGGTGCTGGAATTGAATATGAAGTTGATTCAAGACTGGTACGTGGTTTAGATTACTACAACCATACAGTATTTGAGGTAGTATCAACGGATCCTAGTATCGGTGCTCAATCAACACTATTTGCTGGAGGGCGTTATTCAAACCTAGTTGAGTACTATGGTGGACCAAGTGTTTCAGCATTTGGATTTGGAATGGGTATTGAGAGATTGCTTCTATTGGTAGATGAAGATCAATTCGACCTTGAAGATCACATTGATATTTACGGTATGCCAATGGGTGAAGAAGCACTACCTATCGTATTCAATACGATTAATAAGTTAAGACAAGTTGGATACAGTGCAGAACTTGATCTTGAAAATCGATCAATGAAAGCGAAATTTAAAATGAGTGATCGTTTGAATGCGAAAATCTTATTGGTTTGTGGTGAAGAAGAAATTGCGAACAACACAATGACATTAAAGAACCAAGCGACACGCGAGCAAGTTACAATTGCTCTTGATGAAATAGAAACACAGTTAGAAAAGTGGGGATTAGGAAATGAATAGAACACATCATAATGGTAATTTAAGAATTGAAGATGTTGGAACATCAGTTGAACTCGTTGGTTGGGTAGCTAAACGCCGTAACTTTGGTTCAATTAACTTTATCGATCTACGCGATCGTTCAGGTATTGTTCAATTAGTAGTTAATCATGATGAGTATCCAGTTGTTGAATCACTAAGAAGTGAATTTGTAATCTCAGTTAAGGGAATTGTACGCGAACGTCAAGATAAAAACCCCAAACTTCCTACGGGAGATGTTGAGATTGAAGTAACAGAAGTTACTGTTATCAATAAAGCCAAGCAAACTCCAATGATTATTGCTGATGAAACAGATGCACTTGAAGATACACGTTTGAAATACCGTTACTTAGACTTAAGACGTCCAGTAATGCAAAAACGTTTAATGACACGTGCACACATTGTACGTGAAATGAGAAATACACTGGATGACTTAGGATTTATTGATGTTGAAACACCAATGTTAACTAAATCTACACCTGAAGGTGCTCGTGAGTATCTGGTACCATCACGTGTTCATGAAGGTGAATTCTATGCATTAGCACAATCACCTCAAATCTTTAAGCAAATGTTAATGATTGGCGGCCTTGAGCGTTACTATCAAATCGCACGTTGTTTCCGAGATGAAGATTTACGTGCTGACCGTCAATTAGACTTTACACAAGTTGATATTGAGGCATCATTCTTATCACAAGGTCAATTCATGGAATTGATCGAAGGTGTCGTTGATAATGTTATGACGAATGTATTGAAACTTGAAAAACATAACATTCCACACATCGCATTCGTTGATGCTATGAACGTTTATGGATCTGACAAGCCAGATATGAGATTTGAATTCTTCCTACAAGATTTCGGTCGTGTCTTTAGACAATCTGAATTTAAAGTATTCCAAGATTCAATCGCATCAGGGAATGTTTTAAAAGGGCTAGTCCTTAAAGGTCAAGCGGATCAATTTACACGTAAGACAATTGACAAATATACAGATCTTGTTAAGAAATATGGATTAAACGGTTTGGTTGTTCTTAAGAATGAAGAATCCGGTTTAACAGGTTCTGCAGCTAAGTTTATCTCGGATGCTGAATATGAAGCACTTAAAGTTGAATATGATTTAGAAGTTAACGATGTTATCTTCATCGGTACAGGTGAGTGGGAAACTGCATGTACTGCAATCGGAGCTTTACGTCTTGCTTTAGCTGAAGCATTCGACATGATTCCAAACGATAAGTTTGCTTACTGTTGGGTTGTTGACTTCCCAATGTTTGAAATGTCAGATGAAGATACACTCGTAGCTCGTCACCATCCATTCACAGCACCATTAGAGGCTCATATTCCCCTACTTGATACAGATCCACTTGCAGTTACAGCTCAAGCTTATGACCTTGTATTAAATGGTTATGAGATTGCTGGGGGGTCGATGCGTATTTATGACCAAGACCTACAAGAGAAAATGTTTGGATTAATTGGCTTTACACCAGAAGAAATTCAAAACAGATTTGGTTTCTTTGTTGATGCATTCCAATACGGAACACCTCCACATGGTGGTATTGCATTTGGTTTAGACCGTTTCGCAATGGCTCTAACTCACTCAGATACAATCCGTGACGTTATTGCTTTCCCTAAAAATGCTTCTGCTCGATGCCCATTAACAAATGCACCAAGCTTAGCAACAGAAAAGCAACTTCATGATTTACACCTGAAGATTGAACCAAAAAACAAAGATAAAGAATAGTAATAGAGGCAGTGATTCATATCACTGCCTTGCTACTCTTCACTATAATGGTAAAGCATCCTCTCTACTACTTATCCGTTATGAACTAACGCTTTAGTGTTATAAAATTAACGGTTAATTGGTATACGATATATATAGGTGATGATATCGATGAATGCAGTATTAGAAACACTAAGATTTGTAATGAAATCAAAGGGTATATCAGAGTACAAATTAGCTAAACTCTCATCCGTATCCCAAAGTACTATTAATTCATTCTTTAACAAAAACAATATCCCTTCAGTTCCAACTTTGGAACTTATTTGTAAGGGTCTAGATATTTCGGTGGCTCAATTCTTTCTATTAGTAGAACACCTCAATAATGCATCCATCCAACCATCAGATTCATTTGATAAAGTCTTGGATCAAGTTCATGTTCATGAGAATATTGATCCTATACCTTTATTTGCTACAAGTCATCTTGAAGATCAGATAACAAAGTTGAATACTAAAGAGCGACAGGTAGTAAGTGATCTTGTTGATTTAATCCTAAATGGTAAAGAGTAGGGTAACCTTAATTAGGATAGCTAATTCATTCTTTACAAGTAGAACTATATGTGGTAAACTTATTAAGCAATAAGAAAGTAGAAGCACACTTCTCACCTGACGATTACTTCGTAGGTAAAAGCTTAGGTCTATTAAATATAACCTTTGAGTGTGATCGTGTATTCTTATATGACACACTTTTTTATTGTTTCAACCTGAGGAGGTGAATAATATTAGCAGAAGATATGGAAATGATCGTAAACCAGTTCCTGAGGATACAATCAATGAGCACATCCGTGCCAAAGAAGTCCTTGTAATTGGTCCTGAAGGGGAGCAACTGGGAATTTTAACCCGCCGTGAAGCTTTAGATAAAGCAGCAGAACTTAACTTAGATTTACTTCTCGTTGCAGCAAATGGCAATCCACCAGTAACTAAAATTTTAGATTATGGACGTTACCGTTATGATCAACAAAAGAAAAGTCGTGAAGCGAAAAAGCATCAACACGTTACACAACTTAAACCAATTCGTTTGTCTCCTGTAATCGATATCGGTGATTTTAACACAAAAGTCCGTCATGCACGTAAGTGGCTTGAAGAAGGTACTAAAGTTAAAGTTGACATGCGATTCAGAGGACGTCTAATTACACGTCTGGAAGTAGGCCGTAAAACAATGGCTAACTTTATTGAGGAAGTCAGTGACTTAGGTACAGTCGAAAAAGCACCTAAACTTGAAGGAAACACAATGTCAGTTGTGATTTCACCGAATAAGAAATAAGGAGGGCACACTATGCCTAAAATGAAAACAAAACGTACTTTAGCAAAACGTGTTAAACGTACAGGTTCAGGAAAACTGAAAAGACAACACGCTTATGTATCTCACTTTGCAGCTCATAAGTCAAACAAACAAAAACGTAATCTACGTAAAGGAACACTAGTTTCACCAAGTGATTACAAACGTATTAAACATTTATTACAGGATTAAGGAGGCTTATCTAAATGCCAAGAGCAACATCAGCAGTCGCGTCACATAAACGCCATAAACGAGTATTAAAATTAGCAAAAGGATATTACGGTTCAAAACACACATTATACAAAACAGCAAATGAACAAGTTATGCGTTCATTACGTTATGCATACCGTGACCGTAAACAACTTAAACGTGAAATGCGTAAACTATGGATTACACGTATCAATGCAGCAGCACGTCTAAATGACATGAGCTACAGCACATTCATGCACGGATTAAAACTTGCAAACATCTCAATCAACCGTAAAATGCTATCAGAAATTGCAATTCACGATGAAAAGGGATTCACAAATCTTGCAGCTAAAGCAAAACAAGCTTTAGAAGCTTAATCTGATGAAGAAAAATGCCCGCAAAGTTCTCAATGAATTACTCGTTGATATTTTTAATAAAATTCTAACATTAGAAGAAAGATTTCATCGCGTTCATGGGGTAAAACTCACAATGAGCGAAATTCATACACTTGAAGGCATACAAAACTCTGAATCAAAGATGATGAGTGATGTAGCCAGTCGTCTGAGTATTACTCAGGGTACACTGACCGTCACCATTAATCGATTGAGTCATAAGGGTTATGTTAACCGAACTCAAGATACTAAAGACCGACGAATTTATCGTTTGGGACTTAGCGAAAAGGGTGAGGAAGTGATGAAAATCCATAACCAATTCCATGAGGACATGGTGGATCGACTTCTTTTACACTTAAGTGATAAAGATGAACATCTCATCGACTCATTAGAAGAAATCAACGTGTTCTTTAAAGAACTCTACGAAATCTAAAAGCAACAACCACTCTAGTAGTGGTTGTTTTTTGGTTCTTTGTAATCTGGTGTTGGTGACGACATTTATAAATTAGAAGAGCTATATAGCCATCATTGAAGAATGATGGTTTTTTTATAAATCCAATTCTAACATAGTGTTAGAAATTAGCAATATTCTGGATCGGAAATTAAAGAAGTTACGGTGACCGAAGGCAATCCTCTTAATAACTTTTATTAGGTTGTTTG
>JBGXRX010000021.1:0-15389 GCA_041811795.1 Erysipelothrix sp. | reverse complement strand
TACGGGAGTATTACACTTAGGACATGCTTGGGATAATACACTGCAAGATATCATCATTCGATACCAAAAGCTACTGGGTAAAGATACTTTATACCTACCTGGAATGGACCATGCTGGTATTGCTACACAGGCAGTTGTTGAGAAAAAACTAAGAGAAGAAGGCGTGAGTCGTTATGATTTAGGTCGTGAGAAATTCTTAGAGAAATCATGGGAATGGAAAGATGATTATGCTAAGCGTATTCGTGAGCAGTGGTCTAAATTAGGTTTATCATTAGACTACTCTAAAGAGCGTTTTACATTGGATGAAGGTCTTAATAAGGCTGTTAATAAAGTATTTATCGATCTTTATAATGATGGTCTAATCTTCCAAGGTTACCGTATTATTAACTGGGATGTTGAAGCGCAAACAGCACTTTCTAACATTGAGGTAATCCATAAAGAAGTAACAGGTTACTTCTATACATTCGAATATACAGTAGTTGATAGTGGTGAGAAATTACAAGTAGCAACAACACGTCCTGAAACAATGTTTGGTGATGTTTGCTTAGTTGTTCACCCTGATGATGAGCGTTATACTCACCTAATTGGTAAAACAGCAATTAACCCTGCTAATGGGGATGTATTACCAATTATTGCTGATGACTATATCGATATTGAGTTTGGAACAGGTGTTATGAAATGTACTCCAGCTCATGATCCTAATGACTTTACTATTGGTGAGAAGTACGGACTTGAAATGCCAATCTGTATGAATCCTGATGGAACAATGAATGAGTTAGCAAAACAATTCCAAGGTTTAGAACGATTTGAAGCTCGTAAGCAATTGGTAGAATACATTAAAGAACAAGGTAAACTAATCTCTATCGAAGAGCATATCCACCAAGTTGGACACTCAGAGAGAACGGATGTTATTGTTGAACCTTACCTTTCAAAACAATGGTTTGTTAAGATGAAACCACTTGTTGAAGATGTTCTTAAAGATCAAAAGGAAGGTGCAATTCAATTCTTCCCTGAACGATTCAATGGAACATTCTCAACATGGTTAGAGAATATTGAAGACTGGTGTATTTCTCGTCAGTTATGGTGGGGACATCGAATTCCTGCTTGGTTCCATAAGGAAACTGAAGAGATCTATGTTGGTGAAACTGCTCCTGAAGATATCGAAAACTGGAGACAAGATGAGGATGTACTGGATACATGGTTCTCATCGGCATTATGGCCTTTCTCAACTTTAGGATGGCCTGAAGAAACAGATGATTTCAAACGTTATTACCCAACATCAACTCTAGTTACAGGATATGACATTATCTTCTTCTGGGTAGCTCGTATGGCTTTCCAAGCGCGTTACTTTAATAAGAATGCACCTTTCAAACATGTATTGATCCACGGATTGATTCGTGATGAAAAAGGATTGAAGATGTCTAAATCATTAGGTAATGGAGTTGATCCAATGGATGTTATCGAAGAGCATGGTGTGGATGCACTAAGATACTTCTTAACTACCAATTCAACACCAGGACAAGATATGCGTTATATGCCAGATAAGGTAGAAGCGTCATGGAACTTCATTAATAAGATTTGGAATGCTTCTCGATTTGTTCAAATGCATACTAATGGTGAGCAATTCGATCTATCGAAAGCGAAACTATCACAAGTTGATCGTCACATCTTACATAAATTCAACCTTGTATTAGAAGATATTACAAAAAACATGGATCGTTATGACTTTGCTCTAGTAGGTAATACATTAACGAAATTTGTTTGGGATGACTTCTGTTCATGGTATATTGAATTAAGTAAATCAGGATTACAATCTGAAGATGCTGATGTAGTTTACGCAAGTAAAGCAACACTTTATACTATGCTTAAGAATATCGTAATTATGTTACATCCATTCATGCCATTTGTAACTGAAGAAATCTATACATCAATTATTGGTGAGAAAGATTCAATCATGTTAGAAGACTGGCCAAAAGCAATTGATGTTGCATATGATGATCTAGGTCAAGTTGATCTGCTAATTACAGCCATCACTGCGATTCGTGAAACTCGAGTGTCATACGATGTTAAACCATCTAAACCACTTCAAATACATTTAGATATTACAGTTGATGGTATTACTGAACTTAGCCCAATGGTAGCTACAATGTTATCTTCAATGGCTAAAGTTGAGCTTGTAGACACGATTAATGATAGTCTTCAAGTACCAATCAATGGTGGTACATTACACTTTATCCATGAAGAGTTAGTTGATAAGGCTGCTCTTGCTGAGAAACTAGTTAAAGAAAAAACAAAACTTGAAGGTGAAATTAAACGTTGTACATCAATGTTATCCAACGAGCGCTTTACTTCTAAAGCTCCTGCTGAAAAGGTTGCTGAAGAAGAAGCGAAACTTGCTGAATACAAACGTCAATTAGAAATCGTTGAATCTCAGTTGAACCAATAAAAGCAAAAAGACGACCAATTGGTCGTCTTTCTTTGTCATATTGTGTCTGATTTATTCTTTCACTTAGATATTGAATATTAAGGTATAATAAAACAAATAGGGTAAAGCACATTAGAGAAGAGGTCGATTTATGAAACGTTGTGATTGGGCAAAAGGTTTGGATATAGAAATTGAATATCATGACACTGAATGGGGCGTCTATAAAGGCGATGATGCTCATTTTTTTGAGTTTATCGTTTTAGAATCCTTTCAAGCAGGTCTTTCTTGGAAGACTATCCTGGTAAAGCGTGAGGCTATGAGACAAGCATACTTTAATTTTGATGTTAATAAGTTGGCTCAAGCAAAGCAAGATGATTTGGATCGTTGGATGCTTAATCCTGATCTCATTCGTTCCAAATTAAAGGGTAAATCGTTGATATCAAATGCTCAGGCATTCATTCAACTAGTAAATGAATTTGGATCCTTTGAAAACTATTTGAAAACATTCATACCCAATCTTCCTATAGTTCATAATATTGAAACTATCCAAGATGTTCCAGCTGAAGATGAAGCATCTGCAGCTATCGCTAAGGACTTAAAGAAAAGAGGCTTTAAGTTTGTTGGTCCACTTATCATGTATGCATTTTTACAAGCAACTGGAGTCTATGATGATCACATCAATGATTGCTTTAGGAAACAGAGTAAAGATTAAAATAAAAAAATGGCCATCACCCTAAGGTGATGGCTATGTTTTAGTCTAGTGGAGTATAAACAGATTTTCTTACAATCAGTGTTGTAATTAAGTATGCTGATACGATTCCCAACACCCATGCAATATGAGGTGCTTGTAATACTTGTAGTTCAATAGTTGCTGCAAATGGTGTTAGAACAAACATTAGTGTAAGTCCAACTGAGGCGATTGATACAAGTGATAACATAATGGATGGTCGATTTTCTTTTGAAAATGGTTTTTTGGAACGAATCACAAAGATGACTAAAGATTGTGAGATGATTCCAAAAGCGAACCAGAATGTTTGGAATAGGATTTGATCTTGTGGTGTTTTAACATCGAAGATAAACCATAATACAATGAAACATAAGATATCAAAGATGGATGATAAAGGACCAAAGATCTTCATAAAGTGAATGAGTCTTGGTGCTTCTAACTTACGAGGTAACATGAGTTCATGATCATCGCAGTTATCAAATGGAATTCCCATTTGAGCCAAGTCTGATAATAAGTTTTGAACAAGGATATGAATTGGTAGTAGTGGTAGGAATGGTAGGAATAGAGCTGCTACCGTAACTGATATCATATTACCGAAGTTTCCTGATACTGCCATTTCAAGGTATTTAATCATGTTAACGATTGTCTTACGACCTTCGAGAACACCTTTTTCTAATACGGATAGATCTTTTTTAAGTAGGATGATATCTGCTGATTCTTTAGCAATATCCACTGCTGTATCAACTGAGATACCAACATCCGCTTGTTTCAGAGCTAGGGCATCGTTGATACCATCTCCCAAGAATCCAACGGTTTTACCATTGTCTTGGAATGCTTTTACAATTCGTTGTTTTTGTACTGGTGAGATCTTAGCGAAGAGGTGACATGTTCCAACAACAGAACGTAATTCTTCATCATCCATAGCTTCAATATCAGCACCCATATAGGTTACTTCGGTATCAATACCAACTTTAGAACAAACTTTCTTAGCAACACCCAAGCTGTCTCCAGTAATAACGACGACATCTACACCGTGTTGGTTTAGACTTTCGATCGTTGGTTTAGCTGAGTCTTTAGGTGGATCTAGGAATCCGACAAAACCAATCAGTACCATGTCTTTTTCATCTTCAACAGAGAATTCATGGTCTCTTGGAATATCGTTTTTCTGAGCAACGGCGATCATACGAAGACCATCGTTATTATGTTGTTCATAAACTTCAATTGCTTCTTGACGTATATCGTCATCTAATGGAATGATTTTTCCATCACGATCAATATACTTACATAACTTCATGATCTCTTCAACAGCACCTTTTGAAATCAGTTGTCGCTTATCATTGTTATCTTCTAAGATAACTGACATACGACGTCTTGCGAAATCAAATGGAATTTCATCAACAACTGTATAGTAGTTGATTAAGTCATTCATGTTATAAGATTCAGCACGTTCGATAATAGCAAAGTCAATTAGGTTTTTAAGTCCTGATTGGAATGAGGAGTTTAGATAAGCATGACGTAAGATACGCATGTCATCTTCTCCCGTAGTATTCATATAGCGCTCTAATATAATTTCATCTTGTGTAATGGTTCCTGTTTTATCAGTACACAGAACATCCATTTCACCAAATGCAGAGATTGCTGATTGTGACTTCACAATGGTTTGGTGTTTGGACATGTTGATTGCTCCACGAGCCATACCACTAGATAGAACAACAGGTAACATCTCTGGGGTTAAACCAACAGCTACCGTTAAAGCGAATAAGAATGCTAGTAGGAAATCTTGTTTTAAGATTCCATTAATAATAAAGATTACAGGTAACATAACTAACATCAGTTTCATTAGAAGTCTTGAAATTGTATTAATTGAAGCTTCGAATGAGTTGGTTCGTTTTGTATCTTTTAGTGAAGATGACATTGAACCTAAGTAAGTATCTGAACCGGTTGCAATAACAACTGTTAGAGCAGAACCGGATACTACGTTTGTTCCCATTAAACAAAGGTTAGTATAATCACTCTCACCACCATCAGTCTGATCAGGATCGAATGTTACGAATTTTTCAATGGGTTGTGATTCACCAGTTAAGGTCGCTTGAGATAAGAATAAGTCCTTTGCAGAGATAACACGTAAGTCGGCTGGAATTATATCTCCTGCTGATAAACGAACGATATCACCAATGACTAAATCCTCAATTGAGATTTCAGTATATTTTCCATCACGTAATGCTGCAGTCGTGTTGGATACCATTTGCAGTAACTTCTCTGTTGCTGCTGATGATCGCTCCTCCTGAATGAAGGAAATTAATGTAGAAATAATAACAATGACAGATAGAATGGAAACTGTTAAGTAATCCTTTTCTCCTGCTAGGAGAATATCTGAAATGAAGGTGATTGCAATAACCACCAGTAAAACTAAGTTGAAGGGGTTAATCAGTACGTTGACAAATCCGAAGAATGGATTCTTCTTTTTACCATCTCTAATGACGTTAGGTCCTAGCAGTGATAACTTATCTTCTGCTTCTTGGCTGGTATAACCTTCCTTATGTGTTTCTAGTGTTTCAAAGAGTTCCTCTTGAGATAACACTAGTGTTTCAATCAATGATTTTTTTGGGTTGTACATTGTTAACAACTCCTCTCTTTAATAAGAGTGCAAATGGTTAGATAAAGGTTGATACCCAATGGGGTCCTCCTCTGATGCGCACTCGATAAACGTGTGATTCTTACAACACGAACTACTCATTTGGTATCACCTCCGATGCTCCTTATTATAACAAAATATCATGTCTCTTACAAACTGGCATCATGCCAAAATAGCCCTATTGATTGCTATAATCGCTTATATGATGATTATAATTAGATTAAGTCTCTAAATTAATTTAAATTGAGTAAATCATTGGTCAATCATTCTTAACAAGACATACACTCTAGACCAAGAAGTTATAGAAAGCTATAAATTCTAAAATATATTGGTGGTGGATTCAACATTATTAAAATAGGCTCCTTCGTTTGTGATATAATTTTAGGAAATAAAGGAGTGTGCTTATGAAAACAATTAAGACAGTGTTATTTGATTTGGATGGAACTCTTTTACCGATGGATCGTGATGCCTTTGAGAAATTATATCTGGACTCTTTTCTAGAATTTTCTGGAAATTATGTTGATCCAAAGATTCTGGCTAAGGCTTTTATGGAAACAAGTCATGCTATGATTCACAATAAAGAGAAGACTAAAGTGAATAAAGATCGCTTCTTTGAAAAGTTTGGAGAATACATGGATAAGGCATCTTTTGATGCATTGAATATTGCTATGGGTACTTATTACGATACTCATTTTGATGTTGTTAAATCAGTAACTTCAGTATCTCAAGCCATGATTGATGCTGTAGCTTACTTTAAAGAGAAGGGTTATGATGTTATTTTAGCGACCAATCCATTGTTCCCTCGAGTTGCTACTGATAAACGTATCGCATGGGCAGGGTTAAACCTGGATGATTTTATTGATGTGACACGCTTTGAAGAAAATCATTTCTGTAAACCACAGTTGGAGTATTTCCAAGAGATTATAGATGATAATGATTTAGATCCTACAACCTGTTTAATGGTAGGAAATGATGTTGAAGAAGACCTCATTGCAAGACACTTAGGAATGAAAACAGCCCTTATAACCGATGATTTAATTTATCGTAATAAGGATGTTGCCATTGAATGTGATTGGCAAGGAAGTCGTATTGAGTTCTTAGAGAAAATTAAGGAAGTGTTTTAGATGAAAATTGGATGTGTTAATGAAGTTAAAGATTTTGAACAACGAGTCGGTTTAATGCCATCTCATGCTGCAGAGTACATTAAGGCAGGACATAGTGTTTATGTTGAGGCTGGTTTAGGATTAGGGTCTGGTTTTAGTGATCAGATGTATCTTGAAGCAGGTGCTCAAGTTATAGAAGAAGCAGAAGAAATATGGTCACAAGTTGATTTGATGATTAAGGTTAAAGAGCCGATTCCATCAGAATACAACTATTTAAGACCAGGGCTTATTTTATTTACTTATCTCCATTTAGCATCAAACTTAGAACTGACTCAAGTTTTACTTGATAAGAAGGTAAGTGCCGTAGCTTATGAAACCATTACCGATGATCATGGTGCATTACCACTATTAAAACCCATGTCAGAAGTAGCAGGACGCTTATCCATTCAAGAGGGCTCTAAGTATTTAGAGAAGACTTATGGTGGAAAAGGGATCTTACTATCAGGAGTACCCGGAGTGACGAGTGGTCATGTTGTTATCTTGGGTGGTGGAGCAGTTGGAATGTCAGCTTGTAAAACAGCTTTATGTACAGGTGCTACCGTTACGGTTCTTGATCGTAATATTGAGCGATTAACTTATATTGAAGATGTATTCCAAGGACAGATCAATACCGTCTATTCTGATGAAGATTCTTTAGTTAAAGAGCTTATCAAAGCAGATGTTGTTATCGGATCAGTATTATTACCGGGTGAAAAGACACCTAAGTTAGTTCGTCGTGAACATCTTAAGTTAATGGATCCAGGAACTGTCCTGGTGGATGTTGCAATCGATCAAGGGGGATGTTTTGAAACATCACGTCCGACGACTCATTCCAACCCAACTTTTATAGATGAAGGTATGGTTCATTACTGTGTGACTAACATGCCAGGAGCAGTTCCAAAAACATCAACATTTGCATTGGGTATTGCTACACTTGCAATTGGTTTGCAGATTGCCAATAAAGGAATTGAACTTGCTGTTGAAGAAAATCAACACCTCTTGATGGGACTTAACACCCACGGGGGTAAAATAACCAATAAAGCGGTTTCAAGTGCCTTAGAACTGGACTTTAGTGAATATGAAATTTCTGTTAAACCGGTGCAATCTTAGAGTTTATTTGATACAATAGTTATATTAAAGGAGGTGGACATCATACCGAATGTAGTAACACACGGATTGATGGCACTTGACGTCTATAATGCACTCGAGGCCTCTTCCGTTAAAGAATCAATTCAAAAGTATCCCAAGTCGTATTTACTGGGATCCAATGGACCTGACATCCTGTTCTACTATAAAGCCTTCCCTTGGGAAGACCAAAAAGATAATAAGGCAATTGCTGCCATAGGGTCGCTGGTTCATGAGAAACATATAAATAGTTTCTACGAAAAAGCACTTTCTTTTATAAAACAGGTACAAGATCCACATCGTAAGGACATTCTTACATCTTATCTAGCAGGGCATATGATGCACTGGTCACTGGATTCAATAGCTCACCCATTCGTATTTTATCGATCCGGAGAGATAGCGGGTATTAGCAAATATTGGCATTACCGTTATGAATCAATGATTGATGCACTTATGGTTACCTACTATAAGAGAAAGCAATTATCAGATTTAAAAGCAAAACGATTTGTTGATGTGTCTGATGTTGAACGACGTCATATCGCTTCATTCTACAGCGAAATGTTAAGTCAAGTATTTGATGTTATCGTGTCTGCGGAAGTAATTGATTCGGCTATAGTTTCCTTTAAGAGGTTACTGAACTTCTTATACGATCCCCATAACCTAGTAACACCACTCTTAAAAGGGGTGGAAGCAGTGATTGGAGATCCTTGGGCATTCTCATCGCATAGCGTGAATCCCAGAATTGATGCAGAGTTTGATGTTCTCAATTTAAAAAAAGATAAATGGTTTAATCCCACTAATTTAGAAATGGTCTCAGATGAATCATTTATAGAACTATATGAAGCGTCAGTTGATTTAGGTAATATCCTGATTAGTGCACTGGAGGAGGGGCTCGATGGTAAGCGTGATAACTTTGATGAAATCTTAGAAGATCGCCAATACGATACGGGAGTAACTTCAGGGATTAAGATGAAATATTACGATAGTATTTATGAAAAATAGGAGGATTTGTTTATGTTAATTAAAATTCATGGAAAAAATGTGGATATCACTAGTGCAATGCAAGAGAAGGCTGAGCAAAAACTAGCTTTCTTGAATAAGTATTTTGATGTAGATGACTCATGGAGAACAACCATTGTAGTTGATGTTATTCCACAAGGTAAAAAAGTGGAAACAACAATTACATCTAAAATTGGTACACTTCGTTCAGAAGTATTACACCAAGATTTCTATGCAGCACTTGGTTTGTCAATCGACAAACTTGAAGACCAAATTAGAAGACATAAAACACGTCTATCACGTAAAAACCGTGAGGGACTGTCAGCAGCCTTCCTTCAAATCATTGAAAATGAATCAATTGAAGAAGAACCAAAACTGGTTCGTACAAAAACTATTGATGCTCAAGAAATGAATCTTGATGAAGCAATTCTTAGAATGGAAATGCTAGGTCACTCATTCTTCATCTATACAGATGATGAAACTCGTGATGTAGCGGTAGTTTATAAACGTCTTGATGGCGACTATGGACTATTAGAGGTAGAATAATTCTCTTATAAGCTGAATTGAGAAAATTATGTTTTCTTAAAGTGAGTATGATATACTAATACCAATATTATGGAGGACTAAATTATGAGCTTTAAAGAGAAATTTAAAAATATGTTTACAACTGATGATGAAGAAATGTACCTTGAAATGGATTCCGAAGGTGTTGAAAGTCTCAGTGATTATGAGAAACCAAGAACGAAAGGGATGAACCAATTGCCTACAGATGCTAAAATGGCTTTATTTGAGCCTCGTACATTTGAAGAGGGTGAAGAGGTTGCTCGTCTGTTGAAAGATCGTCGTGCAGCAGTTGTTAATCTACACCGTCTGCAACGTGATTACGGTCAAAGAATGATTGATTTTCTTACAGGAGTTGTATTTGCACTTGATGGAAACATCCAAAAAATTGCAGAAAATACAATTCTATGCACTCCCAATTCAATTAAAGTTGAAGGTGAAATCACTTTGGGAATTGACGAAGTCGAACTGTAGATATGAATTCTAACTCTAAGTTTCGAATCATGAGACAGGGCTATGATCGTTTCGAAGTTGACAAGGCGGTGCGAAAACTTGAAGAAGAAAAAGCACAGCTTTTAGAACAAGTCGCTTTGAATAAAAATCAAATCTTGACTCTGTTGGAACAGCGAGATGGAATTACCAAACGCTTCGCCCAAGTGACTAAAGATTTGTCCATTCGTGAAAAAGCAGCAGAAGAAATGGCGCGCCTTGCATTGCGTGAGGCCAATTCAATAATTGAAACAGCTTATGGTAATGCAGACCTCATTGTTAGGGAAGCATTGTCTACAGCGCGTCAACTTTTGATTGAAATATCTCGTATCAGTAGCCAGTCTCAAGAAATTCGTGTAGAATTGAATGAGAAAGTTGAAGTTCTTCAAGAAATATTGCAAGGACTTGAGTTTCCAGAAATTCCAAATATAAAAAGTATTGGTAAAGATCAAGACAATAAATAGTAGTAAAAGCTTTTATAGAGACTGTATGGTTTGGTGAAAATACAGAAAGCGACCACTGTTTTATCACTTGTAAACCAGTAGATACGAATGAAGTAGTATTTACCGTAAAACTGCGTTAAAGTGATTAAGCGTTCAACGTAAGTTGTTCATTAAGGTGGTACCGCGTTAAATTTAAACGCCCTTATTTAAGGGCGTTTTTTATATGTAAAGGAGACATCAATCGATGAATTATAAAGATACACTGCATTTGCCTAAAACTGATTTTGAGATGCGAGGTAATTTAAATAAAAAAGAACCTGCAATTCAAGAACAATGGGATGCACAAAAGATATACCAAAGAATGTTAGAAACACGTGAGGGAGCACCGCTATTCTCACTGCATGATGGTCCTCCATATGCCAATGGTAACATCCATATTGGACATGCTCTAAACAAGATTCTAAAAGATATCTTAGTTCGTTCAAAATACATGGCTGGATTTAAAACACCATTTAGACCAGGATGGGATACACACGGTTTACCAATCGAAGTAGCGATCCAAAAATTAGGTGTTGATCGTAAAACAATGCCAACGCATGAATTTAGAAAACTTTGTGAGGACTATGCGCGTGAACAAGTGGCCATCCAAACAAAAGACTTTAAAGCATTAGGTACTGTTGCAGATTATGACAATCCTTACATTACATTAAATAAAGATTTCGAAGCTAAGCAAATCGCAATTTTTGCAAAGATGGCAATGAAAGGGATGATCTATAAAGGGTTAAAACCTGTCTATTGGTCACCTTCATCAGAATCTGCTTTAGCGGAAGCTGAAATCGAATACCAAGAACGTCGCGACCCGACGATCTATGTTTCATTCAATGTTGTTGATGGTAAAGATGTATTATCAAGTGATGATTCACTACTTATTTGGACAACAACACCTTGGACAATTCCAGCTAACTTAGCTATTACAGTTAACCCACGTATGGAGTATTCATTAGTTAAGACTGAAAAAGGTAACTTTGTTATCATGACAAGCTTAATTGAAACAGTTCTAGAAAAATTAGAGTTAACAAACTTAGGTGTTGAAAAGACATTTAAGGGAGCAGAAATTGAACATGTTACCTATAAACATCCTCTATACGACCGTATTTCTCCAGTTATCTTAGGAGATCACGTTACGGATGAAGCGGGTACTGGTTCAGTACATACTGCACCTGACCACGGGGATGAAGACTTTGTTGCAGCGGCGGCTTATGGAATTAAACCAATTTCACCAGTTGATGCTCAAGGTGTTCTAACTGAAGTTACCGGTGAATTTGCTGGATTAACTTTCGAAGAAGCTAATAAAGCAGTTACAATTAAATTAACTGAACTTGGACATATGTTAAATATGTCATGGTTGAAGCATAGTTATCCACATGACTGGAGAACTAAAAAACCTGTTATCTATCGTGCAACGACACAATGGTTTGCTTCAATTGATGTAGTTCGTCAAAACGTACTAGATGAAATTGCAAAAGTTGAATGGCATCCAAAATGGGGAGAAAAACGCATGCACAACATGATCGCTGATCGTGGTGACTGGACAATTTCTCGTCAACGTGTATGGGGAGTTCCAATTCCTATTATTTATGCTGAAGATGGATCACCAATCATGGAACAAGCATTATTTGACCACTTTACTCAATTAGTTGGGGAATTCGGATCTAATGTTTGGTTTGAACGTGATGTTAAAGATCTATTACCTGAAGGTTATACTCATGAATTATCACCTAATGGTATCTTTACTAAAGAAAAAGACATTATGGATGTTTGGTTCGATTCAGGATCAAGTCATACAGCAGCACTAAACCATGATGAAGTACCTCTACCGGTTGATGTTTACTCTGAAGGGAGTGACCAATTCCGTGGATGGTTTAACTCATCACTTATTATCTCTGTAGCTCTATACGGTATTGCACCTTATAAAAATGTTCTTGCACATGGTTTCTTAATGCAAGATAATGGTGAGAAAATGTCTAAGTCTGCAGGTAATGCACTGAGTCCTCAAGCTATTTCTTCAACATTAGGAACCGATATTCTACGTCTGTGGGTTACATCAATTGATTACCATGCAGATATGGCGCTATCACAAGACATCCTAAAACAAGTTTCTGAATCTTACCGTAAGATTCGTAATACATTCCGTTTTATTCATGGAAACATTACTGATTTTAATTATGAAACAGATGCAGTTGCGCTTGAAGATATGTCACTATTAAACCGTTATGTTCTTAATGAAGTAATCAAAGTAAATGCGACATCACTTGAAGCTTATAAAGCATTCGAATACAAAGATGTTACAACAGCAGTTCTAACTTCACTTACAAACATGATGTCTTCATACTACTTAGACTATACTAAGGATATCCTTTATATCGAAAAAGCAGATGATTCAAAACGTCGTGAAATTCAAACAGTGCTATACCATGCACTTGTAATCTACTCTCGATTAATGGCACCAATCATTCCACATACAATGGAAGAATTAAATAGAATCTTTGAACCAGAAATGGAATCAATTCACTTAAGTGAGTTCTCACCATTAGTAGATTCAGTTATTACTGAAGAAGAAGCAGCACAAATGGATACATTATTCACATTACGTGAAGCTGTATTCAAGGCTTTAGAAGTTTCTCGTGAAGAAAAAGTTATTGGTAAATCACTAGAAGCTCATGTTTCTCTAAATCTAGATGATCAACAAGAAGAATTAGTGAAATCTGTACTGGGAGAACATAGTGCACAATGGTTTATTGTGTCTAAACTATCTCTAACAGATGAAGAACAAGCAGTTCACTTTGATGTTCAAGTTGGTGTTGAAGCAGTAAGTGGAGAAACTTGTCCACGATGCTGGAATATTGTAGATAGTGTTGACGAAAATGGACTCTGTCCACGTTGCCACAAGGTAATGGATTCACTGTGAAAATAACATCGCTACAAAATGCGATTATTAAAGATTTGGTTAAACTCAAGGCTAAGAAGTATCGTGATCAATCCGGTACTTTCTTAGTTGAGGGTGAACATTTATTACAGGAGTTGAAGGCTTCGAAACTGGAGTTTCAAACTCTTGGATTAAATGATTCATTTGATATTGAGATTAATGACCTCATTGCAGAGAAATTATCGCAAACAAAATCAGGATCTCAGGTATTTGCTCAGGTTAAAATGCCGGAGTTAAATATTCCTCAAGGATCTCGATTCTTATTGTGTGATGGTGTACAAGATCCAGGTAACTTGGGTACGATGATTCGTACGGCCTATAGTTTTGGATTTGATGCAGTCATCATTTCTAATGATTCTGTAGATTTATACAATGATAAAGTTGTTCGATCAACACAAGGTGCACTCTTTCACTTACCATGCATTCGAATGGATATGAAAGAAGCGATTCAAATGCTAAGTGAACAGGGTGTTTCTATTTATGCTACGGCATTAAGTGATGCATCAAAACCTTTAACATCTGTTGAAGCTGACAAATGTGCATTCATTATGGGTTCTGAAGGTTCAGGAGTTTCAATAAAAACACTGGAACTGGTAGAAAACCATATTATTATTGAAACAAGCGAATTTGAATCGCTCAATGTAGCAATTGCTGCAGCGATTATTTGTTACCAATTTAGGAAGTAGGGTAATTTATGACATTAGAAGCATTTTTAGAAGAAGATAAAGATCGTTATATTGCACTGGCTAGTGATTTCTATGATTCACCTGCTGTTCTTGGTGGACCAGACTTAGGTCTTTTCCAACGTAACTTTGATCATATCATTGCTCATGAAGATGCTTTGGGTTTCTTCTTAGAGGTGGAAGGTCAGCAGATTGGCTATGTTTTATGTGCTAAGATGTTTTCTACTGAAGTAGGGGCACCATCACTTTGGATTGAAGAGTTAACTATCGACCAAGCCTACCAAGGTAAAGGATATGGAAGCCAAGTATTTACTTTAATACATGATATGTTTCCAGAAGTGAAACGTTTCCGTTTAGAAGTATCGTTGGATAATCCTAAAGCTAAGAAGTTATATGAACGTCTAGGTTATACTCAATTGGCTTATGAGCAGATGATTTATGATCGAAAATAAGATTAGTGATAAAGTAAAAACTCTAAAGATTCTAATTGCGATTGATTTACTGCTGATGTTTATATCAGGTATTGTCATGATATTTGCTATGCAGTATGTGGATCGCCTTTTATTTTCGGCAGTCATGCTCTTAATTGGAATTGGTATTTACTGGTCAAGTCAACTTCGATGTGCATCTTGCAAACATCTGATCCTTAATATATTCAAGATTGACCGATGTGATAATTGTGGAGTGCATTTTGGATCATAAACAATGAACAGGACTTTAAGTCCTGTTTTTTTATATTAAAAAGCCCATTTCCTAAATAAAGGAAATGGGGCATTGTTTTAATTAATTATTTAGCTGATGCAAAGATTTCTTCAACTTTTGACCAGTTGATAATCTCGAACCATGCTTGAATGTAATCAGGACGACGGTTTTGGTAGTTTAGGTAGTAAGCGTGTTCCCAAACATCGATTCCTACTAGTGCTGTTTGACCGTTCATGATTGGTGAATCTTGGTTTGCAGTTGATAGAACTTTTAATGATTTGTCAGTATCTAGAACTAACCAAGCCCATCCTGAACCAAAACGAGTTTTAGCAGCTGTATCTAGTTGTGCTTTAAGTTCTTCAAGTGATCCGAAAGTTGCATCGATTGCTGCAGCTAAGTCACCAGTTGGAACTTGTCCACTTGCTGGAGTTAATGTTTCCCAGAATAGTGAGTGGTTGAAGTGTCCTCCACC
>JBGXRX010000020.1:0-4802 GCA_041811795.1 Erysipelothrix sp. | reverse complement strand
ATTACGCCATTCACATCAATATTCTTTGGTGGAACATCTCCTTCAAGCTGGGTTAATCTACCAGCAAGTGGTATTGATGGTAAGACCATGTTCTGGTCAGGGGAACAGTGGTATGATGCCATTACTCCGGATTCAATTCCTGCTAATCGATGGTCACATCTGGCAGTAAGTGTAAGTAAGGGTAATGTCAGTGTCTATATTGATGGTGAGGTTAAATTTACCGGTAAAGATTTCCCTGATATCTTTAGTTCAAAAAATTCATTTGCCGGTATTGGAGTAAACTTCTGGGATACTCCGTTTAAAGGCTTAATTGATGAGTTTGAGATTGATAATAATATCGCTCGTAATGCAGAGGGTGTTAAAACTTATTATGAAACCACAAAGCCTGAGCAAAAGGACTTTGAACGTAATCAAGAAAAGAATCACCACTTTAAATTTGAAGATAATCTAATTGATGACCTTGATGAAACATTAGAAGGAACACTAACCGGACACCAAATTGGAGTTGAAGGTGGTAATTTGGAATTTATAGATGGTAAAGAAGGAAAAGCTGTCTATCTAGATGGAGAAACTGGAATTCTATTACCAGAAGAACTCATTACAAGTGAATCTTATTCTGTTTCACTATGGATTAACCCAGAATCTATCACAGCTCACTCTACTACATTATTCGGTTCACAAACTGAATCAAGTTGGTTTAGTGTTGTTCCACAAAGTGGGGAATTTACAGCTGGGAACTCAATGGTATGGTCTGGTACGCAATGGTACGATGGTAACTTGGGTAGCCAGATTAAAGTAGATGAGTGGTCCCATATTGCATTTAGTGTTGATAAAGGTATTCTGAATGCATATCTCAATGGTGAGAAGGTATTTACGGGAGAAGGTTTCCCAGATATCTTTACACAAGAGGGGTCGGTCTTTGCATTAGGAGTTAACTATTGGGATGTTCCATTTATGGGTTCACTTGATGAGTTAATGATTTTTGATTCAAGAGTCTTAACTGATGATGAAGTTGAAGCTATTGCAGGTGGAAAATTTGATACTGATGACAAAGATGATAAAAAGGAAAAAGATGAGAAAGAAGAAGTTAAAACTTCTAAGGTTCCAGTCATCACTTATATTGGTGGTGGAGTAGTTGGAATTGGTGCTATAGCTTACGCTATTAAGCGTTTGCTAGATGCGAAAAAAGTAGTTTAGTTTATTAAACCCATTATCTTAAAATAGTGGGTTTTTTCTATGCGCTTACAGAACGTGCGTACATCTTACACATTTACCCTAGTTTTGTTGACATATACGTACAACTTGGTATAATAATATCAATAAGTACTAGGGGTGAACATATGATAGAAAATATAAGTTTAGAAACACTAAGTTTAGGAATTGAATTGGGATCAACACGTATTAAAGGTGTTCTAATCAACTCTACAGGGGAAATTGTAGCAACTGGAGAGTATGATTGGGAAAATCAATTAGTCGACAAAGTTTGGACTTATGACTTAAAAAAGGTATGGGAAGGTGTTCAATCTGTTTATGCTGATATTAAACTGTCCGTACATTCAAAATATGGATTAACAATTACAAAGCTGGGTTCAATTGGGTTTAGCGCTATGATGCACGGTTATCTTGCTTTCGATAAGAATGATGAATTACTTGTTCCGTTTAGAACATGGCGTAATGCAACAACACAAGAAGCGGAACTTGAACTAACTGAAAAGTTTAATCATAACATTCCTCAACGTTGGAGCATTGCTCATTATTATCAAGCAGTTTTAAATAAAGAGAAACATATACCAAATGTTAATTTTATTACTACACTAGCTGGCTATGTTCACTGGAAACTGACTGATTCTAAAAGCTTAGGTATCAATGATGCTTCAGGTATGTTCCCAATAGATCCTAAAATAAAAAACTACGATAAGAATTTGATTAAGATCATGAATCAATTACTAGTAGATAAAGGAATTGAAACTAAAATAGAAGATATTCTTCCTACAAGTCTTTTAGCAGGACAAGAGGCAGGGGTTCTAAGTCAAGCTGGTGCTCTGTTGTTAGATCCGCACGGTGATTTACTGCCAGGGATTGTATTTGCACCTCCAGAAGGAGATGCTGGTACTGGGATGATTGCAACTAATGCTGTTGAGAAGAATACAGGGAATATATCAGCTGGAACTTCAGTATTTGCAATGATCGTACTGGAAAAAGCGCTTAAGCAAGTGTATCCAGAAATCGATATCGTTATGACACCTCAGGGTTATCCTGTGGCTATGGTACATGTTAATAACTGTACTTCTGAGATTAATGCATGGGCTAACTTGTTTAAAGACTTTAGTGAACGTATGGGTATCAGTGTAGATACAAATAAATTATATGAAGTACTGTTCAATGCTGCGATTGAAAGTGATGATGGTTTGGAAGGGATTCTAAGCTATGGTTATCATTCAGGTGAAAATATAACTAAAGTAACCGAGGGACGTCCCTTACTGGTTAGACAACCTGATGCAAATTTCAATGTTGCCAACTTAATGAGATCTCACATAGAGAGTGCCTTTGCAACTCTTAATATCGGGATGCAAATTCTATTTAATGAAGGCATAAAATTAGATCTAATTGTAGGTCATGGTGGTATCTTCAAAACCGAAGGTGTAGCTCAGAAAATCGTAGCGACAGCTGTTGAAACGCCACTTACTTTAATGAAGACAGCAAGTGAAGGTGGTGCTTGGGGTATGGCAGTTTTAGCTCAGTACTTACTACATAATGAAACTGAATTATCACACTACTTAAATAATGTAATCTTTGCTGATGTTGAAACCACAACTATGGCACCAACATCTGAAGAAATTGAAGACTACAGACAATTTGTTAAGCGTTATGAAAAAGGTTTAGCTATCGAAAAGATTGCTATAGAAAGTTTCGAGTAGATAAATGTTAGATAAATTAAAACTTGAAGTTTATCAAGCTAATATGGAAGTTCAAAAACAAGGCCTTATAAAGTATACATGGGGTAATGTTAGTGGAGCTGATCATGAATTGGGGCTATTTGTTATTAAACCTAGTGGTGTTCCATATGAGGAGCTAAAAGCTGAAGATATGGTTGTATGCGATTTTGATGGTAATGTTGTTGAAGGGAAATTTAATCCATCTTCAGATACACATACGCATGCAGTGTTGTATAAGAAGTATCCTGAATTAGGAGGTATTGTACATACTCATTCACCATGGGCTACTTCATGGGCTCAGGCAGGTAAGAATGTACCGGTTTATGGTACAACTCATGCTGATACCTTCTATGGTAGTGTGCCATGTGCACGCTTCCTAACACAGGAAGAAATCGACGCTGGCTATGAAGCTAATACAGGACATGTCATTATTGAAACATTTGAAGAACATCAGATCGGAATATTGGATGTTCCTGCAGTTTTATTGAATGGACATGGTCCATTTACTTGGGGTAAAACACCATCCGATGCAGTAGTGAATGCTGTTGTACTTGAGGAAGTTTGTAAAATGAACTTCTATACTCAACAACTAAATCCTGATGTAGATGATTTACCAAAGAATATATTGAATAAACATTATTTAAGAAAACATGGAAAAGATGCTTATTATGGGCAAAAGGGAGAATAGAGATGTTAACTGTAGATAAAAAAGAGTTCTGGTTCATTGTTGGATCACAACACCTGTATGGTGAAGAAGCATTAAAGCAAGTTAGTGCTAATGCACAAGTGATTGTAGATACACTAAATGCTAGTGGTAACTTTGGTTACCCAATTGTTTTAAAAGATCTAGCGATTACTCAAGACAAAATTACTTCATTAATGAAGGAAGTTAACTATGATGATAATGTTGCCGGTGTAATTACTTGGATGCATACATTCTCACCTGCGAAGATGTGGATACGAGGAACTCAACTCTTACAAAAGCCTCTACTTCACTTAGCAACTCAATATAATGAGAGTATTCCATGGTCAACTATTGATATGGACTTTATGAACTTAAATCAATCGGCTCATGGTGATAGAGAATATGGTCATATTAATGCTCGATTGGAGAAAAACAATAAAATTGTAGTAGGTTACTGGAAGAATAGCGATATTCAAGAGGAAATTGCTCGTTGGATGGATATGGCCGTAGCTTATATGGAAGGATTCAATATTAGAGTCGCACGTTTTGGTGACAACATGAGAAACGTTGCAGTTACTGATGGAGATAAAGTTGAAGCACAAATTCAATTTGGATGGTATGTAGATTACTACGGAATTGGAGATTTAGTAGAAGTTGTAAATACGATTACTGAAGATGAGGTAAATGCTCTATTTGCTGAATATCAAGAGTTGTATGACTTTGACTATGGAACATACGATCATGCTGTATGGGAAACACAGGTTAAAGAACAAGCTAAATATGAAATCGCAATTGAGCGCTTCTTATCTGACAAAGGATACACTGCATTTACATCAAACTTCGAAGACCTACATGGACTAAACCAATTACCAGGACTAGCTGTTCAACGCCTAATGGCTAAAGGTTATGGTTTTGCTGGTGAAGGTGACTGGAAGACTGCAGCGCTTGATCGATTCTTGAAAATTATGAGTCACAATAAGGCTACAGGATTTATGGAAGATTATACTTATGAGTTAGCAAGTGGTAGTGAGGCAATTTTACAATCACATATGCTAGAAGTCGATCCAACCTTTGCACATTCAAAACCACGTATTGTTGTTTCACCATTATCAATTGGAGATAAGAGTGATCCAGCTCGATTGGTTTTTGATGGAACAGAAGGAGATGGTGTTGCAGTTACT
>JBGXRX010000019.1:0-6732 GCA_041811795.1 Erysipelothrix sp. | reverse complement strand
GATCTTATCAACTCACCACATCAATAAATCTATCAGTGGGCAATCGGCTTTCCATCAATCTTGGATTACTTCCCTCAAAACAAAAACCGTGATTATCCTTTACTTATCAACCCTTGACATCAATACCACACACTCCACATGAGTAGTATGTGGGAATTGGTCGACTGGTTGAACGGAAACAAGTTCGTAATTAAATTGTCTTAACCAAACCAAGTCTTCTGCTAAACTCTTAGGACTGCATGATACATAGATAATTTTATCGGTACCAAAACGACCAATTGAGCGCATAACTTTACCACCTGCTCCAGATCGTGGTGGATCCAGTAGTAATAGATCAGGTAGACCCCATTCTTCTTTTAGTTTAAGAAGACCACTTCGTGCATCAGATGTCATGAAGTAAGTATTATCAATGTTATTATCTTTAGCATTTAAAATTGCAGATTGAATCGAATTTTCTACGATCTCGATACCTGCTAATGCTTTGGATTGTTTAGCTAGCGGTAATGAGAAGGTACCAACACCACAAAATAGGTCTAATACTCTCATATTTTCATCTACTTCTGCCATATCCATGGCTAATTCAACAAGTTTCTCTGCTTGAACTGGTGTGGCTTGGAAGAATGTATCTGGCCATATACGATATTTAAAGCCATTAAGTTCTTCATTTATAAAGTCTCTACCTGAAATTACATCGATAGAATCACTTTGAAGTCTCTCAGTTGCTCCAGCATGTTCAACCCATTGCAGACTCTTTAACATTTCAAATTTCTCATTTAAACGTTTCGATAAATCAGCAACTTCATTTTCAAAGTCTGAAGCTGGTTGCGTTGCATAGATTACAACCATTAGTTCACCAGTAGCAAATGATTTACGAAGTAAAAGGTTACGTAATAACCCTTTCTCTGTTTCTTTATCATAACCACTTAGTTTGTGGTCTTGTTGCCATTGGCTTACTGCATGTTTAATCTCTACCATTACCTTTGGCATTAGAATGGAATCTTCCAAGTCGATAACTTTCTTAAAGTTACCTTGTTGGAACATACCAATACCACCATCTTTACCAAAAGATAATTCCATCTTATTACGGTAGCGAGTAGGATCATCAAGTCCGATGATTGGTAGAACGAGATCTTTATCAAAACCTTGTTCTTCTAAGTACTTCTTAACCATATTGGATTTGAATTTCAGTTGATCAGGATAGAGCATGTATTGTAGTGGTGCTCCACCTGATTTTCCTAGTTCTGTTGATATTTCAAGATTACGAGAAGGACCTGCTTCAAGAAGTTCATCGTACTCAACAATAGCACGACCCCTTCCCTTAGCATTCTTAATTGTTACTCTAACTTTATCTCCAGGTACAACATTTGTAACAAACACATTTAATCGTTTACCATTAGAACCGCGATCAGGGGCGTGGATGTAATGAGCATAACCAAAGCCATCATGATCAATACTTTCAATTGTTAAATCCAACACTTCGGTTGGGAAATCATTCTTTTTCATCTTCTACCACCTTAATTAAAATTCACCTCTTAAAACAGACTCATTTGGTTAGAGTCATCCAGGTGAGAGGTCACCTGTAAATCATCGAGTTTCTTAACCAGTGCTGCGGAAATACCTGCTCTTGTAATAAGATCTCTTTTTGACATAAATTCTCTTTCTTGACGTGCCTTAATAACGCCATTAGCAACACCAGCACCAAGACCATCAACAGCCGTAAATGGTGGGATGATCGCTTTAGGGTCATTTGGGTCTACAATCCAATCTGTAGCATGTGATTTCATAAGATCCAATTTACCAACTCGATAACCTCTAGAGTTCAATTCAATACATACTTCCAATGTATCGACTAGTAATTTATCTTTTGATGGTACCTCATGTGCTTTTTGGAAATCTCGCATAGCCGCATTAATACCATTTAAGCGTTTTTGAATGACATGGATGTCTTGTGACATACTTTCTAGTTCATAAGCGTTCGATCTTAATGTGAAGTAAACTGCATAATAAGCTGCAGGATAGTAGACCTTAAACCAAGCGACACGAACCGCCATCATAACGTAAGCAACAGCATGGGCTTTAGGGAACATATATTTAATTTTTAGACATGAATCAATATACCACTGTGGTACCTTGTTATCACGCATAATTTGAATCCATTCAGGACGAAGTCCTTTACCTTTACGAACAGATTCCATGATGTCAAATGCAACCTTATTAGGAAGGCCTGCTTGCATTAAATAAACCATGATATCATCACGACAACCAATAACTTCTTCAAGTGTTAAACCCTCTTTGATAAGATCTTGGGCATTATTACGCCAAACATCCGTACCATGAGACAGTCCAGAAATCTGAACTAAGTCTGAGAATTTATTAGGTTTGGTTTCTTCTAACATTTGTCGTACAAAAGGTGTACCAAACTCAGGTAGTCCAAGACCACCTGTGAGTTCTGTATAGTGACGCTCATCAACATTTAAAGCTTCAATAGAACCAAATAAGGATAGTACTTTAGCATCATTCAATGGCACCGTATTAATATCAACACCTGTATATTTTTCTAATAACTTCATCGCAGTTGGATCCACATGACCTAAGATATCAAGTTTTAAAACGTTATCATCGATATCGTGGAACTCAAAGTGGGTTGTATACCAAGCAGACTCTCTATTATTAGCAGGATATTGAATCGGGGTAAAATCATGTACTTCCTTATCATCAGGAACAACAATAATTCCACCAGGGTGCTGACCTGTCGTTCTCTTAACACCTTCTGATCCATTAGCGAGATAGGAGTTCCAAGCTTGAGAGCTTAGTGTGTTGTTATGATCTTCATTGTATCCAAGAACATAACCATAAGCAGTTTTTTCAGCAACAGTAGATATAGTACCTGCTCTAAAGACATAATCTTCACCAAAGATTTCTTTAGTATAAGCATGGGCCTTATCTTGGTATTCACCTGAGAAGTTAAGGTCAATATCAGGAACCTTATCCCCTTCAAATCCTAGGAAGGTTTCAAATGGAATATCTTGACCATCACATAACATGGAGTGTGAACACTTGGGACAATCCTTAGGTGTTAAGTCAAATCCTGATGACACTTCCCCATTGAGGAAGAATTCATTATAATGACAATTTGTACACACATAGTGAGGTGCAAGTGGGTTAACTTCTGTAATCTTTGCCATTGTAGCAACGAGTGATGATCCTACAGACCCACGTGATCCTACAAGGTAACCATCTTCTAATGAGCGTCCTACCAGTAAGTGAGAAATATAGTAGATAACACCATATCCATGGCCTAAGATAGACTTCAATTCGCGTTTAATTCTTGCTTCTACGATTTCAGGTAATGGATTGCCATAAATACCATGTGCTGTTTCATATACGATATCAGTTAATAACTCATCTGAGTTCTCTAATGTTGGAGTATATAGTTTTGATGGTACTGGCTCAATTTTGGAATCGATAGATGCTAATAAGGCTTTAGGACTAGCTATAACTAGTTCATAAGCTAAGGCATCTCCCATATAAGCGAAATCATCCATCATTTCTTTAGTCGTTTTAAAGTGTTGATCAGGAGCTATAAACTCAGCTCTCTTTTTAGCATCATACATGAAGAGTGGATGACGTGCTCCGCCTAAACCTTGAGCTGAAATATAAACATCACGCATGAGTTTTTGACGGGGATGGTTATAGTGAACATTAGCTACACCAATAACGATCTTGTTAAGACCCTTTGCTGTATGAATAATATTCATAATAATATTTTTTAAGTGATCTTGATTAGAAATCATTCCACGAGTAATTGCTGGTTCATAGTAGTTCAATGGCATAATCTCAATATAATCATAAAAACTAATCGCTTCTTCAAGTGCACTTTGTGACTTGTTAGCTGCAATTTCAAATACTTCAGAGTTTAAACACCCTGCTCCTAGCAATAGGTTTTCTCTTAATGGCACAATCGCTTCTTTAACGATGCGTGATTGTGCAGTAGAGTCGTATGATAAGTATTTAGTATGTGACAGCGTTACTAATTTATAAAGACTCTTAAGTCCTTCTTGATTTTTAGCAACCACATTCAAGTGAACGGGACGGTTTTTAGAGAATGATTTGTCATCATTGAGTGAGTCTAATTCATTGACTGTAGATAAAGCTTCAATACGTTCATGACGTAACATTTCTAAGAATACAAGGCACAAGACTTCAGCATCATAGTCAGCACGGTGAGCAACCTGCTCATCATAGTTAATCTTGAGTGCTCGAGCAATCGCTCCAAGACGATAAGATCTTCTATCTTCTAAGATGGCACGTGATAGGTCTAATGTATCAATAACTGTATTATCTAGAGCTGGACGACCTAGGACTCTTAATTTCTCTTGTAAGAAATCAATATCAAAGGATGCATTATGAGCAACTAAAATACGATCTTGAATGAAATCAAGGATAGTATCTACAGCATCTTCCCATACAGGTGCTGAATTAACGTCCATTTGTGTTATTGAAGTTAACTCAGTAGTAAATGCTGAAATAGCCACTGGTGGTTTGATAAACATTTGCATCTTATCAACTGTGCGACCATTTTCAATCAATACAGCACCAAATTCAATAATGTGATCATAACGTGCAGATAGTCCTGTTGTCTCAATATCAAAAACAACATAAGTCGATGATTGAATATCTTGATTGTGTGGTGATCTGACAATGTTTAACTTATCGGGCACCATATTCATTTCTAAACCATATCCTAAAGTAAATTCTTGCTCAGGATAAGCTTTTCTAAACCCTTTAAGTGCATTGTATGCTTTAGGGAATGACTGAACACAGTTATGGTCAGTAATAACCATTCCTGGATGCCCCCATTTAAAGGCTTGATCTAGATATTCAGAAGCTTGGGATATTCCATCCATCTCTGAATAATTGGTGTGCATATGGAATTCCACACGTTTCTCTTCATAGTTATCATGACGCACAAAAAGATCTCCGACCTCTTCAAACATTTCCATTCTAAAAATGTAATCACGGGCAAATCGAGCATCGTAGGTATAGTTACCATAGAAACGGAAAGTCTTCCCTTTTTTAAGAATCTCGTCTTCAGTATCAGCAAAGGCATTTACAAAGATTGCAAATTCACCATCTGAAATAGAATATTTCGCAATGAATTTACCAGTTCTAGTTTCTCTTACCTCAACATTAAAAATACGACCAACTACTGAAACGTTTGTCGCCTCTTCTGTTAAGACCGATAATGGCACTAAGTTATATTGTTCTTTCTTAGATAATCGTTTAGTAAAGGTATTACCTGATTGTCGTTCTACTGGTGCTTGTTTTGGAGCAGCCTTAACTTCTTCAATTTCAGGTGCAACAATTTCTTTAACTAATGGTAAGTACTCTAAATGAATTCCAAAAGATTGCATCACAAGATCCAGTCTCTCACACAAGGCAGCAACCTTACTTTGATGTTCTAAATCAATACATAGTATCTTTAATGTATTATCTGCATAATTATATCCAGCATCTTTAAGGATGGTAAAATTATGTGTATGTACTGCATCATTGATGTATGAAGACAGATTTAAAAAATCCAAAGCTGATGATTGCGATTGGATTTCCAGTTGAATGGATGTCAGTGTATGACGTCCTAATTTTTTTATCAATTCGCGATAGACACCATAAGGTAAAGCTTGTGGTATCTCTATATTTAATACTAAGGTCTCATCTGCTAGATGATAATCAACCTTCCCAATACGTGCTTCTGCGAAGTATGGGAGGTATGCTACTTCTAAGTCAATTTTTTCTAATAGCTCTAACATTAAACTCCCCTTTCCTTCTATTTAACAAGTTTATTAAAAGCATCTTGAGCTGCATTTTGCTCGGCCTTCTTCTTACTTAACCCTTTTCCAACGCCAAAGGTTAATTGATCTAATTTAACGACGACTTCAAATAATGGTGCATTTGATGGTCCTTGAACACTAATGACTTCATAGGTTACTGCTTTACGAGAGTCTGATTGAATAAACTCTTGCAGTTTTGTTTTATAGTCCGTAATACCTAAACTTTCTAGGTCATCAAACACCCCTACAAAAACCTCATCAAGAATAATATTAACTGAATCCATACCACTATCTAGGTAAAGTGCACCGATAAATGATTCAAACAAGTCAGCAACAATCGATACACGAGTACGGCCACCATGCTTCTCTTCACCAAGCCCTAACTTAAGATGTTCATTAAGTCCTAACTTAAGGGAATAATCAGCTAAGGCGCGCTCATTAACCAAACGTGCACGATAGAGGGTCATATCCCCTTCGGATAGTTTCGTTTCATGTGTAAAAAGACGCTCGGATACACAAATCTGTAGCACCGCATCGCCCATGAATTCCAAACGCTCATTATCCTCTAACATCTCATTTGTTTCATTAACAAATGAAGAGTGAATAAAAGCATTTTCTATTAAACTTTGATCATTAACGCTAATTTTAAAATCTTCTAATTTCTTCCATAAACTCATGTTTATCACCTATGCCTTATTATACATGAAACCACAAACTTTAAGTAGTCAAATCAAAGCTCTGCTACAACAACTTTATAAAAAAATAACTCACAATTGTGAGTTTTTATCTAATTTAGGATAATAGCTTTTCTTTCGTAATAAAACGTATCCTAGAGTAAGGAATATTAATCCAATAACTAATACAGAGTCAGAAGATACACCTGTAGATGGTAGTACCTTAT
>JBGXRX010000018.1:0-4693 GCA_041811795.1 Erysipelothrix sp. | reverse complement strand
ATTTTTATGGCAATCCTGGTTGGGGCAGTAATTACAGGATTGATTCAATCATCTTCTGCTGCATCAGTTATATCAATCTCATTGGTTAGAGCTGGCTTGATGTCTTTAGAACAAGCTATTGGGGTTTCTATTGGGGCCAATATTGGTACAACTGTTACTTCAATTATGATTGGTTTAAAAATTGATGGATTTGGTTATTACTTTGTCTTTGCAGGAGCCATCATGTATGTCTTCTCTAAGAAAACTAATGTTAAAAACATTGCTTATGTGCTCTTCTCATTTGGTATTACCTTTGTTGGTTTAACCTTAATGGGAGAACAACTTGGATTATTACAAAACTATCCACAATTCTTACAATTTGTTGATTTTATTTCACAATATAAGTGGTTAGCATTTGTAGGTGGGGCACTTGCTACGGCAGTGATCAACTCCTCATCCGCATTTATTGCAATTATTCAAAAATTATACGGATCTGGAGTTATTGGATTACCAGTTGTTATTGCTCTAGTATTAGGATCAAATGTTGGTACTACAGTAACAGCATTTATCGCAGCTATGGGAGCTGCAGTAACGGCTCGAAGAGCAGCGCTGTTCCACACTATCTTTAACCTTATTGGTGCAACGATTGTAATGTTAATATTATCACCTTACACCTCATTAGTAGGCGGGTTGACAACCTATCTCAATGCTGGATCTGAATTTACAGTTGCGATTGCACACTTCATCTTTAACTTCGCTTTTGCAATCTTGGTTATTCCATTCATACCTGGACTTATTAAGTTGCTTCATATCTTAATACCAGGTGAGGAAAAATCATATTCAAAACAAGTACAAACAGTATTGGATGAGGCTACGATTCAAGAGTTCCCTGAAGCTGCTATGGCTTTAGCAAAACAAGCTACTCATGAAATGGGTACCTTCTTAGTTGAGAGTATTGCTCATACTCAAGCTTATTTTAAAGAGGGCGATAAAGAAGAATATGAAGCTGTTGTAAACTTAGAAAATATTATAAATAAAATGGATAGTGACATTACAAATTATCTATTAAAGATTGCTCGTACATATCACAATCCTTCAAACTATATTGACGACTATACTAAAAACTTAGAAATCGTTAAAAACTTTGAAAGAATTGGAGACCTTAACTTAAACTTAGTTGGGTTTTTCCATTTGATGAATGAAAGTAAAGAGACATTCTCATTTAAGGCAGTAGAAGAATTAGAAATGATGATCAATCTATTATTGGAGATTTTAAGAGAAACTCTAGTTATCTTTGAAGAGCAAGATTCAAATACAATGGATCGAGTATTATTCTTAGAAGATAAGTTAGATAACTTAGAACACCTATTTAGAGGGAATCACTTCGAAAGACTTAAAGAGGGAATCTGTTTTACTCCGGTTGCATCTTCAATCTATGTTGATATCCTTTCAACACTAGAGCGTATGGGAGACCACTCAGTTAACGCGAGTCGATTTGTTGACCATGTTATAAAGGTTCATAACACAAAAGAATATATCTAATAAAGCTAAACCAGAGTCATCACTAATGTGATGACTCTTTTGTTTTTCAAGAGTTGAAAATGAATATTATTGAAAATGATGAAATAAGTTTCAAATGGTGTATAATATAGAAAAAGGAGGGTACTATGTTTCGATGGATTACAGGAAATGCTGAAGTAGCTATGGTTACCTTCAATGAGGGAAACCTTACACTGAACCAAAATGCCAGAGCCTATTTTGAAAACTCTCATTATGTTTTGGTTGGTATCAGTGATGATTTAAAGTTAGGTATTAAACCCGTATCAAAAAGAGATGTTGAACTAAATATTTATGCCAAAGAAGATTTACATAAAATCTCATTAGGTAAAGGATATGCTAAAATTAATAATAAGTTGTTACTGGATCTTATATCTAAAACAATTGATATTAAACTCAATGGACAGAAACTTGCGGGTCGATATGATTCAGAAGAGGGACTTCTAGTATTAGATCTTTCTCAGATTACCAATGAAGGAGGCCTACAATGACCTTGTGGATTATTGTTTTTGTTGCAATGTTAGTCTTTGAAATAATTACAGTTGGAAATCTTGTCACAATATGGTTTGCTATAGGTGCTATAGCAGCATTGTTAACAAGTGCGCTAACTGCCAATTTAGTAGTACAGATATTAATCTTTATAATAGTAAGTATTGGATCACTGATATTGATTCGTCCAGTAATGACAAAAACATTACAGGGACAAACAGTAGCAACGAATGCTGATGCTATTATTGGTAGAATATTAGTAGTGAAGGAAACTATTACTCCGGATCATTGGGGTAGTGTAATGGCTGATGGATCACGATGGACTTGTGTGTCAGTTTCAAACAATACGATTCCTGTTGGAGCACGTGTTGAAGTAGTTGCAATATCAGGTGTTAAACTCGTAGTTAAAGAGATAGAAGGAGAGTCATCATGATTTATATTTTTCTAGCAATTTTATTTGTTTTAGCGGTTGTTGTCATTGCTTATTGTGTAAGAATAATTCCACAATCAAATGCATATGTAATTGAACGATTGGGTGCTTATTCACATACACTCGATAGAGGATTGCATTTTATTATTCCTTTGATTGACCGTGTAGCAGGAAAAGTTTCATTGAAAGAGCGAGTACAAGACTTTGCTCCTCAACCTGTAATTACAAAAGATAACGTTACAATGCAAATTGATACGGTTGTATATTTCCAAATTACAGATCCTATGTTATATACATATGGTATCCATAATCCAATTAGTGCTATTGAGAATTTAACAGCTACGACTTTGAGAAATATTATCGGGGATTTAGAATTAGACCAAACCTTAACATCACGTGATCTTATTAATACTAAGATGCGAGCTATTCTTGATGAAGCAACTGATCCATGGGGTATCCGTGTTCAACGTGTTGAAGTTAAGAATATTCTTCCGCCTCGAGATATTCAAGAAGCGATGGAGAAACAGATGCGTGCTGAACGTGAGCGTCGTGAATCCATTCTACGTGCAGAGGGTGAAAAGCATTCTGCAATTTTAATTGCGGAAGGGAATAAAGAATCTGTTGTACTGCATGCTCAAGCTCAAAAAGAGGCTCGAATTACTGAGGCTGAAGGTGAAGCGCAAGCAATTGAACGTATTCTTAAAGCTCAAGCTTTTGCAGCTGAGGCTATGAAGGGTATTGATATTGATAATGCCTACATTAAACTTAAGAGTTTAGAAACATTAGAAAAAGTTGCAGATGGACAAGCTACCAAAATTATTGTTCCAAGTGAATTACAAAATATGGCAAGTATTTTGGGTTCTGCAAAAGAGTTTATTAAAGATTAAAAGCAAATACCAGGATGAAAATCATCCTGGTTTTCTTTCACATTTATCATTCACTTGGTTTTGAAAGAGCTATGATATAATGTCCTTATGAATAGAATGAAAAATGAAGACTTAATAAGGAGGAAGTATGGAAAAAATTAGGTTGGGTTTGAGTAATTTGGAAGTTTCGGTAGTTGGTTTAGGTTGTATGAGAATGGCATCAAAAAATATTACAGAAGCAGTAGCAGTTGTACAGGCTGCTCTGGATGCAGGTATTAACTTTTTCGACCATGCAGACATTTATGGAAAAGGGCAATCAGAGATAATATTTGGTCACGCTATGAGAGAGTTAAAATTAGATAGAGAATCTATTATTATTCAATCTAAATGTGGAATTAACCAAACTGAAGGTACCTTTGATTATTCTAAAGATTACATTCTTGAATCGGTTGATGGAATTTTAGAACGTTTACAAACAGACTATCTAGATATCCTAATATTACACAGACCCGATGTATTGGTTGAACCCAAAGAAGTTGCTGAGGCATTTGATATTCTTAAAGCAAATGGTAAGGTCAGACACTTTGGAGTTTCCAATCATTCTGGTATTATGATTGATTTATTGAAGAAGGATCTCAATGTTGATTTAATCACCAATCAAATACAATTAAGTATTATGCACACTCCTGTATTTGACTATGGATTAAACTTTAATAATAGATCAAGTTTGGGAACGGACCATTCTGCAGGAATCGTTGAGTACTCAAGACTTAACGATATGACACTTCAAGCTTGGTCACCTTTCTATCATGGTTATTTTGAAGCAGTCTTTGTTGATAATGAGAACTATCCACTCATTAACGAGGCCATGCAAATTGTTGCTGACAAGTATGGTGTTTCTAAAGAAGCTGTAGCAGTTGCTTGGATCAACAGACACCCAGCCAAAATTCAAACCATTGTAGGGAGTATGACTCCAAGTAGGATTGAAAGAATTGGTAAAGTATCTGATTTTGAGATGACTCGTAAAGAGTGGTATGACCTCTATAAAGCAGCAGGAAATAAATTACCATAAGGATATGAGTGGAACTGACTAAGTCAGTTCCTTTTTTTGCGATAAAAAGAGTGATATAAATAGTGTTTTTGGGTTGGTAAGCGTTATATTCTGTATTTATTTGATTATTTTAAAAGAAAGTGCGAAATAGTGTTGTATATGACCTCAGGTAATGGTATTATAGTCAAGCGCTAAGGAAACGAAGCAGCAAATGGTCTTTGAAAACTAAATAGGAAATATACAATTTCAAATTAAACAAACAACAAATGGACCTCTTAAATGAGAGTCCGAACTCGTCAGAGTTAAAATTATGAGCAGTAT
>JBGXRX010000017.1:0-4502 GCA_041811795.1 Erysipelothrix sp. | reverse complement strand
GTGTAACCAATCGCATCATAAAACTTCATCAACGTCTTAATTGATTCTAAGAAAAAGTTAGATACTGTCGAATCTTTTTCCCGAAGTCGAATCAAATCATTTAAGTTAAGCGATGACTTAAGCGTCACATCCAAACCAAACATCACTTTTGGAATACTTGACATAAACACTGCTTGGGCTGCATGGGGATCCGCAAAGATATTAAATTCAGCAGCCGTAGTGGCATTACCACCCTCAATCGCACCACCCATAATCAACAAACGTTTAATATATTTCTCTAAATCTGGATACTTCGCAATCGCAATTGCTACATTGGTCAGTGGACCAACCGCAACCACCTGCAGTTCACCATTCGCTTCTTTAGCAGCCTTATAAATCATGTCCCAAGCCATTTCACTCTCAAGAGGTGCATCCGATTCAGCAATAATCATATTACCTAAGCCATTGTTACCATGCACATGGCTCGCCGTTTCCAAAGAAATGTTCAACGGCTTGGTTGCTCCATGGTACACTTTAATATCTTTACGATGTGCCATATACGCAATGTTGCGATTATTAACAAATGTTTTCTCTTCCTCAACATTACCGCACACTGCTGAAATACCCTTGATATCCAAGGTTTCTAATTTAAAAGCAGACAACAATGCGATCGCATCATCAATGCCACAATCGGAATCAATCCAAATCGGGATCCTGTTCATCCTTATAACTCCTCCTTCTTTGAATAATGTTTGCAGCTGTCAATCAATAACTCAATAAACTTTTCACGATCAATATTCACAGCAACCTTCGCATTTGGTGCTTTCTTCTTAATCCCATAATAATCAGGAACCGTTGCTCCTCGACTATACTGTCCATTCAATTCCACTTCAACATACAACTCTTTAAACTCAAAGAGTTCAGGATACACTACCGATAAGACAGCACATGGATCATGCAGAGTAGCTCCTTTCCATCCAAGGTTTAACAAATGCTTCATAAAGAAATCAAACCAGCCAGCAACAACATCCGAAACTGGGTTACCAATTGCTCGAATTCTCTCATATTCTTCAGGATAACAAAGGGCTTTTTCAGTCACATCCAACCCATTCATAATGATTGGAACTCCTGACTTCATAACAATATCAAGTGCTTCAGGATCCACAATCACGTTAAATTCTGCTGCACTGGACCAGTTACCACCACGAAGTCCACCACCCATAAACGAAATACACTTGATCTTCTCTTTAAGTTCAGGATTCGCTAACAGAAGCGATGCCACATTGGTCGTTGGTCCCGTCGCAATAATTACAACCGGTTCATCACTTTCTCTAAGAATGCGCGCCATTAATTCGGGTGCTGAACACTCTTCAAAATCTCTTCTTGGTTGAGGAAGTTCTGGTCCATCTAATCCAGATTCTCCATGAAAGTTTGGAGCCGTAATTAAATGTCCTAATAATGGAATTGCTCGTCCTTTAGCGATGGGAACATCTATATCAAGTAGAGCACTAATTTTTTGTGCGTTCAATGAGGTCTTATCTAACGTTTGATTCCCCGCCACTGTCGTAATCGCCTTAATATCCAGTACTTCAAAAGCCTTAGCCATCACCCAAGCAATTGCATCATCATGACCAGGATCTCCATCTAAAATAACAGGTATTTTTTTTATCACTAAACTGTCTCAACTTTCTTAGGTTTTTTTAATCGTCTACGAGCAATTAACGCAAACACCACTAGACCAATGATGGTTACTAAATAAGGAATCGGAGAAACTAAGTTGGAATCAACACCAATCGCTGAAGCCTTCACAGCTAATGCTTGAGCTGTCCCAAACACTAAAGCTGATAACAAAGAGCCTAGAGGTTCTCCTCCACCCATGGCTTGAGCCGCTAAAGCTATGAACCCTCGACCAGCAACCATATCGATTGAGAAACCCATTGAATAAGACATCGACATAAAGGCTCCGCCTAATCCAGCAAGTACTCCACCAATCATCAGGACAATGTACTTCATCCGAATGACGCTAACCCCAACGGAACTGGCAGCATTTGGATTTTCTCCAACCGAACGAATGTTTAATCCTAACGGTGTTCGATACAACAGTACCCACACTAAATAAACCAATAAAAACGCTACATACGTTAATAACGAGTGACCAGAAATGACTTGTCCAATAATTGGAATATTCTCAATGATTGGAATATTAATTGTCGGAACTTGTAATTTCGAAGTAATTAACCCATTGGTTGAGGTCATTTGAGTTCCTTCCGTAATTCCGGTAATAACTCTGACTAAGAAGATAGCTCCTCCACTCCCAATCATATTGATGGCGGTACCACTCAAGATAATGTTTGTTTTTAAATTAAACGCAAAGAAGGCCATGGCAGCACTCACCAGTACTCCTGTTAAGATGGCTACTAAGATACCAACCACCCAGTTCCCTGAGTAATAAGCAAACAGTGAACCAAACAAAGCTGACATCATCATCGTTCCTTCAATCCCAATGTTGGTGACTCCACCTTTTTCACAGATGACCGCTGTCATTGTCGCAAAAATAATTGGAGCCGTAATTCTTAAGATGGAAAAGAAGAAATCAGGTGTCAAGATAAAATCAATGAGGTTCATTTTATTTTCCCTCCATTTGGATTGTTTTTTCTAATAGTTCTTCTTCAGCACTCTGAACAACTAATTTTTGACGATACTTAGACAAGAAGTTTTGAGCCGCAAAGAACAAGAAAATTACTGCTTGAATAATATCGATAAGTTGTGCAGGAACATTGGAATACGTTGACATTAACTCACACCCTTTATCAAGGAATGCCATAAAGAATGCAGCAAATGGGATAAACTTAGGATTATTACCCGCTAAAATCGCAACGGTAATCCCTGTCCAACCATAGCCTGGTAAAGACTTCCAGTCGTAGGCATTGTAACGACCTAACATTTCAACTGCTCCACCCATACCAGCTAAAAAGCCACCAATTGCTTGAGATAAAACGATATAGAATGGAACATTAATCCCCGAATACTTCGAAAAATCAAGGTTTTTACCAATCATGCGAATGTTATAACCCCAACGAGTTCGATACATTAAAACCGAGATAAATACCACTGTCACAATCGCGATAATAAAACCGATGGATAGTTTAGAACCACCACCCACTAGTTGTGGTAAAGCAGCATGTGACTGAATGTTCAAGGTTTGAAGTTGACCTTTTGACTTATCCGCCAAGAAAGTCGATAGAATAAAGTTAATTCCATACATGATGATGTAGTTTAACATCAAGGAGTTAACCATCTCACTAACACCAAGTTTTGCTTTAAAGACAGCCGGAATCATTAAGACAAGCATTGTGGCAAGGGATCCAATTAAGATTGATGCCACAGGCAAAATGATTGGAGGAAGCGGCAAGTAAATACCACATAGCGCTGTAACAAACGCTCCGAGCATGATACCCCCTTCTGCTCCTAAGTTGAACTGATTAGCAGAGAACATGACTGCAGTTGCGAGTCCTGTAAACATAATTGGGATCATGCCCGCTAATATGTCATAGAAACCTTTTAAGTTAAATTCTCCATTGGTTTTAAACAAAGGACTAATTAACATTGCTCGTAATGCTTCAATTGTTTCACTAATTTTCTCAGGAAAGCTATTTCCAGAAGAACTAATAAAAATAAGTAACGTAGCGACTAAAATGGCGATGCCTATCGCTGATCCCGCCCTAGCAATATTAAAGGTTAACGTTCGTTTCTTATTCATAACAGACCTTCCTTATTTCTTCATCTTCTTGTCTAGCAAGACCTAGCATGTAGCGACCCATCTCTAAATCAGAGAGTCCTGTTGTATCTTCAAAATAAGCAGCAATCTTGCCACCACTCATGATAATTAAACTATCCGACAATTCCATAACTTCGTTTAAATCAGCTGAAATTAAAAGGACACCAATTCCTTCACGCGATAACTCCACTAATTTCTTACGAATAAACTCAGTCGCCCCGACGTCAATTCCCCGGGTTGGCTGATCAGCAATAATAAATTCTGGGCTGTTGGAGAATTCTCGAGCAACAACAACCTTTTGAATATTTCCACCCGACAACATTCCCACTGTCTGTTCCAGTGAGCTACATTTAATTCGGTAATCCGAAATGAGTTGATTGACATCCTTGTTGATGGCGTTTAAATCAAACAAAGGTCCAGTATTATAGCGTTTATCATCACTTCGATCCGATAGAATGTTTTCTTTGATCGAAGCATCGGCTGCGATACCAAACAACATTCTGTCTTCTGGTACCAGTGAGATATGCTTATCACGGAGTTTTCTTTGGTTTAAGTTCTTAATCGATTCCCCATTGAGTTCAATGGTTCCACTATCAACAGTAATAAAGTTAAAAAGAGCATCGACTAGTTCTTTTTGACCATTTCCTTCAACCCCAGCAATCCCTAAAATTTCTCCTTTTCTGACTGAAAAAGAAACATTATCTAACATTTTCTTGTTCCAATCATTCACGTACTCAAGGTTTCT
>JBGXRX010000016.1:0-5726 GCA_041811795.1 Erysipelothrix sp. | reverse complement strand
GACTCTTACATCAAAACAGAAGAATTACAAGATGTTCATATATTTACATTTATTCAAGATGATAAGAAAATACCGATAGTCCCCTAATGAACAGGCTTTAGTATGTATTGTAAGCGTTTGTGACTTATTGTACGTTAATTTTCATACTTGTTTCAGGCACTTTCAAACATTATGATAATTCTGTGAAAAAACGATTGACTTAATTCTGAAATCGTTTATAATGTTAACATACAGCCTAAGAATCTGTATAGGTAGAAAAAAGGAGACATACGAATGAAAAAAATATTTGCACTTTTATTAGTTTCATTACTTGTGATCACAGGGTGTTCAACAGGTGGTGGATCTAAGTTAGCTGATGAATTCACGACGCTTTATGGGACTGACATTGACCAGCTGGATTACCTAGTTACTCAAAAAGCGACTAACGGTGACCACATAGCAAACTTCATTGATGGATTGCTAGAAAACAACAGCCTTGGGGAATACGTTCCAGCAATGGCCGAAAGCTGGAAAGTTTCAGACGACGGTAAAACTTATACCTATAAAATCCGTGAGGGTGTTCAATGGGTTACAAACGAGGGTACAGAATATGGAGAAGTTACAGCACACGACTGGGTTGCTGGTCTAAAACATGCTGCTGATAATAAATCAGAAACTCTTTATATTGCTGAATCGATCGTTAACCTAAGCGAATATGTCTCAGGTGAAGTTCCGTTCGAAGAAGTTGGTGTTAAAGCACTTAGCGACTACGAATTAGAATATACTTTACAAGAAGCAGAACCATTCTGGAATACAAAATTAACTTATGGAATCATGTTCCCGGTTAATGAAAAATTCCTACAAAGTAAAGGTGCTGATTTCGGAACTTCAGCTGCAGACTCAATCCTATATAACGGACCATATATCTTAACAAACAATACTGCAAAATCAGTAATTGAATATGAGAAAAATGAATCATACTGGGATCTAGACAACGTACACATTAACGCTGTTAAGTTCATGTACAATGATGGAAAAGTTCCTGAGGACCAAATCAACATGTTCCGTGATGGAAAAGTTGACGTTGCTCGTGTATTCCCTAACTCAGCAGCTTACGAAGATGTAGCTAAAGAGTACGAAGGAAAAATTACTAACTCATTAACAATTGGTTCAACATTCAACGTAAACTTCAACTTTGCACGCCGTGCATTTAACTACACATCAAAAACTACTCCTGAGCAATTCGAATCAACAGAAAAAGCTAAACTAAACAAAAACTTTAGAAAAGCAATCCAATTTGCATTCGATCGTCCTGCTTACCAAGCTCAATCAGTTGGTGAAGCAAACGCTAAAAACGCTCTACGTAACACATTAGTTCCTCCAGTATTTATCGTTGCTGACGGTAAAGACTTCGGACAATTAGTTCATGCAGAACTAATGAAAATCGACCCAACAACTTGGGAAGGTCGTTCATTAGCTGATGGACAAGACGCATTCAATGATGCAGACGTTGCTAAAGCATTCTTTGCTGAAGCTAAAAAAGAACTTGAAGCAGAAGGTGTAACTTTCCCAATTCATTTGGATATGCCAGTTGATTCAGTTTCAGTAATTGCTGTTAACCGTATCAAATCATTGAAAGAGTCAGTAGAGAAAACTCTAGGTGCAGAAAACGTTGTAATTGACATCCAATTACTATCTAACGCAGACTACCTATCAGTAACTTACCAGGCGAAATTTGCATCGGATAAAGACTATGACCTTTCAAACGCATCTGGATGGGGTCCTGACTATGTTGATGCTTCAACATACTTAGACATCTATAACTCACGTAATGGTGCTATGCTACAGGAAATGGGTCTTGACTCATCATTAGTTGTTGCAGAAGCTGGTGGGGATGACGTTACTAAAGCAGCTAAAGATGCTTTAGGAATTGCTAAATATGACGAACTTCTAGATGCAGCAGCAGCTGTTAAAGATGTTGATGAACGTGCTAAAGCATATGCAGTAGCAAACGCATGGTTAGATGACGCAGTACTACAAATGCCAGTTAACGCTGGTGGTGGAGTGCCTCGTGTAACTAAAGTAGTTCCATTTACAGCTCCTTATGCATGGAATGGATTACAAGCTACACGTTACAAATATGTTAAGGTTCAAGAAGAGCCAGTAACACAGCAACAATTTGACGATGCTAAAGCAGCATGGGAAAAAGCTCGCGCTAAGTAATAAGAAGCTAATAAGTAAGTAAATACAATGATCTGAGGGTTAGGTATGTTTACATAACCCTCATTTTGTTACGATTGGAGGATTTAATGAAAAAGTATGTATTTTTTAGATTTTTACGCTCATTAGTATCAATCGTCCTGGTAACTACAATAGCATTTATGATGATCTATTCACTGGTACCTAGAACTGATATTTTTAAGAACGATTTAGTATACGCAAAACTGAAGGGTATACCGGATGAGTTTGTTGATTATGAAAATGGACAGTATGACAAAAATGGTTATATTGAATTCATTAGAACAGCAGAACTATGTACTCTTGCAACGGAAGATGAAGCAGGTTACAAGGACTGTATTGCCGATTCAGGAAATTTAGACAATAAGTATTTTGTCGAATATGGGGCTAAAAACAAATCTTTAGTATTTGAACAATATCCTCTTTCAAAGAAAGTTTATGCAACTCGAGAGATTCCATTATTGGAGAGAGTTACTCGCTTTTATGGCGGCTTTTTTGTCGTTGACCACCCTAATAAGGTTCAAGACCCAGCAAACCCTGATTTGAAGCGTGGATTATCATTCGGATCCAACTCACAAAACTTAGTTGCATTAAACTGTTCTGGATGTGAGAACTCAACACTTGCATGGATTGACGGAAGTTTCCCATTCATTCATCAAAACGTAGTAAAAATTAACCTTGGAACATCATTCCCATCATTCGCAGGAATTCCTGTTACTGATGTAATTGGTGCTGGACAAGGTAAAATGAAATCTGTTGATACAGTATTCGAAACTGGTTATAAAGGTAAATCACCAATAAACTTGAATAAGTGTACCTATAAGTCTACAGATCGTCTGGATCATTTAGACACGCAACGATTTGATTCTAACTATGCAGACTGTAAGAATAATTTCCAAGATCCATCAATGATTGGAATCTCTATGATCACAGGTGTTATAGCTGTTTTCTTAGCCTATGCAATTGGATTACCAGCAGGTATTGCTATGGCTCGAAAAAAAGGACTTCTTGTTGACAACATTGGTGTCACAATAATTACTGTTCTTATTTCAGTACCAAGTTTAGCATTTATCTACTTCTTCAGATTCTTAGGAAACAAATTCTTAGGCCTTCCTGATCTATTCCCTGCATTAGGTGCTGGAAATGTACTTTCATATGTATTACCAACTATAATTCTAGGGTTACTATCTGTATCTGGTTTAGTCATTTGGGTACGTCGTTACATGATTGACCAACAATCAACAGATTATGTTAAATTTGCTAAAGCAAAAGGACTATCTGACAAAGAGATTTCACGTCGTCATATTTTCCGAAATGCTATTATTCCTATCGTTAACGGTATTCCAGGATCAATTATCTTGGCTATTACTGGTGCTACGATTACAGAAACAATCTTTGCTGTTCCAGGTATGGGTAAAATGCTTCCAGATTCAATTCTGACTCACAATAATCCTGTCGTTATGGCACTTGTATTAATCTTTACAACATTGTCAATTCTATCCATATTCTTAGGTGATATCGCTGTTACTATGGTTGACCCACGAATTAACTTAAATGAAGGGGGAAAATAAAATGTCAGTAAAAAATCATGACGATTTATTCGTTCCTGTCCAAATAGATACATTAGCATCAGAGAAAATCGCTGCTCCAATGTATTCTTACTGGAAATCAGTAATGAGAAAATTCTTCTCATCAAAAGTAGCTATCGTAATGTTAGTTATTCTTACAGTTGTAATGTTACTTTCATTCATTCAACCTCTATTTTCAGGTTATGACTTTATGAACGTTGATAACATTAACGACTTCAATTCACGTTACCAATATCCGTCTTTTAAATATCTATTTGGTACTGACTCAAATGGTCACTCATTATTTGATGCTGTTTGGGCTGGTGCTAAAACTTCAATCTCAATTGGTATTATCGCAACATTCATTACTACAGTAATCGGTGTTGTTGTAGGAGCAATTTGGGGTTATTCTAAAAAGATCGACCGTATTATGTTGGAAATCTACAACGTTATTTCTAACGTACCTCAATTACTAATTGTTATTGTTATGGCTTATGTATTTGGAGCAGGATTCTGGAACCTTCTACTAGCTATGACGATTACATCATGGTTTGGAGTTGCTTATTTCATTCGAGTACAAGTTATGATTATGCGAGATCGTGAATATAACCTTGCATCACAATGTCTAGGTACACCACTACCAAGAATGATTTCAAAAAACATTCTACCTTATTTAATTTCAGTTATTGTTACACAGGTATCACGCCAAATTTCTTCATTCATTTCATATGAAGTATTCCTATCCTTTATTGGAGTAGGACTAAGTGCTGATATTCCTTCACTTGGAAGAATTATCTCTACCTATACAGCTAACTTATCGAATCATTCATATTTATTTTGGATTCCTGTATTCATTCTTGCTTTAGTTACAATCTCACTATACTTAGTTGGACAAACTCTAGCGGATGCATCAGATCCTAGAACACACATGTAGGGAGAGAAACATAATGTCACAAGAAAAAAATATTATACTATCTGCCAAAGATATTGTTGTTAAATTTAAAGTTAGAGATCGCGTTTTAACTGCAATCAGAAATATATCATTGGATTTATATGCTAATGAAACTTTGGCTATTGTTGGTGAATCAGGATCAGGTAAATCAGTATTGACTAAAACATTCACTGGAATGTTAGAGGCAAATGGTTATATCGATAATGGTTCAGTAACATATGAGGGACAAGATCTTGTTCAAATTAAGTCGGATAAAGATTGGGAAAAAATTCGTGGTGTTAAAATCGCGACTGTTTTCCAAGACCCGATGACTTCATTGAACCCAATTCTAACAATTGGTTCACAAATTTCTGAAGTTATTGTTAAACACCAAGGTAAATCAAAAGCTGAAGCTAAAGAATTAGCAATTGAATTGATGAACCGTACAGGAATTCCTAATGCGGCTGATCGTTTCAATGAATACCCATTCCAGTACTCTGGTGGGATGAGACAGCGTATTGTTATTGCGATTGCACTTGCATGTCGTCCTGACATTTTAATCTGTGATGAGCCTACAACGGCTCTTGATGTTACAATTCAAGCTCAGATTATTGCTCTTATTAAAGAACTACAAGAAGAGTACAACTTTACAACTGTTTATATTACTCACGACTTAGGTGTTGTTGCTGCTGTTGCTGATAAAGTAGCGGTTATGTATGCAGGACAAATCGTTGAGTATGGAAGTGTTGAAGATGTATTCTACAATTCAAAACACCCATACACATGGTCACTACTATCTTCACTTCCACAAATTGGTATTAAAGGAGAGAAACTATATTCTATTCCTGGAACGCCACCATCACTTTACAATGAAATTAAGGGAGATGCTTTTGCACCTCGTAACCCTTATGCAATGGAAATTGATTTTGTAGAAGAAGCACCAATTTTCTATGTTAATGATAATCATTATGCGAAAACTTGGTTGTTAGACCCACGCTCACCTAAAGTTG
>JBGXRX010000015.1:0-16445 GCA_041811795.1 Erysipelothrix sp. | reverse complement strand
TTAATGCCTAAAATTGTAAACGGTTTCTTCCCAAAGTTTATGAGCTTCTTTTCTTCGCTTTATATTATTAATTTTCTAAATTAGATTTATCGATAAAAAAGGGTTCTAAGTGGAACCCCTCATTTACAATATCTAAGATCGTTGATTAAAAACTATTTTTCTTCTGTCTCAATAACATGGATTGTACGATCTTTTACTTCGTTCAATGCAAGTTCTAAGAATGCATCAAGTTGCATACTGTTTTGAGCACGTTCTCCATAACGACGTAAGTTAACTGATCCTGATTCAATCTCAGCATCACCAATGATTAATTGTAGTGGAGTTTTATTTTTCTGAGCTTCACGCAGACGGTAACCTAATTTTTCATTACGTCCATCAACATGTACACGCAGACCCGCTTCTTTTAAAGTTTCGGCAACTTTATTAGCATAGTCCATGTGGAACTCTGTATTAACAGGAATCACTTCTACTTGTAGTGGTGATAACCAAACTGGGAATGCACCTCCGAAGTGTTCAATAAGGATTCCAATGAAACGTTCAATTGATCCAAAGATAGCACGGTGTAACATAAGTGGTCTTTGTTTTTGTCCAGTTTCATCTACGTAAACAAGGTCGAATCGTTCTGGTAAGTTATTATCTAACTGAACCGTTCCACATTGCCATACTCGGTTAAGTGAGTCACGTACTTTAAAGTCTAACTTAGGTCCGTAGAATGCTCCATCCCCTTCGTTGATTTTGTAAGGTTTACCAGCTGCATCCATAGCATCTTTAAGTGCTTGTTCTGAAGCATCCCAGTTCTCAATTGAACCAATGTAGTTTGCTTCTGGACGAGTTGATAATTCAATTGTATATTCTAAACCAAATACAGTATAGATTTCATCAATGAAGTCTAAGATTTCGATGATTTCATCTTGTAACTGACTTTGTGTCATGAAGATATGGGCATCATCTTGAGTGAATGAACGAACTCTGAATAGACCATTCAATGCACCCGAAGCTTCATAACGGTGTACATGACCCATCTCTGCTAGACGAATTGGTAAATCACGGTATGAATGTAATCCGTTTTTATAAACTAACATGCCACCTGGACAGTTCATTGGTTTAATTGCAAACTCGCGTTCTTCAATAATAGAAGTATACATATTGTCAGCATAGTTACCCCAGTGACCTGAGATTTCCCATAACTCTTTTGATAGCATTGTTGGTGTTTCTGTAAATACATAACCACGATCTAAATGCATTTTACGATAAACTGTATCTAAAGCATGACGTAGTGTCATACCATTTGGTAGCCAAAATGGCATCCCTGGACCGTATTCTGACATCATGAATAAATCTAATTCACGGCCTAGTTTTTTATGGTCTCTTTGTTTAGCCGCTTCTAACCATGCTTCATAAGCATCTAATTCTGCTTGTGTATCAAAAGTAATACCATAGATTCTTTGTAGCATTTGATTCTTAGCATCACCCTTCCAGTAAGCACCTGAGGCTTTTAGAAGTTTGAAGAATTTAACTTCTTTTGTAGTAGCAACATGAGGCCCTCTACAAAGGTCAATAAATTCTGCTTGTTGGTAAGCTGAAATAGTTTCATCTTCTGGTAAACGGTTGATGATATCTAACTTGTATTCATCATCTTGAAACATATCTAAAGCTTCATCTTTAGTTAACTCAATACGTGTAATACGTTTGTCTTCTTTTGAGATCTTACGCATCATTTGCTCAATCTTAGGGAAATCCTCTTCTGAAATTGAAACATCTCCAAGATCTATGTCATAGTAGAAACCATCTTCAATAACAGGTCCAACCCAAAACTTGGCCTGTGGATACAGGCGCTTTACTGCTTGTGCAAGTACGTGTGCTGATGAGTGATTCAGTACATTGAGTCTTTCATCTTCTTTAATATTAATCATATGATCCTCTTTTCCATAAAAAAATACCACTAACAATCTAAGGACGATTGAACGCGGTACCACCTTAATTCTCTACAATAGAGCTCTTCATTATCTGTTAACGCCAGCAACGGAATCTTTTCTAAGATCCTCTCATAGGTGGTAAAACAAGGTTGACTACAGGAAGTTTTCACCAAACACTTCCCTCTCTATTCATCAATTCCTAATTTGTTATCCTAATCTTCGATTTGTAAGTCTATTATATCTTTATGTTCAATGAATATCAAGAACTAAACTTACAAGTAATAACTCGAGTTCATATAATTTTATAGGTCTTGATCTTAACGAAGATTTTAAATTCAAAATTTGTGGTAAAACAATAGATAAGTTTTTTAAATAGAAAGAGTAAGTGACCTTATGACAACATTAGAAACACAACGTGTCATCCTTAGACAATGGCAATTAAGCAATAGTAGTGATCTTTATGAATATTCAAAGAGTCCTGATGTAGGACCTAATGCTGGATGGCCTCCCCCACAAGTCGGAAGAAGAATCTAAAGAAATCATTCAATTTTTTATTGATAGTAATGATACTTATGCAATTGTTCTTCAAGAGGACAACAAAGTTATCGGAAGTGTTGGAATTCATGAACGCTACCCCGATGAAATACTTAGACACCTAAAACAGCGCGAACTCGGTTTTGTCCTGAATCCAAAGTATTGGGGACTTGGGATTATGCCCGAGGTCGTTAATTATTTAATCGACTAGGGATTTAATAAGCTCGGATTGGATATTATATGGTGTGGTCACTTTGACTTCAATCTAAACTCTATGCGAGTTCAAGAGAAATGTGGATTTAAGTACCGTTTCACTTCAACAAAGGTATATGAGAGATTAGATAATAAGGAAATTAGTACTCTGTATTACTCCCTATTCAACCCAGAATACTTAGAAGAAAAATAAAACACCAAAGGCAGCCATTAGGCTGTCTTTGGTGTTTTTAGATTAATATAATAGAATACTATAGATTCAAATCTCTGTACATAACCAATGAATAGTAAACTTCATTATCTGCAAGGACTGCTCTAATCTCTTTTTCTGCAAAGCCCTGCTTTTCATAGAAAGGAATACCCATTGCGTTGCCTTGTGCTGCTGCAACTCTTTGCTTAGTTATATTATACTCATCTTGTTGTAGCTTCGTAAACTCATCTACCAAGATGCTACCATAACCTCTTCTCTTAAGATTGGGTTTGAGGTAAAGCACATAGATTGCTCCTAGGCCCTCTTCTGGTATACCCCCCACCAATACAGCCAATCAAGTCTCCTTCTATTTCTAAGATATAATAACCTGACCAGTCTTTTGAGGGGATACCATTTGTTTTTAAAGTTAAGTAAAGGTTCTCATAAGTAACAGCAAAAGCGCTAACTAAGAGCTTTTGTAAATCTTTGACATCGTCCTTGCTGGCTTTGCGAAACATATCATGATCCGTTAAAAATCTAGAATTAATTTTAAAATTATTAAAGTATTAAGTTGCCATCTTTCATGATGATTGTTTCTGAACCATCTTTAGCAATTCCTGTGACTGTCATATCGGATGTACCAAACATGAAATCAACATGAATTAGAGATTGATTAATACCTCGTTGGCTTAATTCTTCTGGTGTCATACGTCCACCATTTTCGATTAGAGGGTAACCTTGTCCAAGTGCAATATGGCATGAAGCATTTTCATCAAATAGAGTATTTAAGAATAAGATACCCATGTTTGAGATTGGTGAGTCATAGGATACAAGTGCAACTTCACCAATACGTTTGGAGTTTTCATCTGTAGATAATAGTTTATCTAATGCATCTTTTCCAACTTGAGCATCAAAATCAACAACTAATCCATCTTTGAATTCTAACCAGAATTGATCAATGATGCGGTCGTTATTGTTAAGTGCGATGGAGTTATAGACGCGACCATCAACACGGAAACGATCTGGTGTTGTAAATGATTCTTCAGTTGGCATGTTGGCATTGAAAGTAACACCATTCAGTGCAGGTTTTGCTCCTCCACCCCATTGGTGACCTTCAACTAGGCCTACAGTAATGTCGGTTCCTAAGTCGTTTTTAAAGTGTAATGCAGAATAGTCTTGAGCATTTAGGAAATCATTTTGACGAGCTAGTGTAGCATTGTGTTCTTTCCACTCAGCTGCAGGATCATTATCTGCAGAAACTCGGCAAGCAGTTAGAATGGCTTCGTAAAGTTTAGTATATGCTTGATCTTCTGGCATATCCTTAAAGATTGCATTAGCCCATTCTTGTGTAGGGTAAGCAGCTACTAACCACTGGCCCTGTGAGTTCATTGAGTATGCACGGCGTTTAGTCATTGCTTTACCAAATGCTTGCGCCGCTTGAGTAACTTTACTTGAATCCACATCATCCATAAGTCCTGGATTTGGTGCACGTAGTGCAAGTAAACATAAGTCTTGTGATACTTGCCATTCTGATTCATCAATCTGCCATTGTTTTACATCTGTTAGATCTTCAACATCCATGTTCAAATAGTTCAAACGAGAAATTGTATCACTTGAGAATTTAACAATAACTTCCTTAGCACCACGAGCATAAGCACTCTCAGTAACTAAAGTAATAAATTTGTGATGTTGTGCATCGGCATTAATTAAAAGAGTTTGTCCTTTTTGAACATTAAGTCCTGTATTAATAAGTAAATCAGCATATTTTTTATCGATTGTATTCATTTTGGTCTCCTCTATTCTGTTTTAATTTAAGAAAAAAGCGCTGTTACACGCTTTTTAAAATACAAAGTTTCCGTCTTTAAAGATGACGATTTCCTGTCCATCATAAGTTTTACCTACGATGCTCATATCTTCACTACCAAACATAAAGTCTTCGTGGTTGAGTGAATCATTAGATCCTAATGAATTTAATGTTTCACGATCCATGTTAGTTCCATTTTTAATATTCATTGGATAAGCAGCTCCAAGTGCCATGTGGCATGAAGCATTTTCATCAAATAAAGTATTGTAGAATAGAATGTTTAAGTTTGAAATTGGTGAATCATGAGAAATTAGAGCAATCTCACCAATGCGGCGTGAACCTTCATCAGTATTGAGTAAGTTTTCTAAAGTTTCTCTTTCTTGTTTTGCATCAAAGTCGATAACTTTACCATCTTTGAATTCTAACCAGAACTCATCAATGAGTTTACCGTGGTAGTTTAATGGTTTCGTAGAATATACTTTACCTTCGACACGGTTTTTATCTGGCATTGTGAATGATTCTTCAGTAGGGATATTAGGATTGAAGAGAACTCCTTTTGCTGAGTGTTCTGCTCCCCCTGCCCATACATGATCTTTAACCAGTCCAACTCTAATGTCAGTACCTAATTTGTTTGAGAAATGTAATGATTCAAAGTTATAGTCGTTAAGGACTTTGTTTTGGTTAGCAAGTTTAGCATTATGGTCTGCCCACAGTGCTACAGGATCATCTTCCTCATTGATACGACATGCAAATAGAATTGCTTCTAATAGTTTATCGTAACCTTCTTGAGGATCTAGATCTGGATAGATTACTGCAACCCATTCTTTTGATGGTAGTGCAACAATTGACCATTGTCCTTGATTGGACATAGAGTAAGCACGAAGTTTCTTCATTGCCTCTCCACTAGCTTTAGATGCAGCTGCAATCTTGTCACCATCAACATCAGCCATAAGACCTGGTGATGGAGCATAAATGCTTAAGCGTGCAAAGTTTTCTTCCATTAAATCATCATATTCTTCAATAAGCCATGATGGAATGGTGGTTAGACTTTCAAGGCTACGGTTTTGGTAACCCATTTTTGTTATATGGTCATCACTCCATTTAATAACCACTTTACCAGCACCCGCTTCATAAGCGGACTGTGTTAGTAAGCGAGCAAACTCATAATGTTCTGCTGCTACATTAATCATTAGGGTTTGACCCTTTTGAACGTTAATACCTGTTTTAACTGCTAAATCTGCATATTTTTTAAGTAAAGTCATAGTTGCTCCTTTTTCTATCGACAAAGCATGGCTGCTCCGATAATTCCTGGTTCTTCTAATAAGGCTTCTTTAAATGCTACATCTCGCATTTGTGGATGAACTAATGATTGATAGTATTCAATCATCTTAGGCCAGTAATAATCACGTGCCAAAGTTACCCCTCCACCCAATACGAAGACATGAGGATCTACAACATGGGCAATGGATGCAAGTACACTTGCAAAGTCATATGCCATATCGTCGATCAGTTTTAATGCGATAGGATTTCCCTCATCAGCAAGTTGAAAAATACGTTTTGCTGAAGTAATATCTTTTTCTAATAGTTTTTGTGCTTTACGGACCATAGCTGATCCTGAGGCTTCATTTTCAACAGCTCCAATATTAAGTGAGTTGATATCGGATTGATCACTACGATCGCGATCAATAACAATATTCCCTACTTCTCCAGCATAGCCCTTACGACCAGATACTGTTTTACCATTAACAACTAAAGCACCACCAATACCTGTTGAGTGAGTGACATAGTAGACAATTGGATTGCCTGCCCCTGCCCCCACTAATGCCTCAGCAAGACCCGCAACATTAGCATCGTTATCAAGATAAATAGGTATATTAAAGTGTTTTGAAAGGTATTCTACTACAGGATATCCCGTAAACCCTTTCAAGTTGGTGGACAAGGAAACACAGCCCTTAGCTGTGTCAACTGGTCCTGGAATTCCAATCCCCATCCCTAAACATGATTCATGACCCTTTAGTGTCTGAGCCATGTCTATAATATTATCAAGGACCACCTCTGGTCCTTGATCGGATAGCGATGGTCTTTTGATTTCTTCTATGATACTACCATCTTCTGCGATGATAGCAACTCGGACGTTTGTTCCGCCCAAGTCAACTCCAAAATAAGTTTTCAAGTAAGACCCCTCCTATAAGATTAAAACTTGATTATTTTACTTCAATGATTTTCATTAGGTTAGTATTACCAGTTCCAGTAGGGTATCCTGCTGCGATAATAACTTTTTTACCTGGTTTGATTCCGAATTGCTTAGCAAATGTTGATGCAATTTCATCGTCGTTTGTTAAGTCATTACGAACATCTGAGAACATTGGTGTAACACCCCAGATGAATGATAGTGATCGTTGTACTTCTTTAGAGAAAGTAACAGCAATGACTGGAACACTTGGACGGTATTTAGCTAAACGTTTCACTGTAGCACCTGATGAAGTAAATGCAACTACTGCTTCAACATCATCTAAGTTTAGTGCAGTTTCAGCAATTGAGATACCGATTGAATCTTGAATTGTACGTTTTGAAGAAGCAATTTGGATCTCTAGACGTTCACGGTAAGGAATAATTGCTTCCATCGCAACTGAGATTTCACGCATTGTACGAACTGCTTCGATTGGATAAGCACCGACTGCAGATTCTCCAGATAACATGATTGCATCTGTTCCATCTAATACAGCGTTAGCAACGTCTGATGCTTCAGCACGTGTTGGACGTGGGTTTTCTTGCATTGACTCTAACATGTGAGTAGCAGTAATAACTGGTTTACCCATACGGTTAGCTGTTTTAATGATTTGCTTTTGTAGAATTGGAACTAAGTGTGTTTCAACTTCAACACCTAAGTCTCCACGAGCTACCATGACACCATCAGCGATTTCAAGAATTGATTCTAAGTTATCGAATCCTTCTTGGTTTTCAATCTTAACAATGATTTGCATGTCTGGACGACCTGCATCAGTTAATACTTTACGGATGTCTGCAACGTCAGCTGCACGACGAACGAATGATCCAGCAATGTAGTCCCAACCATTGTCAGCACCAAATTTAACATCGCTTGCATCACGTTCTGATAAGAAAGGCATTGATAATACAACGTTAGGAATGTTAACACCTTTACGTGTTTTGATTTTCCCTGGGTTTTCAACGCGGCAAACTAAGTCGCCATCTTTTTTATCGATAATTGTTAAACGAACTTTACCATCATCAATTAAGATGTAGTCATCAACTTTAACGTCATTGTATACTTCTGGAACTAAAAGTGTGAAACGCTCTTTGTTACCATTGTAATCTGCTTCGAAACCAACATTAACAATGTCACCTTCCGCAAAATCAACACCACCATTTTCCATATCTCCTAGACGGATTTCTGGACCTTTAAGGTCAAGTAATGTAGCTAGCGTAATTCCGATACGGTCTGATACTTCAGAAACCATGAGTTTACGTTTTAAGTGGTTTGATTGCACATCGTGTGAGAAGTTGAAACGAACAATGTTCATCCCTTCTTTTGCAAGTGCTTCAACCATTTCTGGTGTTTCGGATGCAGGTCCGATTGTACAAATAATCTTTGTTTTCTTTAATTCATGAGTCATAGTATATTTTCCTCCTAAACCAATCTATCATGTAATTCAAACAATTCTTTACGAGATGCTTTTGGCAAATGTAATGCCTCTTCAATATCCATTGATACTAATTTCTCATTTCTGAGTCCTAAGCATTTGTTCCCAACGCCCTCTTTAAGCAGTTGAACTGCCATATCCCCAAATTGGGTCGCTAAGATTCGATCGCGTGCTGTTGGTGATCCACCACGTTGGATGTGTCCTAAAACAGTTGCTCTTCCTGAAAAACCAGTAAATTGAGATATTTTCTTTGCCAATAAATCAACATCGGTAATCTTTTCAGAAATGATAAATAAAGCATGACGCTTCTTACGTGTTTCTTCAATATGTTGTAATCTTGAAATAACCTCAGCTTCATCATAACCAGTCTCTTTAGTTACAATGACTTCTGCTCCTGTAGTTAATCCAGCATAAATAGCTAAATCACCACAGCGGTTACCCATAACCTCTATAATCGAACAGCGGTGATGAGAACTTGATGTATCTCTTAACTTGTCCACATTTTGAATAACAGTATTCAGCGCGGTATCAAAACCAATTGAATAATCTGTTGAATCGATATCATTATCAATCGTAGCTGGAATCCCAATACAGTTAATACCCATATTCGAAAGTGCCTGAGCACCACGATAGGATCCATCCCCACCAATAACAACAAGCCCTTGAATACCTAAAGCATTTAAGTTGTCAACTGCGCGTTGACGTACTGATTCAAGTTTGAAATCTTCAAGTCGAGCAGAACCTAATACAGTTCCACCTTGAATAATTATATCCGAAACGTCGCCTCGCTCCAATTTACGAATATTGTTATTCACAAGTCCTTCATAACCATCAAATACTCCGTAGACTTCAAGGCCTAAAGATAGACCTGAACGAACACATGCTCGAATCGCAGCATTCATACCAGGTGCATCTCCTCCAGAAGTCAATATGCCTATTTTTATCATAATTCACCTCGTTTAATATTATACCATTTAATATGTGTTTTTTTTCATAAGTTTATGTTTTTATTTCGTGTTTACTTGCTTATTGCTTAATTCGGCGGTTTTTACCTCGGATTTCGCTCGGCTTTGTTAAAGCAAGCACTCGATCTACAAATCGTGCTACACGGATTTCATCAGAATGGCCTCGTGTATCAATCTTATAGAGATCCAGCAACATATCTGGTGTTGCATTGGAAGTAATGATGGTCTTACGTTTATTTTCTAATCTATCATTTAAGATAGAAAGTAGAATTTCATCACGTGACCATGATGTTATGGGTTCAGCTCCCAAATCATCCAATACTAATAGAGGTACAGTTCTAAGAATTCTGAGATGTCTTTCCATGTCGTTGGGTGAATTGAAGAGTTGTTTCATATGGTTGAGTAAGCTGGGTACATGTACAAAGACAACGCGTGTGCCTTGTTTAGCAAAGAAGTTGCTGGTACAAGCTGCTAGGTAGGATTTCCCTACACCCAAATCACCATAGATGAAATAACCAGTTTCCTTGGATCTGTAGAAAGATGATAGCGCCTGAGCGACTGATACATAAGATGCTGTCACTGAATCAAGGTTTAACTTTTCAAAGTGTGCATCTCTTTGATTGATGGATAAATCGAAGAGTTGGTAATACTTGAGGTATTCCATCTCCTTTTCAAGTTTATGGACCAGTTCGACTTCTGTATAAACTTCCTCAAGGATATTTAAATCTGCATCATAACGAAGATTGAAATAACCTCCTTTGCGTGGGTTGTCTAATAATTCAGTTGCACTTACCTGTGATGCCTTGGATTTGGCTTCCAACCAACTTTTAAAACGATATGCATTGGTTTCTAAAACTTCAAAGGGACAATGGTAGGCAGACATGAAAGCTTTCACTTCTTCCTCATGGGCAAGTTGCAAAGCAAGTTCGCGACGTGCTTTGAGCTGTTCTTGGCTTAATTCATAAAGTGTTGGATTAATCATTGTCTATATCCTTTCCTAAATTGTCTTTAAAGGCTTGTAGTAGGCTCTCATCAGCTAAGTCATCCACCTTGTTGTATATGGGTTGAGTTGCCGATGACTTAGCACCAGTAGCGCTTGGTTTCTTAGCAACTCTGGATTCAAAGTCTTTGAGGGCTTTGATAGCATCATCATAGTTTGCTACACCTTGTCTGACCCACGGGTCCGCAATGGCTAGTGCGTATGAATAATTAAGGGCATGGTTTGTTTTTAACATGGTTTCAATAAGAACATTGAAGACTGAATTTTCAAAATCATAACGTTTTTGAAGTCTTTCGATGACCCCTCTATCAACATGGTTAACATCAAATCCTTGCACATGTCTTAAGAATGATAATGGATCTAAGTCATATATGTTATCAACTGATTCTGCCGATTGTTGACCGTGTTTTTCTGCAATCAATGAAGCAAAGATACGCAAATCAAATACTTGGTCGTTGTTTCTGATGGTTTTCAGTAACATGACCTTCATATCGGATTGTGACACCTTATAGTTGGAACCATATTCTGCAATTAACTTCAATAAGTCTGGTGTAACCAAGTTTTTGGGAAAGAGACTGAAGTTACTCATAAATGATGCTGCATCGAATTGATAGTGTTGCAGTTCTTTATTGATGGCTTTAGCGTACATTTCCTCTGAAGTAAGATCCCAAGAAGAAACTCGGGCAACATCGAATTTCGATGTTATTTCATTGGATAAGTTTTGCGGCTTAGGACTTCTGAACAAATCACAGTAATATGCGAATTGATGTTGTCCTACCACAATAGCAAAGAGTCTTGAATAAATATCGTGAGCTAGGAATTGCGATGGTGTTAATGCTTGGATCAATACCATTTCAATAACTTCCTCTTGATAAGATCGTATCAGACCCACTTGTTCCAACTCTTTACGATAGGTATTGAGTGTTTCCGAATCAACATGTAACATCTTTAACAAATCGCGCTCATTAACATAAGGGGTTTGTCGTGCACCTGAGTGAAGTGTTAGATATAGAGAAATTGCTGGATAAGACAAAACGGGTTGATAGAGCAGTGTTAGTGCATCTATATGGTCTTGTGTTAGTGTAAAATCTTGAAATACTTTATATCGAACCATGGTCAAACTCCTTTTCTAATTGATTTATATAATGATCTAATGCTGAATGCAGATCTTTAATACTTGAATTGTTTCTGATGTTATCATCAGCTTTTTCTACTTTTATTTTTGGGTCCATTTGATTTAGCATACGTCTTTGAAGATCCTCATTACTCATCCCTCTTTCAAGAAGGCGTTCAATACGGATGTCCTTATCAGCATCAATCATTAAGACTTTATCGAAATAGGTCTCAAATCCTGATTCATAGAGGACTGGAACTTCATAGAAAATAATTTCATTGGCATCATCAAGGCTTTGTATTTCCTTCACTAGAATGGGATAAACAACGGACTCTAGTTGATTTAGTTTATCCTTATCTTGAAATACTAAGCTGGCTAAATGGCCACGATCAATTGTCCTGTCTTCCTTTAGAATCCCTTGGCCAAAGGTTTGGATCAAGGTCTCATAAGCAGGTCCTTTAATATCATAATAGGTGTGTACCATTTTATCAGTGTCATAAACCTTATAACCCTTACTTCTTAAATAAGTAGAGGCTAGGGATTTTCCTGAACCAATGGATCCAGTAATAGCTATTTTCATGATGGCTCCTTTTGACATTGGGGACAAAATACAGAGGATCGACCGGATATAACAATACGTTTCATAATGCTTGAACAACGATTACACTTTTGACCTTCACGTCCATAGGCTTGCAGTGATACTTGAAACAATCCGCTAACTCCCAATGAGGAAGTATAGGATCGAATGGTTGTTCCACCTTCTGAAATGGCTTTGGCTAATATTTTTTGTGATGCATCAATGATCATTTGAGATTGATCAAGTGTAATATCAACACCTTGTGTTAATGGGTGAAGTTGTGTTTCATAAAGCACTTCATCAGCATAGATGTTACCAAGTCCAGTAATGATTGATTGATCTAAGAGTATGTTTTTGATAGCTCGGATCGATTTGTGGATTCTTGAATGATAGTACTCAGCAGTAAGATCTGAATCAAAGGGCTCATACCCTAACTTCTTTCCTGCTAGATAAGCTTGTAAATCTTGCACAACTGCCATTCGAGAGAATTTACGAGTATCCAAATAATGGATGTATCGTTAGTTAGTCTTAAGAATTAAGTGAGTGTGTGTCGTTTTTGGCATCGTTTCATTATAGAGGTAATATTTCCCTTCCATACGGAGATGTACCACCCAGTGGAATCCCGTATCGAAGGAGAATATTAAATACTTACCACGACGCGAGAAGTGAGTAAATGTAGAACCTACTAAATTTAATAGATCAAAGGGTGAATCCTTTTCTAGTAGTGGTGGATAGTAGAGTTTGACTTGGGTGATGGTATCACCTGCTAAGGATTTCTCCAGTGTTCTTATAATCGTTTCTACTTCTGGTAATTCTGGCATTATTGTCCCATCCAGTTGTCACTAATCTCAACGGACACTTCCATCTTAATAGGCCAATCAACAACATCTTCCATCACGTTTTGAATGGCTGGAACCAGTGTATCAATTTCATCAGGGAATACATCAAATACCAACTCATCATGTACCTGTAGTAGCATCTTAGATTTGTAGTTACCTTTTTCAATCAATGCTTGTACTTGGATCATCGCTAATTTAATAATATCAGCAGCAGTTCCTTGAATTGGAGCATTCATTGCAGCACGTTTACCGAAATCTTTAACGGCTCTATTTGAGGAGTGGATTTCAGGGATGTAGCGACGACGGTGGAATAATGTTGTTACAAAACCATCTCGCTCACAATCTGCAACGACTTGGTCCATGTATTGTGTAATGCGTGGGTAAACTTCATTGTATCGTTCGATAAAGTGAGCAGCATCTGAGATAGAAATATCCAATTGCTTAGCAAGTCCAAAGCTTGACATACCATAGATAATACCGAAGTTAACAGACTTAGCTTGACGTCTTTGATCAGAATTAACGTTGTCAACTTGGAAGATTTTCTTAGCTGTTTGAGCATGGATATCTTCATTATGATTGAATGTATCGATCATATTCTTTTCATTAGCAACATAAGATAATACTCTAAGTTCAATTTGAGAGTAGTCAATGGATACTAGCTTGTTGCCAGGACTTGGTATAAAGGCTGAACGAATGACACGTGTCTCTTCATCTCTAACTGAGATGTTTTGTAGGTTAGGATCTTTTGATGATAGACGCCCTGTTGCAGCAGCGTGTTGGTTGAAGTCAGTATGGATTTTACCATCTTCTTGAATGAACTTAACCAGCCCTACAGCATAGGTTGAATAGAGTTTAGAATATTTACGGTATTCCAAGATTGGAGCAATAATAGGATATTGATCCGCTAATCCTTCTAATACATCAACAGCTGTTGAACGTTTCTTTTTAGATGGTATTTCTAAATCATCAAAGAGTACTTCTGATAGTTGTTTTGGTGAGTTAAGATTGAACTCTTTACCAGCATACTTAAATACAAGAGCCTGAAGTTCCATCATCTTAGCTTGTGTTTTCTCTGCAACATCATTCAGGATATCAACATTAACATCGATTCCAGTATGTTCCATTTGAGCTAATACCTTAATTAAGGGTCTTTCAATGTCTTCATAAACTGATACTAATTCATTATCGAGTGCAAATTGGTAAGCATCTTTAAATACTTTACCTAGTGATAGAGTCATTGCTTCAAGTTTCTCTTGTCCCTCATACTCATGATTCCATAAAGAATGAGCATCTTTAAATTTCTCTAAAGTAGTAACTGAAGCATCATTGATAAATGAAAGAATCAGTGGGTCATGGAATGAATCAGATGTTTTAAGATTGTTTTCTAAAGCGAAGTGATAAAGTTTTTTAGCTTCTAGAATGATGAGATCATCTTTCATTAGAAGGTCAGCAAAATTAGCATCACTTAGCATTTCCATTCTAGAGAGATATGCAATAGCACCATCTTGAGCTAAGAATATTCCTTGAATGTCATTTTTATCTCGATCTAATTGTGCAACAACTTGATTATCTAACCATGAAGCATCAAATGCTTTACGTTCAATGTCTTCCTTAACAAGTTCTGCTGTTTCGAAGTTTTCTGTGACTAAAGAGTTCATATCGTATTTCCGATAGAAAGCGTTAAGACTGTCATTTGGTATTTCATAGATTAATTGGTCCATTGAGAATTCCAGTGGAACTTGAGTATGGATTTTTGCAAGTTCATAAGACATACGAGCAAGTGCTTCGTTTTCACGAACACGCTCTCCTACCTTACCTTTGATGGCATCAGCATTTTCATAAAGGCCGTCCAGTGTGTCATAAGCTTCTAAGTATTTAAGAGCTGTTTTCTCACCAACTGAAGGAATTCCTGGAATGTTGTCGGCTGTATCTCCCATCATTGCTTTTAGGTCGACGATTTGTGATGGACGCAGTCCCATTTCTTCTTTTAAGGATGCAACTGTGACTTTCTCAATTTCAGTCAGACCTTTTTTCATGAGTAATACATCGACATGGTCATCGATGAGTTGCAGCATATCTTTATCTGATGTCAGGATTTCAACATGGTAATCAACACATGTTTTAGCCATAGTACCAATAATATCATCGGCTTCATAGCCTGATATTTCATAACGAGTCATTGGATAAGCATCCAAAAATTCACGAATGAGTTCAAATTGAGATACTAGATCGGGGTCTACTTCCGTACGTGTTCCTTTATAAGTATCAAACATGTTGTGTCTGAAAGTTTTATCCTTAGTATCAAATGCAATCAGGATATGAGTGGGTTGCATCATTTCCAGCGCCTTGTTTAACATGGTTGAAAAACCGTAAACAGCATTGGTTGCAACACCACTGCTTGATAACATAGGTCCTCTTGCTCGTGTTCCATAATAGGCTCTAAAGAGCATGGAGTTTCCATCAATTAATAGTAGCTTCTTCATATGTCCTTCTTTCTTTCTAAAGCAAAACCCTTGTGCTATTGATCGATTGCTTCAAGGGTTTCTAAGTTTTGGTACATCTTAGTAATATAGTTAACATTGGATGCTTGATCACTTCTACTCATATTGTATAGAGTAGAGAGTTTAATTTCTTTAAGATCCAATTCTGTTTTTAACTGGGTGTAAAGTGCTGTTGTAACAGCATCCATACCCTCTTCCAGAACAATGTACTCAACACCTTCATTGATAATACGTTCCCTTATAATCGTTAATTCATCCTCAGTTGGTAATACACCATATTTGGACATAACTACAGGGAAGATCGAGATATCAAAGGATTGTTGCCAATTACCAAAGGATGGTGACATGGTTACCAATTGAATGGGTGTTTGAGTTTGTTTAAGGAGTGAGTAGTCTGCTTGTAAACGAACAAGATCTACTTTCATACGCTCAAAGTTTGTTTCAAAGATGGCCTTATCATCAGGATAAGTTTCTACCAACCAGTCTTTCATGGTTGAAGCCATGGATGTCATGGTCTTAGGGTCGACCCATAAAACTGGATCCTGCTTGTACATGTCGGTTGTATATTCTGTAATACCATCATAGTACTCACCTTCAACAACAGCAACACTGGATCCTCCACCTCTCAATTTGGTATACCGTTTGAATGGGTAAAGAGATGTGAATTCTGATAAATCAATCATCTTGATTTCAGCCTTAGTAAGATCATCCTTGATCAATTCCCAATAGGGTTGTAAATCATTAATATAGAAGATAACATCTCCCTTTTGAATTAACTCTTTATAATTTTTAGCTGCTTGAGCAGATTGGATAGCATGCCCTGAGTCGATGCGGTCAACATTAACGCGATTACCTGCCAACTCTTTGATCAGGTATTCTGTTGGGTAGTTGGTGACTAGAACATTACGTACTCTAGGGACACAGCCACTTAAACTCATGACTAAAATGAGCGATATTACTAGTAGTCTTAATTGTCGTTTCATAACTTACCTCTTATCTTTATATATTATACACTATTTTTCAGTCTCTAAAGACCAATTGTTGCGTCTTAATTGGATGATTGCGCGGATTGAAAAGTAGAGTGGTGTTGAGATTAGTGCACCCAGTACACCAAATATTGTGGCACAGGC
>JBGXRX010000014.1:0-7902 GCA_041811795.1 Erysipelothrix sp. | reverse complement strand
TATTGAAACTGGTGGTAAACAACTACGTGTTGAAAAAGGGCAAACAATTTTTGTTGAAAAATTGGATATCGCTGAAGGCGAGTCAATTGTCTTTGATACTGTTGTTGCTGTTAAAAACAGAACACTACGCGTTGGAGCTCCATATGTAAAAGGTGCTTCAGTTACTGCAACTGTTGAAAAACAAGGTAAAGCGAAGAAGATTATTGTTTTTAAATATAAAGCTAAAAAAGGTTCTACTCGTCGTAAACAAGGTCACCGTCAACCATATACTAAGTTGACAATTACCGAAATCGTTTCTTCATAAAATGATTCAGGTTTCAGTTTACAAGAGTAATGGGTCCTACAGTTCTATGACTGTAACGGGACATGCTTATTCAGGCGATCCGGGTTACGATCTGGTCTGTGCTGGTGTAAGTTCAATTCTAACAGGAGCATTAAATGCTTTTGATTCATTAGATAAAGAAGCCTTACTAACCATGAATAAGACACCATTAATCAAAATTGAATTTAAAACTCCTAGTGAGTTAAACCAAAAATTATTTGAGTTTGTTCTCATTCAGCTAAAAACAGTTGAAATGGCTCATCCTCAACACATTGAAATCCATGAAAAGGAGGTTAAGTCATGAAATTTCTATTAGATATTCAGTTATTTGCTTCTAAAAAGGGAGTAGGTTCTTCAAAGAACGGTCGTGATTCACACTCAAAACGTTTAGGTGCTAAACGTGCTGATGGTGAATTCGTATCAGGTGGATCAATTCTTTACCGTCAACGCGGTACTAAGATTCATCCAGGAAACAACGTAGGACGCGGTGGAGATGACACACTATTTGCTAAAGTCGATGGTGTTGTTAAATTCGAACGCATCAGCCGTACACGTAAGTGTGTTTCAGTTTACCCTGTTGCGTAAAAAGAACTTTAATCCCCATTTATAAAAATGGGGATTTTTTATTGAAAGGAAGATGTTTATGTTTGTCGATCGCGTTAATGTAGAATTAGTCGCCGGTAATGGTGGCGATGGTATGGCATCATTTCGTCGTGAAGCCTTTGTACCTTTAGGGGGACCTTATGGTGGTGATGGAGGCGATGGAGCAGATATTGTTTTCATTGCTGACTCAAATAAATCTACCCTTTTGGATCTACGCTATAATAGAGTTATTAAAGGTAAGCATGGAGTTCCAGGTAAAAACAAAAAAATGCATGGTGCTGCTGCTGAACCAATGATCTTAAAAGTACCAGTAGGTACAATTGTTACTGATGTTGAAAAAGGTATTGTTATTGCAGACCTTACACGTCATGGACAACGCGAAATCATTGCTCATGGAGGACGTGGGGGACGTGGTAACACTCGTTTTGCAACACCTCGAAATCCTGCACCATCTTTTGCCGAAAAAGGTGAATTAGGGCAAAGTTTAGAAGTGAGTATAGAACTGAAGTTACTTGCAGATGTTGGAATCATCGGATTTCCATCAGTTGGTAAGTCAACACTTTTATCAGTAATTACACGCGCTAAGCCAGAAGTTGCCGATTACCACTTTACAACAATTGTTCCTAATCTAGGAATCGCTTCAAGTCCTGATGGACGAAGCTTTGCGATTGCCGATATGCCAGGTCTTATTGAAGATGCGCATTTAGGTAAGGGATTGGGACATGTATTCTTAAAACACATTGAAAGAACACGCGCTTTAGTTCATGTTATCGATATGGGCGCTGAAGATGGACGTGATCCATTGGAAGACTACCGTATCATCATGGAAGAGTTAGAACTCTACAATGTTGATTTAATGAAGAAACCAATGGTTGTTGTTGCTAATAAGATGGACCTAGATCATGCTGCAGAAAATCTTGAAGCATTTAAAAAGGCTCATCCAGAATTGCAAGTTTTTGAACTTATCACAATGGTAGGGGACGGAACAGATGCACTTCTATACCGTGTTGCCGATATCTTAGATGAAAACAGAGAAACTATTGTTGAAGATCAATCCCAAGAAGTAGTCTTCAAATATGAAAAACCAGAACGTAAGTTTGAAATTACTCGTATTGATGCTACAACATGGCGTGTTGGTGGTGAACTTATTGATCGCCAATTCAGACAATATGACTTTGCTTCAGAAGAATCAGTAATCCAATTTGGACTTGCTATGAAGCGTGTTGGTGTAGACCAAGCACTTCGTGATGAGGGTGTTAAGGATGGCGATATGGTTATCTTAGGCGATGTACAATTTATCTTTGATGAAGGTGAGGTTCTAGAATAGAAAGAGTGATTGAATGATTCATTCATTGACAGGAACTGTTTTAGAAACACCAAGAAATGCTATCATATTAGATACAGGACATAATTGCTCCTACTTTATCCATGCACTCGATTCCGATCGAGTGAGTGGGTTTGTGGGCTGCTATTATGTCCATTTTCATATTAGACAGGAAACTTTAAACCTCTATGGATTCATCAATCCTGAGGCATGTCAGCTATTTAAGATACTATTGAGTGTTAAGGGATGCGGGCCTAAAACAGCACTAAATATCTTAAATCATATTGAATGTCATGATTTTGTGAGTGCTATACGTCAGGAAGAGGAGCATCTTCTAATGAATATTCCTGGACTTGGCAAGCGTATGGCCGCTCAGTTATTCATCGATTTACGAGGTAAATTGAATGATTTTAAGACTTCGAATACAGAGATTAAGTCTTCATATGATATTATTTTACCCCTAGTACAGATGGGTTATAAGCAAAAGGTCTGTGAGAAGGTCTTTCACTCACTGGATCACTCTTTAATACTGGATGAAGCTCATTTGTTAAGGCTTATGTTGATTGAATTAAAGAAGGTTGCTTAGATGAGTGAGTTTGAAAAGTCGCTAAGACCTCATTCTTTTGAAGATTTTATTGGGCAAAAACACATCATCAATAACTTAAAGATTTATATACAGGCTGCTATGATGAGAGATGAAGTTTTGGATCATTGTTTATTTCATGGTCCTGCAGGATTAGGAAAAACGTCTCTGGCTCAAATTATGGCCAATGAACTTAAAGTAGATTTAACTGCACTTTCAGCCCTAGGAATCTCACATAGTGGTGATTTAATTGCTGTTGTATCAGACCTTAAAAGAGGTGAAATCCTATTTATTGATGAGATTCATCGTCTGTCAAAGTCCCTACAAGAGACCCTCTATACCATTATGGAAGACTTTTCTATTGATATTGTGGTAGGAAGTGAAGAGAGTGCAAGGTCCATTCATCTTAAATTAGAGCCCTTTACCCTAATAGGTGCAACAACCCTAGTATCCAACTTAACACCAGCCTTTAAGGATCGATTTGGAATTCAGGCCAAATTTGAATATTATGATGCTCAGGACATACAATCTATAATTATGAGAAGTTCAGAAATAATGATGTGTAATATCGATACAAATGCTATAATAGAACTTACAAAACGAAGTAGGGGAACACCACGAATTGCCAACCGCTATTTAAAACGCGTTTGGGATTTTGCAACTGTTTACCAAAATCAATCAATTGACTCTGAATTAGCGCTACATGCTTTAGATCAGTTAAATATTGATGAATCAGGACTGTCTGATACAGATCTACAGTACCTTCAAGTTTTGATCGGAAGATTTAAGGGTGGACCAGTAGGGGTACAAGCCTTGGCTTCGATTCTGTCTGAGGAGGTTTCAACACTGGAAAGTGTCTATGAACCCTATCTATTACAGATAGGAATGATCGATCGTACTTCAAGAGGTCGTATTGCAACACAAAGTGCATACCATCACTTAGGTATTATCAAAGATTTTGATAAGGAGATTTGAATGAAAATAACAATTACAACAGGGGGGTCAGGTGGCCATATATTCCCTGCATTAACATTTGCTGATGCACTGAGAGATAAACATGATGTTTCATTTATTGGTAATGATCATAAAATGGAGTCTTGGATTATTCCAGAACATGGTTATGACTTTCATGCCATCCATAACCAAGGTCTTCAAGGATCAGTCATTGATAAATTAAAAGCCGTTACAGGGCAATTTAAGGCTATTGCAGCAGCTAAAGCCTTGCTTAGAGAGTTACAGCCCGATCTTGTCGTATCCTTTGGAGGTTACGTTACGTTGCCTGTTGTGTTAGCGGCAGGCAAACTAGGGATTAAAGTTATGATTCATGAGCAAAATGCATTAGTAGGGAAAGCCAATCGAATGGCTGCCAAACATGCTGATATGATAGTTACATGTTATGAAGAGAGTTTTGCAAATGATCCTAGAGTATCTTTCTTAGGTAATCCTAGAGCATCGTTAATTCATGAAAAGATTGATCCAAAACCAGTATATAAAGAACTGGGATTAGATGAATCTTTACCTCTGGTCCTTATGGTAATGGGGTCACAAGGATCAGCATCAATGAATACAATCTTTAAGGATTATGTAAAGACTTTCAATCATGATGATTATCAGGTGATTGTAGTCACAGGACCTACTAACTACGACGACTTTATCAAAAACATTGGACCACTTCATAAAAATTTGAAAGTAGTTGGATTTGTCGATCAAAGAGCATTACTACCAAAATTAGATTTGATCTTATGTCGATCAGGTGCATCAACGATTGCAGAAATTCAATCCTTTGGTTTACCTTCAATTTTAGTACCATCGCCTCATGTTGCTAACAACCATCAGTACTACAATGCGAAAAGCTTAGAAGATCGAGATGCTTGTGTTCTTATCCAAGAAAAAGATTTAAATGGAAACACCTTAGATTCAGCTGTTGATGGTCTAATTCATGATCAAGCACGTAAGGAAACACTATCAGAGAACGTTAAAGCTATGGCCAGACCCAATGCAGTAGCAGATATGGTCGCTTTAGTGGAGTCATTACAGCATGACTAGACGTAAACCTGTCACCTTGAATGAACACTCGGAGACAGTTGAGCAAATTAAACGCAATTTGATAAGAGACAAAAAGATAAAGCGTAAAATCAAACGTCAAAAGTTTACAAAACGAGTATTGATTTTATTCGTAATTTCATTAATTACTTATGGACTTTATCGATTTGATCAATCACCCATCTCACGCTTTGCAACCATTAAGGTTTCAGGCAACCAATATTACTCGGAAAGTGATATTATAGAGATGAGTGGGGTGGAAAAAGGTTCCCGTATGATTACCAATCTGCCCTTTATTATAAAAGGACGCCTTAAAAACTTACCTTTAGTTGATAAAGCTAAGGTAAATGTGTATTATAACAAGGGTTATTTAAGTCTTGATATAAAAGAAGTTAAGGCTGTAGCTTATAGCAAAGATGAGCGCATTAAAATCTATTTCTCTAATGGAGAGGTAGTTAATGCAGAAGGATCTACATTTAACATGATTGCACAATTGCCACTATTAAATGGTTTCGATAGTGCCAACATTGATAAAGATTTTCTATTGGAACTGGGTAAATTACCTGACGAGTCATTCCAGGCTATTTCAGAAATTTATTCAACACCATCAGAATTAGAGCCAAGTGCTATGAAAATGGTCATGAATGATAAATACTTTGTTTATCTAAGTATTGAAACTTTACCAATGCTAAGGCAATATGCTACACTAGTAAACGGAGCACAAGAATCTAATAAATGTATTGATATGATTGACTATGGTCCTAACGAATCATCACAGACAGCGATCGTCAGACGCTGCGAATAAAAACTATCCTGAGGAGGAATTAACATGCCTATTATAAAAACCAATGAATATGGTAAAATTAACGTATCCAACGAAGCAATCGCAATGCTTGCTGGTGGTGTTGTAACTGAGTGTTATGGAGTTGTCGGAATGGCATCTCAACAAGTCTTTAAAGATGGACTTGCCGAACTCTTAAAAGGGGAAAATTACTCTAAAGGAGTAATTGTAAGAGCTAGTGAAAAAGGATATGACTTAGATGTTTATATCATCGTTTCTTACAATGTAAGAATCTCGGAAGTTGTATTTGAAGTGCAGAAGAAAGCTAAATATATCTTAGAAAAAACATTACAAGCAGATATCAATTCTGTTAACGTGTTTGTCCAGGGTATTAAGGTCGTAAAATAATGAAAACTATAAACGGAAATGATTTTTTAAATATGTTACAGGTTGGGGCAAATAACCTAACCAATCAACACCATGAAATTAATGCTTTAAACGTTTTTCCAGTACCAGATGGGGATACTGGAACAAATATGAACCTTACTTTTACATCAGGTTTAAATGATGCTCGTAAAGTAATGACATCTCATATTGGTCAATTGGCTAAAACATTATCTCGTGGACTCTTAATGGGTGCTCGTGGTAACTCTGGTGTTATCTTATCGCAAATTTTCAGAGGGATCGCTCAATCAGTTGAGTCATATTCTGAAGTTAATGTACTGCAATTAGCAGAAGCTTTCCAAATGGGAAAAGAAATTGCTTATAAAGCAGTTATGCGTCCTGTTGAGGGAACTATTTTAACTGTTGTAAGAGAATCATCACAAGATGCTTATGAATATGTATTAAAGAATAAAGATATCGATGTTATCGAATTCTTTGAATTCTTAGTAGCTGCGGCTCACAAATCACTGGATAACACACCAGAATTACTACCTGTATTAAAAGAGGTAGGGGTTGTTGACTCAGGTGGTATGGGATACCTAGTTATTCTTGAAGGATTCCTAGCTTCACTGAAAGGTGAAACAATCGAATTACAAGATCTATCAGAAGCAGCTGAAATTTCAGCGGCAGATATGGATCACGATGAATTTGGTTACTGTACTGAATTTATCATTCGTTTAGAAGAAGATTCACCATCAGCATACAATGAAGATACTTTTAGAGCTCAATTAGAGGCTATTGGTAACTCATTAGTAGTTGTTACTGATGAAGATCTGGTAAAAGTACACGTTCATACATTAAAACCAGGGAACGCATTAAACCTTGGACAAAAATACGGTGAATTTGTTAAATTAAAAATTGAAAACATGACAGAGCAACACAACACGATCTTAGATGGTGCAGTGGGTGAAGCTAAACCAGTTTATACTAAGTATGCAATTGTTTCTGTTGTAGCAGGTAAGGGTATCGTTAAGATGTTTAATGACCTACGTGCTGACTATATTATTTCAGGTGGTCAAACAATGAACCCTTCAACTGAAGACTTCATTGAAATGATCGATGGTATTAATGCAGATCATATCTTTGTATTACCAAACAACTCAAACATCATCATGGCTGCAAACCAAGTGAAGGATATTTTAGATGACCGTGACATTCACGTCATTCCAACTAAAACAATCCCTCAAGGGCTATCAGCATGTGTAATGTTCAACCCTGATGTTGATGTTGAAGAAAACATTGATGAAATGATGGCAGCTGTTGCTCATACACGTACAGGTCAAGTAACTTATGCTATTAAAGATACTACATTTGAATCTTTAGTCATTAAAGAGAACGACTTTATGGGTCTTGCTGAAAACAAGATTGTTGAAACAGATCCAGCTCGTGATGTAGTAACTCACAAACTTCTAAAACACTTGATTGATGAAGATAGTGAACTTGTAACACTAATTACAGGTGAAGATGTTAGTGATGAAGAGCAAGATGCTCTAGTTGACTACATCGAAGAGAACTTTGACCTTGAAGTTGAAGTAACTCGTGGTGATCAACCAGTTTATGCTTACATCATCGGTGTAGAATAAAAGAATTAACTTAAAATAAATAATAACAGTGTGGTTTTATGCTTAGGCGTAGATTTACACTGTTTTTTTTACGTGCTTATGGTATCTGCATTTCTAAAATTAAGTAATAAACTTCAAAACTAACGTGACTAAAGATAAGTTACGAAAGATAATAACAACATTGGAAATGACACTGAAGATAACGATTCAAGCAATAATGATACCAATGATAAAGAAAAT
>JBGXRX010000013.1:0-5686 GCA_041811795.1 Erysipelothrix sp. | reverse complement strand
GTGTCATAGAGAAGAGATCCTTTATTGCTTTATTATTATCAAGTTTAATAATGTCATGTACTTCGTGAGATGATTCGATACTGAATCCATCAATATTAGAATCTAAAACATCATTAGGATAAGCTTCTTCGTAGATTGCTTCTTTGAGTCCCATAAGATGAGGGACTAAAGGGTAGACCTGAATAAATCTACCATTGTCTTTCAACACTCTACTTAGTTCACTACCACTGAATGGAGCAAAGACTGAATAGACCAGGTCCAGAGACTGATCCAGTATAGGTAAGTCGAAAGAAGATGCTACAGCAAAGGTCATGTCTTTATTTCTCTTTGCTGATAAGTCGCAACCGCGTTTAGAAATATCGATTCCAATGATATTGCCGCCAATATGTTGGCAGTACCATCCTTCACCACAACCTGCATCAAGAATTGAATTATGTTTATCCGATTCGATAATAGATTTCATCTTTTCAACCAATGGTAGATAATAGACACCATCAAGAAATGACTTTCTGCTTTTAAGCATAGTTAAGTCATCACCATGATTCTTGCTATTATTTTTTTGTGATTGTAGTAGGTTTACATAACCACTTTTGGCTCGATCAAATTGATGGTTGTTGGCACAAATAAATTGACGGTCTTTAAGTACTAATTCTAGTTTACAGTTGGGGCATCTTAGGTACATGGAAATTCCTCACTTCTAATAGATGTTTATATCGTTTTTTATTTTACCACCTAATTATAAACCTTCCTAAAATTTAATGTTGGTATCAACTAAAGATTCTTTAATGAATCTAAGTTAAGTATAAATTATTGACTAGTGATATAATTATAAAAAGGATAGGGTGAGCCTATGATTGAATATATTGCGCTTTTAAGAGCAGTTAATGTCGGTGGTAAAAATAAAGTTACCATGAGTATTTTAAAACAAGAAATGCAGACAAAGGGATTTCAAAACGTTATTACCTACATTAACAGTGGTAATATTCTATTTGATAGCGAGTTCTCTAAGGAACATAATACTGATATATTAAGATCAATAATTATAGATAGTTTTAATCTTGATATTGATGTCATTATTGTATCCACCAAAGATTTGGAAGAATCACTTAGTTTTGTTCCTGTTTGGTGGCATGATGGCAATAAAGAAGTTGTCCACAATGCATTATTCTTGTTTGATCCTAAGACTAGGGATGAAATGCTGGAGTATACTCAGAACTATGATTCATATATCGAATCCGTTTTTATCTACGAAGACATGATATTTTGGTCTGCTAATCGGCCAAGCTATACTAAGACTAAGTTAGGTAAACTTGGTAGCACACGGCTTTGTCAAAATATGACGATAAGGAATTCTAATACAGTTCATCGTTTAATAGAATTAGCCAAAAAATAATGCCGTCTACTTTACATAGAGGGCATTATTTTTATCTAAACTGCTCTAGATTTTTCAACTGCATAACCAAGTTTAGTAATTGATTTCTCAATATCTTCTAAGCTTAGTTTGCTATCATCAAAGTCAAGACGAACACGACTGGATGAGAATGATATCTTTGTAGATGCTTCATCAATACCATCTAACTTCTTCAGTGCTCCTTCAATCTTGGCAGTACATGATGGACATGTTAATGTCTCTAATTGCAATGTTGCTTTCTTCATTTTCTTTTCTCCTTTATATTTTATTTTTATATTTAAGTAATCGCATTCCATTTAGGATAACAACTAATATTGATCCCTCATGGAGTAACATACCGATGGACATACTCATCCAATCAGTAAATATTAATGTTGATAGTAGGAATAATACCACTCCAACTGCTATAACAATATTTTGAAACATGTTGCTGGCAGTAGCTTGAGCTAAGCCATAAGCATGGGGTAAATGTGCCATATCAGAATTCATGAGTACAACATCTGATGTTTCTATAGCGACATCAGTTCCTGATCCCATAGCAATTCCAATATCAGCTAAGGCTAATGATGGACTATCATTAACACCATCTCCAACAAAGGCGACGATTCTACCTTCTTTTTTAAGTTTCTTAACATAGTCTGATTTATCCTCAGGTAACATATTACCAAAGGCTTCAGTAAGACCTAGTTCACGAGCAACCAAATCAACGGTTCCTTGGTTATCACCCGATAACATAACTAGATGTTTTGCTCCTAGTTTCCTTAATGCATTGAGATCATCAACAATGCCATCACGAATTTGGTCTTTAATTCCCATCATGATTTTGAGTTGACCATCGATAGCAGTTAGTACAAGTGAGTTACCTTGGACTTCTAAAGTCTTTGCTTCTTCTATAACGTCATCACTAAGAGTGATGGCTTGATCTTGCATGAGTGACAAGTTACCAACTATAACTTTATGCTTATCAACTGTAGCAATGATACCACCGCCTTTAATAACTTCTGTATCAGAAACAGTGAAATTTTCCACATCACCAATTTCACTGATGATAGCTTTAGCTAGGGGATGATTGGACTCTTTTTCAATGGCTGATAGATATGCTAAATCTTTGGAATCTTCTTGATTATAGTATAGCACCTTAGAAACTTTAGGGTTTCCAATGGTTAATGTACCTGTCTTATCGAAAATGAAGGTATCGGTACGTGAGAAGTCATGAATAACCTCACTTCCTTTTAATAAGACCCCATGTCCAGCACCATTACCCACACCTGCTACGTTGGATACAGGAACTCCAATAACCAATGCACCAGGACATCCAAGTACTAGGATTGTAATTGATAATTCAATATCTTTTGTAAAGAGATAAACTGCAAATGCTATGAGTAATACTATTGGTGTATAGTACTTAGAGAACTTATCTATAAATCTCTCAGCCTCTGACTTAGAATCTTGAGCCTCTTCAATCAATTCAATAATGCGACCGAAAGTTGTATCTTCTCCAACACGATCGGCAACTACTTGAAGTGTTCCATTTTCTAGTATCGTTCCAGCAAAGACTTTAGAATCTAATGTCTTTTCAATAGGCATGGCTTCACCAGTTATTGATGCTTCATTAATGTAACCTTCACCAATAATGACAGTACCATCAACAGGGACTTTTGATCCGGTCATGACCATTAGAGTATCTCCAATGTCGACATCAAAGACATCAACCTCTTCAAATTCCCCATTATCCATTTTCTTAAGTGCAGATTCTGGTGCCATTTCGGTTAGTGCCTTAATAGCAGACCTTGTTTTGTTGAGGGTTCTTTGCTCAAGGTATGCACCAAAGAGAAATAGAAATGTAACGATTGCTGATTCTTCATAATTAGCAATGATAAATGCTCCTATAACTGCGATTGTAACCAAGACATCAATACTTACAACCTTAACTCTCAAGGCTTGGTATGCTTGAAGTGCAATTGGAATCGTACCCAAGACGGATGCAATCATCAGTGCAAGTTCGAAGATATCTTCATTCTTGAATCCCCATAGACTGATAAACGCTATGACAATTAAGATACCACTGGTCATCATCAATTTATTTTTGTTTTTAAATATGAGTGCTTGCATTGTGAATTCTCCTTATCTAATTACTTTTGTGAATAAGCTCTGTCTAGTTCATTCAGCATATTATAAACTGCTTCGTAAGTTTCACATGTATCTGAAGGGATGGCGTAGTCATCAGTAATTTTTCTAAGTGCAATAAATTCTGCGTCGATATTTGCTGAAGTATCTTTGTCCATTTTACTTGTGATTGCTTGATACTGTTTTTCCACATCGTAGAAAACAGGGTGGCTTGGTCCATGGACCCTTGATACTACTGGTACGTAGGTATCTAAAGTATCTCTATGTTTGTTAAAAAGTGTTGTGAAATTTGACATATTTTATTCCTTCTTTCTCTGTCTACATATATAATACCTTCTAATACTTGATTTAAAAATGACATATATCAAATATAGTCAAATAATATCAAATTAATCTCAAAAATACTCTTTTAAGTAAAATTGCTTCGTTGCTATTGAATCTTGAGTGTTCTATACTAATTTATATAAAAGGAATGAGGATCATATGGAGAAAAAAGAAAGAAAATTTGGATTGTTCACGAGTATCTCTATGATTGCTGGAATCGTAATTGGTTCAGGTATATTCTTTAAGACTGATGACATTCTACTGGCAACGGGTGGGTCTGTAGTATTAGGGGTTGTCTTGTGGGTTATTGGTGCTGTAGGTATTATCTTTGGTGGATTAAGTGTTGCCGAATACGCTAAAGAGAGCGATAGTGCAGGTGGCTTAATAACCTATTGTGAAATGGCTTGGGGAAAACTCTGGGGCTTTCTAGCCGGATGGTTTCAAGTTGTATTTTACTTTCCTGCTATTGTTGCAATTCTATCCTGGATAAGTGCTATTTATATTGGATTACTCTTTGGTATCGATAATGCTTTGGATATAAGAATTTGGGTTATAACCATCATCATCGTTCTTGTCTTCTTTCTAATAAATATCGTTCAAACATTACTGGCATCAAAAATTCAAAACATTGGATTAGTAGTTAAACTGGCTGCACTGATTATATTAAGTTTAATTGGAATCTTCTTTGGTAATATATCTAATATTACTTTGAAGCCAGTCATGGCCAGTCCTACTAATTTGTTTGCAGGTTTAATAGCCTGTGCATTCTCATTTGATGGCTGGTTCGTTGCTCCATCAATAGCTCACGAAATGAAGGATCCTAAGACAAATCTTCCAAAGGCATTGGTCTTAGCACCTACTCTGATACTGCTAGTTTATCTATCATATTTCATTGGTATTAATATGATGTTAGGACCTGAAATGATTATGGCATTAGGTGATGGAAGTGTGGGCTATATTGTAAATCAGTTCTTTGGTTCAATTGGTACATCACTTGTCTACATCATGGTTATCATTTCTGTATTAGCTGCGGTCAATGGGTTAATCTTGGGTTATTTAAGAATGCCATATGCTCTAGCCATACGTGATGAATTTCCTAAGAGTCATCTATTTAAGAAACTTCATCACAAGTATGACATCTCAATCAATTCAGCCTTACTTTGTTTCTCCTTAGTATCTGCCTGGTTATTCCTACACATACTCAGTCAATTTAACGTCCATATATTGTGGCTCAACTTTTCGGGTCTTCAAATTGATTCCGTACCTATAGTTCTAACTTATTTCTTCTACATCAGTTTATACATTCATCTGATACCTAAGCTTTATCGTAAGAAACAGTATATCAAGATGATGATTCCTATCTTGGCTATTATCGGAGCCCTATTAGTTATCTATGGTGGTATGTCTCAAGACAAGGCTTTAATTTACTTCTTCATTTCATTTATTGGTATTGGAGTTGGGGCATTGAAAAAGCCTAAGTCATAATTATTTATCATTAATTTATATAAAGAAAAGGACACGATCTCTGTAATTACAGAAATCATGTCCTTTTTAATTTTAGATGGTGGAGCTTACCGGGCTCGAACCGGTGACCTCTTCACTGCCAGCGAAGCGCTCTGCCAACTGAGCTAAAACCCCATGGGACTATCATAGCTTAATTGTTGTGGGCATTCAATATGATAATCCTATTTTGATATTATAAGTCTAGGAAGGTCTTCATCACTTTAATAAGCGCTATTGTTTCATCGAGTTGACCTGACTCTGCGAATATTCTCAACAAAGGTTCAGTTCCAGAGAATCGTGCAGAGATCTATGCGTTGTTTT
>JBGXRX010000012.1:0-4519 GCA_041811795.1 Erysipelothrix sp. | reverse complement strand
TTGTTCAAAGTCTGAATATGAGATCGGGTTTGATCCGATGATCGTATCTTTCTAATGGTCATGTGTTGTGTGGCATAGGAAGCCATTGTGGCTTGATGTGTGATGATAAGTACCTGATGGTCTTGGGATAAAGATTGAATTAATTGCCCCATAGAATGGGATACTAGGCCTGATACACCTGCATCAATCTCATCAAATATATAAATGTGCTCTTGATGTTTTTGTGCAAGTGTTAGAAGTAAGGCTAAAGTAAATCGACTTATCTCTCCCCCACTTGCAGTAGTTACAAGATCAACTTCTTCATCCTGTTGGTTTAGATTTACTTGAAATAAAAGATGATCCATCCCTCTGCTATGACATGTTGAAGTGTCGTGTTTAATATTGAATTCTATTTTATCCAGTTTCATATAACTAAGATAGTTTTTAACAGATTCACAAAATGGCTTTATAGCCTGGCTTCGCTGAATTGATATTTGCTGAGCCATACTTGTTACTTGGTCTTCTAGTCTTAAACATTGGGTTTCTAATCGAGTGAGTTTATCCTGATAGTTAGCTACTTTTGATTCAAGGGATAAGAGCTCATCGTAATAGAAACACAGGTTACTGAGTGATCCGTATCGTTTAATATGAATATGATAATCCTCAAGACGTTTATCGATTGCTTGGCGGTTTGTTAGATCCAGATTAAGTTCTCCATAGGAGGTCTTAATTAATTGAGATAAGTCGTCAAAATCTAGGACTATGCTATTTATTGCAGATGTCATTGAATCATCATGATAAGCATCTAAGTGACTTTTTAACTCTAGGAGTAAAGATGTTGTTTGAATGGACTTTAGGCTCTTGTAGGCCTTGGAAAGTGCTTTAGATTGCACTTCAAGGCTGTGATCTGCCTTGATTTGATCGATTAGACCATTGTAGTCTTCCTTTGTAGGATTAAGGGTCTTTAATTCTGCAAGTTGTTTGAGTTTGAAGTCGATTTGATCCTGGTTCTGATAGGATTCTATATGCCCTTTGAGTTGAGATTGAATGTTTCTATACTCATTGTATAAAGCAGTATAGTTATTAAGATCAAGGTTAATATAAGCATCCAGTGAATCCATAGCAGATCTGCTAGAAGACATTAAAGAGTGAGTGTTTTGATGGTAGAGTGATAGAATTTGAGATTTTAAGTCTCTCACCTTTTTCAGACTCACCCGATTTCCGTTTATTGACATTGAGCTAGAAGTTTTAGAAAAGATCTCTCGTTGAAACAAAAGATCTTGTCCTTGATGCTCTATTTTTAGACTTACTTTACAAGTATTGGCGAATGGACCAATTGGATTGATTGGTCTTTTACCAGCTAGAGCAAAATCCATAGCCGATAGGATCAGTGATTTACCAGAACCAGTTTCACCACTGATGACATTCATACCTTTTGAAAAGTCGATTCTAATCTTGTCAATAATAATATAGTTTTCAATTTCAAGCCAAAGCAACATGCTACCATCCCCTTATTGATTTAAAAAGTGAATGCAGTCATCAATGGATAGTTTGTACTTATCTTTGATTTGACGTGCACTTAGGGATAGATCAACCTTATTGAGATTGAATGAAGTTACATTCATCATGATTTTCTCATGCATTAAATACTCATATAAAGTATGACTTAATAAGTCATATCGTCCCTCACAGTTATAAATAAGCACTGGAAGACCTTTATCATGAATATCTTTGATGATAGATTCGTCGATGCTATTGATGGTACGGGCATTGATTAATCCAATATCCAGGTTGTTGATGGTTATTTTACGGTGCAACATTTTTAAGGATGGACCAAATGTAATGATGACTCCTTTACTTTTATCAGTAAAAGGTATAATTTGATCCCAAACATCTTCAAACTGAAGTACTTGATGTTCTACTTTCTCATTACCAGATGGTATTCTTAGAATCATTTTTTGCTTTTGATTAAGGGCATATTCCATAAGGTATGAAGCTTCGTTCATATCTTTTGCCATCATGACTTTAAAATCAGGGCAAATTGTAGCTAGTGAGAAATCATAAATTCCATGGTTGAGGGCTTGTCCTTTAGAACTTAATCCTGCCTCGCGAATGATAATAATCAAAGATTCCATGTGGCTGGAGTGTTGGTCTAAGCGACTTAATAACTCATTTGCAAGATGTGATGAAATCGAAATGACAGGTTTAACCTCTTTGTTTGATAACCCAAGTGCCATAGGTAAGATGAGATTTAAAGATCCGTTGGTTGTATGGTACTGATCTGGATAAAGTAATTGAAATTCCTTGAAGTGATCGGATGGATATTTAACATCGTTAACCATAACGATATCTTGGTGTAAGGTCATGACACGGTCTAGAGTTTCAATATAATCAGAGTAATTATCAGGACGATCATGGTCTGTTTTAAAGGCTGGGAACTCAAGTTTTCTAAATTCCTTCTCTTTAACACGTGTTTGAACATGAATTACATTAGGTCCGGTCATACTTTGTGCTAGTTTAAAAATCTTGATAAGATCTGAGAATTTCTGTCCGTTGATGGGACCGTGGTAATCAAATCCAAATTGAGTAAATATCGTTGGCTCAATAACCGCATCTTTAATAGCATCTCTAAAATGAGTCAGTGTATTAAGTAGAGGTCGAGATATGGGATTGGATGATAGAACAGTCTTAACATCCCTTTTAGTATCTGTATAAACCTTTGAAATACGCACGCTCTTGATGGCTGCATTAACTGAATTGTAATGACGTAGTAATGATTTTTGCTCATCCATTAAAACAAGTGTTACATTAGCCTTAAGACGCCCTATTTCTAATAGTGCTTCATAAGTAGCACCGTGGTTTAAGGCATTGTCATCTGAGATAATAATGGTTTGATGTTCATTATTGATGGCTTTAGCAAGTGCTAATGATAAACCATCACCTGGTAAGCCGCCGTGATAATGAAAGTTATCATTCGATTTAGATGAGTGTGAGTTGGTAGATCTTAACTGAAGAAGCTCTCCCTCACCTCTTAATACCTGGTCAACCAGTGATTGTTGGATATCATCAAATATGAGTGTATCTTGAGTTAAGTCAAAGACTTTATGGATGGCCATAGTGACTTCTAAAACAGAAATATTACGCATGATGGTGTCTACATCAAAGGATGTCTTAGATGCTAAAAATTGTGCAATTTCATCACTCAATAAATCACATTCTTTAAGGGTTAAATCTTGATAGTTTGCAATTTTGTCGTACATTAAGTGCCTCCTTAATTAACTCTTTGCTCCATTGCCATAACTAATTCTAACAGACCTTTTTGGTCAGTTAAATTTTGAATTGATTGTAATATGTCTTCATAAAGTTTACGTGTAACACTTTGTGCTTCTTCTAAACCTAGGAAGGTTACGATGGTTTTCTTATCTTGATCGAAGTCTGATTGAATGTTTTTACCCATAGACTCAAAGTCTGAAGTGTATTCTAAAATATCATCTTGATATTGGAAGAATGTTCCTAATTGGTATGCTATATGCTTCGCTGTTTCTTGTAGATCTTTACGGTTTGCTAATAAAACTGCAGATTCTAGTGCCGAAGCAAAGAGGCATCCTGTTTTGAGTTGGTAAGAATAGCTCAATTCCTCTAATGTCTTAAAGTCATTAGCGATATCGATTTCTTGTCCTAAAATCATACCTTCAGGTCCTGCATTACGTCCCAGTATTTCAATCAGATCAACTTTAAGTGAAGCTTCTAAATCATCATGAATGACTTGTAAGAAAGCATCGTTTAATAAAGCATCTCCCGCTAAAATAGCGGTTCCTTCTCCATAAACCTTATGGTTAGTAGGTTTGTGACGTCTGAAGTCATCGTTATCCATGGCTGGTAAATCATCATGAACTAAAGAATAAGTATGAATCATTTCAAGACCAATTGCAGTCTTCATTCCAGTCTCTGGATTACCACCTAAATCTTCTAATAGAGTCAGCAACATCATAGGTCTGATACGCTTACCTCCTGCCAATAAAGAATAATTCATGGCTTCTTTAACTTTTGATCCCTTTACTTGGATCGCATTTTCTAATTCAATTTCAAATTTCTTAAGCATTTTGTTTCCCGCTGTGTTGTGACACAAGTTCCTTTACTTTATTTTCATAGATTGCTAATTGCTCTTGGCATTGTTTTGAAAGGTTTAGTCCCTCTTCAAAGAGTTGGATGGATGCATCCAAACTAAGGTCATCTTTTTCTAGTTCACTCGCAATCAGGTTTAATCGTTTCATTGCTGCATCGAAGTTAAATTCGTTCATTATTTTTGGTCCTTTCCAGTGACTTTGGCCTCTATTGTGCCATCACTGTATTGTATTTTAATGTGATCATCGATATCGATTTGATCTGATGATTTGATAATGGTGTCATCATGATAAGTAAGAGCGTAGCCCTTAGCCATTATGGACAGTGGTGATAAGGAATTAACTACCTTAATTATATCTACAAATGAGCGTTGATTCAAACTCAATCGTGATTGGATCTGGCTTATGAATCGTTG
>JBGXRX010000011.1:0-12199 GCA_041811795.1 Erysipelothrix sp. | reverse complement strand
GTCCTGATGAATCACATATCATCAGATCATAGCCCTCTTCCTTAGCATGGCGTGCTGCATCCACATAAACTGATGCAGGGTCTTGGTTTTCAACCCCACCTACAAAGCCTGCACCTACCTTATCGGCCCAGGACTTCATTTGTGATGATCCTGCAGCTCTAAAGGTATCCCCACCTACAAGCAGTACTTTTTTTCCTGCTTGGATGTAGTGGTTTGCTAACTTAGCACATGTTGTTGTTTTACCTGAACCATTAACTCCAACTACTAAGAAGACATTCAGTCCCTCATGAAGTTCATAAGTTGATAGATTGTCGCCATATTGCTTGAAAACAATTTCAATTAAGCTCTCGATAGCTACGTCTTCACTCATTTTAGAGGTGACTTGCTTACGAAATGCTTTTATAATCTTTTGTGATGATTTTAAAGATACATCAGACTGTATTAATACAGCTAAGAGATGATCAAACCAAGCATCATCAAAGTTTGGTTTTCCTGTAAAGAGTGTTTTTAATTTAGATCCAAAGGATTGCTTAGTTGCCTCTAACCCTGTTGAGTAGAGTTGTGAATCTTCTTTGGTCTCTTGTTTCTTTTTAAATCGTTTGAATAAACCCATCTATTCATCCTCCTTGAGTGCAATGGCTTCTGAGAGTTTCACTCGTATCATATTGGACACACCCTTAGTAGGCATGGTCACCCCATATAATACATCACATTGTGCCATGGTACCAGGACGGTGCGTAATCAGAATGAATTGTGTATCATCTGAGAAGTTCTTAATATAATGCGCTAAACGCTCAACGTTAGCTTGGTCTAATGCCGCCTCAACCTCATCAAAAATACATAATGGGACAAGTCTGGCTCTAAGGATTGAGAATAATACTGATATGGCGATTAATGATTTCTCACCACCTGAGAAAAGTCTAATGTTTTGAACAGACTTACCTGGAGGTTGAACATCAATATCAATTCCTGTATTGAGTAAATCATCTTCATCTTCAAGGATCAGTCTTGCTTTACCACCACCAAAGAGTGCAGCGAATACGCCACCCAACTCAGCATTGATCTTATCAAACATGTCTTTGAATTGAACAACCATGATTTGGTCCATTTCATCAATAATTGCAAGTAGCTTATCACGTGCAGCATGGAGATCATCCAATTGCTTGCTTAAGAACTCAAATCGCTCATTGGCTTCAATGTATTCAGCTGGTGCTTCAAGGTTAACATTACCTAAATTAGCAATCTCACTTCTTAACTTCATAACTTCTTCTCGATTATTAGCGGCTTCTTCATCATAAATATGTTCAAGCGCATAATCGTAAGTCATTTGGTATTCTGATGATAATCGCTCTAAGCCGTTTTCACGACGTGTTTGCTGTTTGGCTTGTTCTAACTTTAATGAGTGGATTGAGTTGGTTAATTGATTTAACTCACTACGATCTTCTCTAAAAGCTGCCTCACGGCGTTTAACATCATGGCTTAATTGATTTCGCTTCTCTCTTAATAAACTTAAGTTTGAAGTAATCTCATCACGATTCATCAGTGCTTGGTTGAGTTTAGATACTAAATCATCAACAACCACTTCTGATTCATCATCCTTGATATCAAGTTCGTCATATTCAGCCTTAAGACTTTCATACTTAGAACGTTTAACATCTAATAGGGGTTCGATGGTAGCCAGTGCTAATCGACGACTCATAAGATTATCAGATACTTCTTTAATTTCATTTTGTAGTGCATTAGTTTGGTTTTCAATCAATATCAATTGATCTTGCTTGATGGCCATTTCTGACTCTAAATCAGCCTTATCTTTTCTTAAACTCATCATTGAGTTGTTATTGGCTTGAGAGCGTCCACCTGACATAACCCCGCCTGAGTGAATAACATCACCATCGAGAGTTACTATCTTATAAGAGTGGTTTAAACGTTTTGCTAATGTGTTAGCATGTTCAATCTTCTCAACAATAAGAACATTACCTAATAATGAGTTCTTTAATGGATCATAAGTTTCATCATTAGTAACAAATTCTTGACCAACACCACAGAAACCTTCTGCATTATTACAAATGAGTAATGCATCTTCTGTAACGCGACGAGCTCTTACAACACTTAATGGTATAAAGGTTGCTCTACCTGATCTGTTTTTCTTTAAAAAGTTAATGGCATTAACAGCATCATCACCAGTAGTTGTAACAATATGCATCATAGCACCAGCCAAAGCTGTTGTAATGGCAGTCTCATATGATTCTAGAGGTGTAAACAAGTTACCAATAGCATCATGGATTCCATAAAGTGATGATTTATTATCCATAATGGCTTGAACACCTTGTTGCCCTTCAAATGGACGAGCAATACGATGATTGATAACATCAAGTCTATTTTTAAGTGAGTTAATTGATGCAGAAGCTCCTGATACTTTAGAAGTTAAACCCGCTAGAGTTTGATTTTTCTCAAATTGATCTTCAGATAACATCGCAATATCAGCACGCAATTCTTGATGGCGTTGTTGTCGATCATCATATTCTGCCTTAGCATCATGTAACATTGATCTTAACTCTTTTGCCTTTTGCTTCTTATCCCCTACTTCAAGAGCGTATTTACGACGCTCATCAGATTCGATCTTTTGTGATTCCAAACGACCAATCTCTGAAATAAGTTGCATCATCTTTTCTTGACCCTTAGAAATATCCTGGTCTAACTTAAAGATGTCATCTTTTTTGTTTTGTAGTTCGTGATCATAAACACCAACATTGGTTTCTAACATTGCTAATTCACTCTCTAATTTAAAGAGTTCCTTACCAGATACTTCCATGTGGTTATTAAGATCAGTAACATCCTTAACCAATACCGAAACTTCAATCGATCTTAACAGATCGCGTTTTTCAATATAAACCTCTGCCTTTTTAGCAGCACGTTTAAGAGAATTAACTTGTTTGGTAATTTCATCAACAATATCCTGCATACGATCCATGTTTTCTTTGGTTCGTTCGAGTTTATTGATGGATTCTATTTTACGTTTTTTATACTTAGAAACCCCTGCAGCTTCTTCAAAAATCAATCTTCGATCTAATGGTTTGGCTTCAGCAAAGTGTGAAATGGTTCCCTGTGAAATAATGGATAGTGAATCTCTTCCTAAACCTGTGTCTAGAACTAAATCATGAATATCCTTTAAGCGGCAGTTAACCTTGTTGATCATGTACTGAGATTCACGTGTATCACGATAGAGTCGACGTGTTACCTCAACCTCTTCATATTCAGAGTTTAAGGCTTTGTTCCCATTATTAAAAACCAAGGTGACCTCGGCTAAGTTTACTTTTTTACGGTTTTCAGAACCATTAAAGATAACATCGACCATTGATGATCCACGCATACTTTTAGATGATTGCTCACCCAATACCCAACGTATGGCATCGGAAATATTCGATTTACCACAACCATTAGGCCCAACAATACCGGTTACTTCATCTTCAAAATTAATAACAACTTTATCGGCGAAGGATTTGAATCCTTGCATTTCTATCTTTTTGAGGAACATCCTTTACCCCCATTCTAACTTGTATCATTATAGCCTAAATTCACATGGAAATACAGTCCCCTTTCATCTCTTTATTTAAGTCTTACTTCTGTGTTTTATCTGTCATTTGTTAAGAAATAGATTGCTAATGAAATAAAGTTTGATCGTCTAGCTTTAACTTTGTAGACAATATATCTCGCATGTAAGCGCTACACATGCATAAGTATCGCATTTACCAGCATTTTCACTCAAAACTTAGTGAGGAAGTGTGTGTTTTGCACAATGCAATTTCGTTTTTTCTTAAAAAACTATATAAATCCTCAATCTGAGCAGTTTTTAGATTTACATCTCCTTACATCGTGATGTGAACTTGTGAGAATCCCGTGAAGTGTTTGATATCCTAAAGCCAGCCATGTTAAAATAAGAATCGATAAGGAGTCATTATGAAAAGAAAAATTATTATGATTGCAGCTCTTTCGTTTGTACTTATAGGTCTTGTCTATGTATATGCTTCAGGATCTGAAACCAAAGCACAACCAATGACAGCAAGACTACAAAGTGACAACCAATTAACAACAGAAAATTTAAGCGCTTATTTAGAATTACAAACAGGAAAGCACGTCTTCTACTTAGATGATGGATCGGCTGATGCAGAGTATATCTCTACTTCCCTACTCATCCCTTTAGGATTAGAATTCGAAAACGCACTTCCTGAAATCGAACCTATCGCATTTAAAGACAGTAAGATGTCTGTAGTAGGTATTAAGAAGAGCTATAAGGTAGAATCATTACCTGCACTGGTTATTGTTGAAACTGTTGATGATAGTGGAGCATTCAATGTTATATCATCAATCTCATACGATAAATCACAGCCTTTCGATAGTAAGCAATTACGCGAGTGGTTCCATGACAATGGTCTATGGAATGCTCCATACGCTTCAGTAAACTAAAAGCACACCTCAGGGTGTGTTTTTTCTTTATCCGCCTATGATGGTCTCTCTAGTTTTGCTCAGATCATCATGAAGTCTTGCTATAAAGCATGTACATAATAAAAACACTCCTTAGAGTGTTTCGTTTTGATATGATTTCATAAATTCAAGACACATTAGAGCAGACTGTTTTGCAGCAAACTCTAAATAGTGGTCAAACTGTCCTTCATGATCACTTGCTGATGGAACATCAGATAGAGATCTAATGACAAGACATGGGACTTTGAATTCTTGAGCAACCTGCATTACTGTAGTTGATTCCATATCTACCGAAATTGCATCAGGAAAGTAGGTCCCTAGTGTTTCATAATGAGGTGTCAATTGAGTCAGGAATTGGTCTCCCGATACCATTAAACCCTTGTGATGGTTGATATGCACTGAGTTCAATACTGAGTCCATGCGCTTCATTAGCTCTGTATCACAAGAGAACAGGTTAGCGGACGATAAATCAGGTTGGTCTGAGAAGAATCGGTCATGAAAAGAACCCTTTTCTGCGATTACAACATCACCAATTGCTTGGTGAGAACCCAATCCACCAGCTGAACCTAAGTTAAGAATTGCATCTACCCAAGTAGAAGATAGAATCGACGTTAAAGTCATAGCTGTAGATACCTTACCAATACCCGTTAGTGCTAGAAGCACTTCTTGGCCTGCTAGTGAACCCTTATAAGCTGTTTTATCAAGAACTGTAAGTTCCTCATCAACTTCAATGTATGCTTTGATAGCATTCAGTTCTTGAGGCATGGCTGCGAGTATTAGAATCATTTGGACACCCTACTTGCAACAATACGAACCTTTTCACCCTCTTCAAGAATGGGCCCCTTAGAAAAATCATTAAAGGTTTGGATTGAATAACCCTTTTCTTCAAGCAATTTAATTAAAATTTCAGGATCGAATACCCATTGTTGAATAGCATCAAAAGTACCATCCAGAAAGTTAATGATGTGCATGAGATAATCATCATCACATTCAATCTGATAAGCATAATCAAAGTCCTCTAAAGACCCTTCTTCATAAAATCCATCTTCAAATTCAACAAGACGGTAAGGGTGATGCATATCAAGTACAAGATGATCTGATAAATCAGATGCAACCTTAACAAAAGCTTTTAAATCTCCTAAATTCAGGATGTAGTTAAGACTATCACCAATACAAACATAATTATCATATTTGGTATCAGATTTAAAATCACAAAAATCTCCTTGAATTAGGATATCTTTTAGGTTTGGAAACTTCTTATAAGCCATAGCGATCATGTCTTCATCGATATCGACTCCTAAAACACTTCTATCTTGTGATAGTTGGTTTAGTAAATCTCCAGAACCAGCTGCCATTTCAATGACTGATCCATCAACCAGATTTTCAATGACATAATCACTGTAGAGTTTTAGCCCTTCAGCTTGTGTGAAGAGTTGATCATAGTACAGCTTCATTTAAGTAGTCCTGATACAACTTCTCAAGATTGTACTGTGAACGCGTACCCGTTTCAAAAATATGTACAACAACATCATAAGCATCTAATAAGATCCAGTTTGAATCTTTTTGACGTTCTTGTTCTTTTAGTTTGTGTCCCGCTTCAATGAGTGCAACTTCAACTGAATCTGCTAATGCATTTACTTGTCTGTTTGATGATGCATCACACACAACAAAGTAGTCGCATAATGGGTTTTCATTTCTAAAGTCGATCGTGACAATATCATTTGCCTTACCCTTGTCTAATGTTTCTATAATAATATTTAATAATTCCATAATTAATCCTCTTTTCTGTACTCTTGAGTGAACTCTTTGAGTTTTTTAAATGTTTTCTGTAAATCCTTTTTTGCTTGAGCAATCCAGACTTCAGTATTGTACTTACGCCCTCTTTCACACTTGTCAGCTATGTATAAAAGCATACCAAGTTTAGAAGTTGATGCTCCTACAACGTGTCCTTTAATGGATCGTAGCACATCTCTATCTTTTACATAATAGTATTTAGATAGTGTTGATGCTGCTGCATAACCATGGTAAAGAGCCTTATGGACATCCTTTCTTACAAAAGAAATATCCGAATAATCTTCCTTACAATAATCATGCATCATGGCCGCTAAACGTATCTGTTTGGTATCCATATTGTGATAAGCCCCTATTTCAAGGGCTAATTCAGTGACTCTTAGAGTATGTTCATATCTAAACTGGGACAAGCGATGTTGTGTCATAATGTCCAGGTATAATCCCTCTTGCATCATATATTCTAATATTGATGGTTTAGTCTTAAATTGAGTTCCTTGACGTATGGCTGTAGATGATACTTCCATAACCTCTCCAATAACACTGGCATAATCATGTTTTACTTGATCTCTTGAATAAACAATAAATTCAACCTCTTGATTTAACTTATCAAATTCATACCATAAGTGTAATTTTTTCAGTTGATCATCACCAATAAGCCATTGGAAATGAATATTAGGATGCTGTTTTTTAAGTTCTAATACTGTATTGAATGTATAAGATGGCTGAGGCAGTGTCGATTCAATCCTACATACCTTCATTTTATCCTGATCTGATATCATCATTTCAATCATGCGACAACGTTTATTGAAGTCACTCGATTGATTTTTAAAGGGTGATATAGCAGTAGGTATAAACCAAAGTTCAAAAGCCCCTTCTTGAAGGAGCGCTTGTTTGGCCATATTCAGATGTCCATAATGAATGGGGTCAAAAGAACCACCAAACAGGATCACCTTTTTCATTATACGCGAATACGTCCCTTTGGATTCGGACGGTAGAATACTACAACACGACCTATTTTAGATACGACCTCACATGAGAATGTATCTGTAATAACTTCAATAACCTCTTCAACAGTAGTTTCTGAAGCTTTTTGAATACCCACTTTAACTAAGTTATGGACATTCAATGAAATTTCAAAACTCTCTAATACTGTATCCGTGATACCATTTTTTCCAACGAATACTAGTGTTGGTTCAGCATGGGATAAGCTGCGTAATTTTTTCTTTTGATCTTTTGTTAACATTAAATTAATGCCTTTCTATAAACTGCTTCAGCAGTTTTATCCAATCGTGTATCTATTGATTTACATTCTCCTTGAATGGAAATGAAACCAACATCAAATATTTCAATATCAATCATTGTATCAGTGTGTGGCCACTTACGATTACGATATTCTGGTGAGTTAATCATAAACTCATGTTCCAATTCAAGATTGGCTTCCATGCGCTCTGGCTTGACTCTTTTTAAATCAAAGGGTAAGTATGAAATAATATTGACTGTTTTAACTGGGTCAATCGTAATTGCACCCAGGTTACCAATAACTAGAGACTGTTTCTCATAGATTTGGAAAACTTGGGGTTTGATTGTTTTATGAGGTGATAGTAACACAAGTGTTTCATCAGAGAACTTCTCTGTTAAAAGTGTTTCCGTTGAAAGACCTGGTGTATCATACACTTCATAATCTTCAGCAGAAATCTTCATAACATCTGCTGTTGTAGATGCTACTGGTGATACAGATAAATCATCTTTACCTAATAATGCATTCAATACTGATGATTTACCTGCATTAACACATCCTACAAAGGCACAAGGTGCATCTTCAATATAAGGTTTTAAAGCACTTAATGATTTAGGCTTTAATGAACTCGCAAAAATAATATCACTCAATTCAATACGTTCACCCTTAAGTTGACGCATGATATTTTGCTTTAATTTACCATCAGAGACAGCCTGACTTAGTAAATCACGCTTATTAACTAGTAAAACCACAGATTTATCACGTAATGATCTTAGTAAACCTCTATGTAGAGATTGGTTTAGATGCATTATATCTAATACCCAGATAACATGACCTTGGAATTCTTGAATGAATTCTAGTGTAGCGCCATCATCTACCTTCGCTTTAACGCGTTTAAAATCTCTGTAATGTCTTAATCTGAAGCATGATTGGCAATAATCATGATCCATTGAACGTGCGTATCCACGCTCGTTCTCATTATCTATTTGTAATGGTGATCCACACCCTAAACATTGTTTCATACATCTACCTCTTGGTTTCTTTGCTGTAGTATTATACCACGAATTCCTATCTAACAGTAGTTAAGCTGACATTAATGGATTTAAGCGGACTTTCTTTTACAGTTTGACCCAAGAAAGATGAATATTATTTTGAAGATTCATTTTCCATTTTCTTTATATCCCAAAATTCTTTCTTTAAATGGCCTCCTTCTGGTCTTTGTAATAAGCATTGGTTTTGGCTTGAAAAAAATCAATATAGACATTTTCTCTTGAAGCTAATCTTTGAATATCTAAATTATAATTATCAAATTGTAGTTTCACAACTTCCAAAACCTCTATTTTCATAATAGCCTTCTCATCAAGGTAGGTATCTTTTAGGATACTTGATTTAAAATCCTTCTTCAGTTTCACTAGATGGCCTTTTCCACTAAAGATCATCAGAATAAATATTGTCAGCCCTACCAACGTCAATGCATTCATCTTGTTTACCATCAAGACATTTGAAAATACCCTATACCCCTTTAATTGGATTTCGGTAAGTGAGTATTTCCTTGGACACTTTAATTTTGTTCTTTACCTCATCAATAACCCACCTAAATGTTTCATTTCTATTGTTCATATGATTTCCCCATATGATTCTAATACCATGATAGATTCAAAAAGTCATAAAAAAACTCAAACCATAATGATGGAATGAGTTTTAAGTTCTTATTAGATATCAAATTTGATTGCTTCGATTTTATTGTCTAACTTAACTTTAGGTTTATTGACCTTAGGTACTTCAACGCGGTCTTGAATGATCTTTAAGCCACCCTCTTCTGTGATTGTAGAGAATGCTTGATCAGCAGACATTAAAGTAACATCCTTAAAGTTGATTAGAACTAACTTGTCATTGTATAGAGAAATGACATCTTGGATGTTTCCAAGAATCAGTGAATCAATATAGTTAGGGTTGGATTTAACCTCGCGCATCATGGATAATCCTTGAGTTGCACGGTTGGAACGAATAAGATCGCTTGTTTTAATGCGTTTGAATTGGAATTTATGTGACATAAATACAGCTTCTGATTGATTACCAATGATAGCTGAAGCAACAACAATGTCATCAGTCTTCAATTTCATGGCGATAACACCCTTACCTTTTAATCCAATTGGGTTAATATCATCTAAATCAAGTCTCATATAACGACCTTCTTTAGATACCAATAGAACATCTTGGCCTTCAGCTGCAATATGAGCACCTACTAATGTAGCTCCCTTGTCCAATTTCATGATGTCATACATACGATTGGTACGTTTCACTTCAAGATCTAAGACTTGAGATTTCTTCAACATACCATTTGATGTAACAGTTACGATATCACGATAAGTATCAAAGTCTTTAATTACAAAGGCTGAGATGAGTGATTCATTAGGTTCAAACTTAACATATTGGTTTAAGTGAGATCCAACATCACGCCATCTTGCTTCTTCAATATCATGAACTAAGATAACACCATAACGACCTTGGTTGGATATATAGACAATATAGTCTGTTGATTCAACCTCAGCTGAGAAGATTGGCATATCCTCTTCTTTCAGGGCTATAACATCTTTTTGACTTGAGCCATAAGATCTCATAGATACTTTCTTTAGGTATCCTCCCTGTGAAATGGTAACCATGACATCTTCTTTAGACATTAATGATAGTACATCAACCTCTAAATCAGAGATTTCATCTTCAATGATTGAACGTCTTGGTGATGGGAAATCTTCGATGATTTCATTGAATTCTTCAACCATAAGTTGGTTTAACATGATTTTGTTGTTAATAACTTGGCTTAAGTAATCAATATCACTTGTTAGTTGAGCAAATTCTTCACGTAAAGCATGAATATCAGTTGATGATAAACGGTAAAGTTGCATATCAACGATAGCTGTTGCTTGCTCAACTGAGAATCCAAATTCTGCAACCAAGTTATCACGTGAATTACCACGGTTTGTTGATGCACGAATGACGCGAATGATTTCATCCATGATGGATGATGCTTTCATCATCCCTTCAAGGATATGAAGGCGTTTGGATTTTTGATCAAAACGATATTGAGAACGATTTAATACAACTTCTGCTCTAAAGTCTAGGTAAGCATCCAGGATATCTGTGATGGTACATACTTTAGGACGTTGGTTTACAATAGCAACCATGTTGGCATTATAGTAAACCTGTAACTCTGTATGTTTGTAGTATAAGTTTAGGATGGATTTAGCATCGGCATCACGTTTACAGTCAATAACAATTCTTAAACCATTACGGTCAGACTCATCACGAACATCCATAACATCACCAAAACCTTCGCTTGCTTTGGTAAATCTTAACTCATCAATCTTACGTACAACGTTAGATTTAATAACTTCATATGGTAATACAGTGATAATAATTTGCTTTAATGACTTATTTTGTACGATTTCAGCTTTTGCTTGGACAACAACACGTCCACGACCCGTAGAAAGGATGTCTTTAATCCCTTGTTTGGATTGAATTGTCGCTCCTGTAGGGAAATCTGGTCCTTTAATGATCTTCATAATGTCTTTGATTGAAGATTCTGGGTTATGTAATCTGAATATAGAAGCCTTTACTACCTCAGTTAGGTTGAATGGTGGCATATTTGTAGCATAACCTGCAGCAATACCAGTAGATCCATTAACTAATAGGTTAGGATAACGAGCTGGTAATACTGATGGTTCTGTTGTCATATCGTCAAAGTTTAATACGAATGGTACAACTTCTTCATCAATATTGTCTAATAGACGATGGGATAACTTAGAGATTCGAGCCTCTGTATAACGCATCGCAGCAGCGGGATCATCATCAATAGAACCGTTGTTCCCTTGCATATCGATCAGTGGCTTATTCATTTTCCATGATTGGGATAAACGAACCATAGCATCATAAACTGATAAGTCACCATGAGGGTGATAGTTACCAATAACAAGACCTACAGTCTTTGCAGACTTACGATAAGGCTTATCAAAGAAGTTTTTATCATGATGCATAGCATATAAAATACGACGTTGTACTGGTTTTAAACCATCACGAACATCAGGTAAAGCACGCTCTTGGATAATATATTTAGAATAACGACCAAAGCGTTCTCCAACAATATCCTCAAGAGGCATTTTAATTATTGATTCATGCGACATAGTTTTCCTCCTCTAGAGTAAATTGAACGTTTTGCTCAATCCAATCACGACGAACATCAACTTTATCACCCATTAATACGTTAACACGGCGATCAGCAGCTAATAAATCATCAACTTGAACTTGAATGAGTGCTCGTTTTTCAGGATCCATAGTAGTTTCCCATAACTGGTCAGCATTCATCTCCCCAAGTCCCTTATAGCGTTGTAATTCTAATTTTCCATACTCTTCTCTTAACTCATCCAATTGATCTTCGGTATAACAGTAGAATTCTTTCTTCCCTGCTTTAGCCTTATAAAGTGGAGGTTGTGCAATATAAACCATTCCTGCTTCAACAAGTGGTCTCATATGACGGTAGAAGAATGTAAGTAGCAGAACCTGAATGTGAGCACCATCGGTGTCAGCATCGGTCATGATGATAATTTTATTATAATTACAATCTTTAACTTCAAAATCTTTTCCAACACCTGCTCCAACACAGTGAATGATGGTATTTAATTCTTCATTTTT
>JBGXRX010000010.1:0-26579 GCA_041811795.1 Erysipelothrix sp. | reverse complement strand
TATTGCAATTTAGATAAATAAATCGCTTGTCATCTTCACCACCTTCTAAACTTAATTTATAAGATTTTTAATGCAAAGTAAGATGGGTTCTTTGTGTTAATAATTCCCTTAATTTCTTGATGTCTTGATCTAGGGTTGAGGATGAAACTAATAAATGCTCTTGGAGTTGGAAAAGATCCAACTCTTCTTGTTCAAATAATAGTTGGTGCATAATATATACAATACGAGCATCTGAATCCGGATGCATTTGATGATCTACTTTCTGGATTACTTACTCATAAACCCTTATAACGACACTATAGCCTAAACGGGCATGTGACAAAATAAGACCATCACCCTATTCCTTAGATATCTTGAGGATATCATTACGAATGGTACGGTCTGTTACATTTAGTAATAGGGCAAGATCTTTTCCTAATACCCAAGATTTACTCTCATAAAGTCTTGTTAATCGATCACTTTGTCTCTTATTCGTAATGACACCTCCTAACTTAGTTAATTATATACAATTTTAGAAATTCATTAGCGTTTAAACTCTCTGAGTAAGAAACGGTGCTCTAAGGTTAAGAAAGTTGGTCTACCGTGAGGGCAGTGATAGCCCTGTTGGCATGATCTTAAATCTTCTACAAGTTGTTCCATTTCTTCCATTGATAAATATTCGTTGAATCGAACCGAAGAGTGGCAAGCCAGAGTTGCCAATACATTTTGTCTTAGTGATTCTTTATCCATAATAACTTCTGATTCAAAACCATCAAGAACGATATCAATAAAATGAGATAACTCTTTTTCCTTAATCCATAGTGGATATTCTCTTAGAGCAAAAGTATCATCTCCCAAAACATCCAGCTTTAATTGGAATTGCTCCAGATGATCATTAACCTCATCCACCCTTTCAACCAGTCCTCTACGTCCTTGGAATAGTAAAGGTATTAGTAGTGGTTGATGGTCGTATTGGTGATTTAATAATAGTTCTTGGTAATACTCATATCGAATACGTTCCATGGCAGCATGTTGATCAATAATGTAGAGACCCGAATCAGCCTGAGCCAGTATATAATTACCAGCAAACTGAGATAATACTTTCAAGGGTTCAATACTAACACTCTTGGATATTTCAATTGCCTCCTCAAGTGCCGCTTCAACAATCTTTTCTTCCACTTCTATACTTTGCTCAGTTGTACTTACTATAGGTTCTGGAATTATTATGTCAGCTTGTTGAATTTCCTCTTTCTCTAATAATGAGTCTGATGAGAAATTAACAGATTTAAAAACTGATTCCTTAATATAAGCCTGTTTATCAACTAGTGGCTCCAACATATCCAACTGTTCAACATATTCTTTTGGTTTCGATAAGATAGTTTGAGGTTTCATATGATCAGCAAGTAAAGTTTCAAATCGGTCTATAATCAGTGCTTGTAAAACATCTTCCTTTGAAAGTCTAATCTCCCACTTACTAGGATGTACGTTAACATCAACCAACTGCGGGTCCACTGTAATATTCATAACTACAATTGGGAAACGATCAGATGGCATGTGGCGACGATAACCGTTGATGATAGCGTTTTGAACTTTAGGAAAGCGGATCATTCGATTATTAATATATAGAATAATTGCATTTCTATTAGCTCGGGAGTGCATTGGTAATGCCATTACGCCCTCTATCTTGAAGTCAAAGTTAGATTCTTCAAAAGTCATTGAGTCCTTTGCTACAGTACTTCCATACATACGCGCAAAAACATTAAAAATATCACCATTACCGATGCTTCGATAACTTTCTCTCTCATCTGATATAAGAGTAAATGATATGTTTGATTGTCCTAATGCAAATTTTTGAATGGTATCAATAATTATTGAGTTTTCATAACGAATACTTTTAATATACTTAAGGCGTGCAGGAGTTTTTAAGAAAAGATTCTTGATGGTCATTGTGGTTCCTTGATTTCGAGCATATGCACCCTTATCAATGACCTTCCCATTATCTATTTCTAAGAAATACCCTGTCCCATCTTGAGTTTTCGATGAAGCATGCGTATTTGTAACAGATGCTATCGATGGTAACGCCTCTCCCCTAAAACCAAATGATTTGATGGCATTAAGATCATCTTTATCATGGATTTTAGAAGTAGAGTGACGTTGAAATGCTTGTAATAGATCCTCTGGTAACATACCTTCACCATCATCACTAACTTCTATTAAAGACATTCCCGCCTCTTTAACTCGAATGATAATATTTGAAGCACCCGCATCTATGGAGTTTTCAACTAATTCTTTAATTATACCCGCAGGTCTTTCTACAACTTCACCAGCCGCAATCATATTGGTTAAGTGATCATTTAAAACTCTAATTTTACTCATCATGATCCTCCACTACTTGTTTCAATTCAGATAATAACATCAATGACTCCAATGGTGTCATTTGATTAACATCTAGGTTTTTTAATCTGTTTTTAATGATAGCAACATGTTGTGGTTCAACCTCTAAAGTAACAACTTTAGAATCTAGTTGAATATTAGCTTTGGATAATTCCAATCGCTGTAAGTTTTCGCTCGCTCTAGCAATCAATGTATCAGGAAGATTAGCTAATTTAGCTACGTTAATACCATAGGACTGTTTAGCACTTCCATCCACAACTGAGTAGAGGAAAGTAACTTCATCATTTTCTTCATGAACTTGAACATGAACGTTGATAAGTCCTGGATACATTTTCTCTAACATAACTAACTCATGATAGTGTGTTGAGAATACCGTCATACAACCAATGGATAGGTGAATATATTCAAGAATTGCTTGAGCTATAGCCATACCATCATAAGTTGAAGTACCTCGACCAATCTCATCAAATAACACTAATGAGTTCTTTGTTGCATGAGTCAGAGCCATTTGTGCTTCCATCATCTCTACCATGAATGTTGATTGACCCATTAGAATGTCATCACTTGCACCCATACGTGTAAATATTTGATCAACCAGTGATATATTTGCATATGATGCAGGGATATAAGCACCCATTTGAGCCATGATAACATTAAGAGCAATCATCCTCATGTAAGTAGATTTACCACCCATATTAGGTCCAGTAAGGATGAGAATATTACGATCAGAATCAATTAAAACATCAGATGCAATATAATCATGTCCCTCTAATGTAGCTGCAAGTACGGGATGCTTACCTTGTTTGATTTCAATGATTCTTTCATTGTTGAATATCGGCTTAGTGAAACCAGGACTTGATGAAATGACCATTAAACTCAAGATTGCATCCAACTCAGCAAGTGCATCAGCAACTTTTGATATTGCTAATGAATACCCCTCAACATGACTTGTATAATCTTTAAATAGTTGCGATTCAATTGCTAATGTTCTCTCATAAGCTTGCGAAGCCTTAGTTTCATACTCTTGAAGTTCTTGATTAATGTATCTCTCAGCATTAGTTAATGTCTGTTTTCTAATAAATCCAAATTCTGGTTTAACATTTTCAATCTGCCCTTTAGTAATCTCGATGAAATAACCAAAAGCCTTGTTGTACGAAATCTTAAGGTTCTTAATTCCCGTAATTTCTTGCTGCTTCACTTCATATTCCAACAACCATTGTTTACCACCTGTTGAAATAACTCTTAATTCATCAAGTTCATCATGGATTCCAGACTTAAAAGTACGCCCTTCCTTCATAATTACAGGCGCGTCATCAAAAATAGCTTGGTCCAGTGTTTCATAGAGATCCATTAGTGGATCAACCTCTAAATATTGAGCAAATAAAGGATCTTGACTGATAATATCCTGTATTTCTTTAAATCTCAGTAAAGTGTTTTTTAATCGAACGAAATCTTGTGCATTATGTTTCCCACTTGCTAATCTAGCGACAACACGATGTATGTCATAACTATCTTTTAGTGTCTTACCTAAAGCATCTCCCATCATAAAATTGTTCATCAACGATTCAATTTTATTTTGTCTGTCAAGAATTCTATCTTTAGAGATCAGGGGTTGCATTACCCATTGCTTAATTAGTCTTGCTCCTGAATTCGTCTTTGTTTTATTTAGGAATTGGTAGAGTGATAAATCTCGTGACTTACCATTATTGATTAATTCTAAGTTCTCAATTGAAGAGTAATCCAGTTTTAAATAGGCCTCATCATTGAGTAGTAACATCTCAGAAAGATGAGCTAGATTTCTTTTATGTGTATAGTAAAGGTATTGATAAAGTCTTTGTAAAGCTAATTCAAAGGCCTGATCAGAATGTTGTACAGCAGAAGAAAACTCATTCTCATAAGATATTACAATATGGGTTTTATTTCTTATTTCTTCTAATAAAGATAAATTGATGGATTCATTTACAACGACCTCTTTTACCTGAAATTGCTGTAATACTTTAATAATATCGATTGGTGTAGAATTAACTCTAATACCACGGATTTGACCACTTACCAAATCACACATAACAACACTGGTATAGATTTGGTCCATTTGAATCGATGCCAGCTCTCTTGTTTCATTATCTTCAAGATCAACATAGGTACCAGGTGTAATGATTTCTACTACATCTCTTTTTACAATCCCTACTGCATCTTTTGGATCTTCAATTTGCTCTACAATGGCAACTTTATAACCATTAGCAACTAGTTTTGCAATATAGTTTTTTGCAGCATGATGAGGAACTCCACACATTTTAGCTTTTTGACCTTGTCCTGCTGAACGCTCAGTAAGAACTAAATCCAGAACACGTGCAGCAGTTTCTGCATCTTCAAAGAATAGTTCGTAGAAGTCCCCCAAGCGATAAAACACCAATGCATCATTGGTGTTTTCCTTTATTTCCATATATTGTTTCATCATTGGTGTTAAAGCTTTATTCATATGTTTCCTCCACTTGCTTCGAAGGTTGTGACTTCAGTGCTTTATTTATTTCATTTTGGATTATGTAAGATGCTGCTCCAAAGGATAATGCATAACCTGCTCGAGATTCTACAATACGTGTGACACCTTGACGATGCAATCCTGCAACATTTAGTTTGTCACGATCAATTAAAGTAACATGAACACGAGTCGACGTATTTGATATTGCTTCAATGTTATCAAGTCCTCCCAAGCGCTCTATAAATTCCACGACACGCTCTTGTTTTGAACCTACATTAAGTACGTCGATTGCCATTTTTCTGAAATAGAATCGTGTAAATAAGAAGTAGAGTACAAATGAGATGACTCCAACCATTGCAATGATCATCAATTTATCAAATACAATGGCGTTATTTAGCAGTCCCAGGAAATCCATAATGGTACCTGGAGTTGCTGTTGCTAGGTTACCTAAATAGGAGAACCCTACAGTTGCATTAAATGCATTCAATAGTGCATAAGTAAATGACACCATGAATAGGTGGAATATATAGATTACCGGTGTCGTTACTAACATAAGTAGTTCAATTGGTAATAATATTCCTGAGATCAGTGAGAAAATAATAGCGATAATTAAACCTAGTAAATTAGTTCTGTTATATTTCTTCATTGTGATTGTAGACCAGATTGCACATAAGTAACCTGGAATAGAGAACATATTAATAACATAGTAAGCTGAAGTAAAGCGTCCTGAACCTGAAGCCCCTAAGATATTTACTGTTTCTTTTAACTGTGCACTCCAAATATTAACGTCACCTGTAAAGGTTTGTCCTGCTAGATTCATCCAAGAACCACCAGCTGAACCCAGCCAGAATTCTTGATGTGGTATATCACTTAAATTAAGTAAAGCTAATACTCTTTCAACACTTCCGTATGTGAACAAGTTCATGGGATTATTAACATCACTTGCAATATAGTCAATTACGACATAAAGATTTTTGATGAATAGAGGCCAGACATTAGCAAATACTACCCCTAAAATCATTGCTCCAATAATAGTTTGTGTAAGACGTAATGTTTCCCTATCTATATAGGAGACTTGGCTAACATAAACACGAAGGCCCTTTTTACGATAAATATAACGAATTAACATGTATACAGCGAGTAATCCAACAACACCCGTTTTCATCAGTTCATATTTCACACCAGCGAATTGAATATTAAAGAGACTGCTATAACTTGCAGCTGGCAAGTTTTTTGGACTTAACATAGCCATCGATAGTAAGAAAATACCATAAGCAATAATACCTACTATCGTATGATTAGTCTCATTGACTTTGGAGGAGAGGAACTTAATAAATACTAAGAGTGGAAAATATGATAAAATGATACCACCACTGTACAAAATTATGTTCGTAATGGACGTTAAGAGCAGTGAATCTAATTTTAGAATTTGGTTAACGTATGGACTTTGAATAAAAGTTCCCAAAGCAATCATAAAACACCCTATAAATATAGTCTTTATAGGATATTGAAACTGTTCGTAATATGCTTGTAATCGATTCATACAACACCTCTTTATTTTCTTCTATTATACACTATAAACAGTTCAACCAAAAGGAGACTTCATGAATAAACTATCCAACGAAAGCAAAAAAATATTCACATTAGATAAAACGCTTTTGTTCTTATTATTACTATCTGCAGCAGTGAGTTTAACTGCTATTTCACTTACTACCCCATTTCTAAAACCAGGGGAAGCACGAGATTACTTTCTAAAGCAGTCCATGTGGCTAGTTCTGAGTGGTGGGGTACTATTTATCCTCATCAAAGTAGGAACCGACAGGCTGTTCTCACTGGTTGATGTCTTTTATGGAATATTGATGGTTTTGCTCTTTCTGCTCTTCTTAGCAGCTAAGGATGTATTCACAATTCCACTCATGCCACGTATCAATGGGATTAACTCTTGGTATCAGATTAAAGGATTAGGATCCTTTCAACCCTCGGAATTTATTAAAATAATATTGGTTATTAAAACAGCCATTATCATTACTGATCACAATCGAGAAAAAACTGAATACTCATGGGCATCAGATTTCCATCTGCTTGCTAAAATCATGAAATGGGCAATACCACCGCTATTCTTAATCATTATGCAGCCTGATACTGGTATTCCAATTGTTATACTAATGAGTTTAGCTATTATGTTTATGATAGCTGGTACTCGTAAAGAATGGTTCTTTATCTTTGTATTTACTGTAGTCGTTGCATTAGGTGGAATCGTCTACTTATATACAAACCATCGTGAGTTACTAAATAGTCTCATGGGTGGTTCTGCTAATAACTATCGACTGAATCGTTTCATTTCCTGGTTGGATTATGAATCAGACCCTGGAGTCTTAGGTTATCACTTATTTAACTCTATGGTTTCCCAAGGAACTGCCGGTCTATTTGGTCATGACTTAGGACAAGTTATTATGCATATTCCCGAGGCACAAACAGACTTTATCTTTGCTGTTATCTCACAAAACTTCGGATTTATCGGAGCTTCATTTGTAATTATTCTAGTATTTACTTTAGATATTAAACTCATTCATACTGTCATTCGATCTAATTTAACTAAAGAGAGAACCATGTTGATAGGGATTATTGGGATGATTGTATTCCAAGATTTCCAAAATATAGCAATGGTAATTGGACTCTTACCCATTACCGGGATTACCTTACCCTTCATATCTTATGGGGGATCTTCCATGATGAGTTATATTATTCCACTCTCAGTAGCATTCACAATGTATAGTGAAACAGAAAATGAGCATAGACATTAAGATGATGAAAACATTAAAACTGGGATTCTTAATCCTCTTTACAACTGCTTCTCTAATCTTCTTTGTTCAAGGACTTCAACAAGTTAATCCTGATGGTAAAACATATGCCTTTCTTGGCTTTGCTTTCTATGGCTTTTACAAGTTGATAAAGCACATTAAAACAGAATATCTATAAGAAAAGGTAGAATCATTTGATTCTACCTTTTCTTTGTTCTATTTTTTTGCAATTGGTTCAACATGGTATAATTTCAGTAAACCTGTTTCAACATCGACATCAACATCTAATACATAACCAAGTCCATTAGGAGTATCAATTGATCTGAAATCCTTGAATGGTCTGTGTTCTAAAAATATTAGAATGGCTTTGATGACACCTGAGTGACATACAACTGTTAATGAATCCAATCCATCTTGCTTAGCACTTGTTAGTGCTCTTGATAGTTTGTTAATAACACGGTAAGTAAATTCTGAGATTGTCTCACCTTTTGCCGTTCTTTCATTTAAAGGGAATCCTTCAAAGAAATGCGGTGTCATAGCATTACCTGGTAGATTTTCATAATCACCAAAATAGATTTCACGAAGTTGCTCTGAAGATTCATATAATGTTTCTCCTGGTGCAAATAGATATTTAAATGTATCTTGGCAACGAACTAAGTCAGAAGCAATATAACGTTCTGTTTTAGGAAAGTTGTATGTTTCTCTGATTTCTTTTAGTTCATTAATACCTTCTTCAATAAGAGGAACATCAGTCCATCCACTGTAAGTTCCTTCCTGGTTTCCTTTAGAGTAACCATGTCTTACTAATACGAGTTTCATAATATACCTTCTTTCTTAACCTATCTTAACTTAAAACCGTCCCATTTGCCACTTCGCCACCTGAAACTAAGAACATACCATTCTCATCTTCAGTAGCTAATAACATACCGTGTGATAGTTCACCACGGAAATTATGTGGTTTTAAGTTTGTTACAACAACAATTTTTCGGTTAAGAAGTTCTTCTTGAGTAAAGTGACCCACTAGACTTGATACGATTTGAACTTCTTTGTTTCCAATATCAACTTGAAGTACAAATAAACGATCGGCCATTTTGTGTTTCTCAACTTTAACAATAGTTCCAGTTTTCATTACAACTTTTTGGAATTCATCAAGTGTAATTTCTTCAACTACTTCTTCTTCCACAACTTCTTCCTCTTTAACTAGTAGAGCAAGAGTTTCTTCTTTGTCTAAACGAGAGAAAATAATTTGTGTTTTCTCGATAACTTGGTGGTTCAATTCAAATAATCCAAATTCTTTTGCTGAATCGAATGATCTGTGTTGCGTACGAATTTGATCAAGAATAAGATCTGAAGTTTCAGGAATGAATGATCTAAGAGCAATTCCACCAATACGAACAACTTCAATTAAGTTGTAAAGTACTGTTTGAAGTCGATCTTGTTGGTCTTCATCTTTAGCAATAGTCCATGGCGTTGTTTCATCAATATATTTGTTAGCAGATCTGAACAGTGAAACAATCTCAGAGATAGCATCTGAAATATGGTGTGTTTCCATCTTTTTCTCTACACGAGCCATAAGTGTCTTAGCTTCTTCAATTAGTGCAGTATCAATATCTTCATGAACGTTATTTACACTTAATTGTCCATTAAAGTATTTATTAACCATGGAAACTGAACGGTTTACTAAGTTACCCATAATGTTAGCTAGGTCAGTATTTATTCTTTCAATCATAAGTTCTAGAGTTAAGTGACCATCACGCTCATAAGGCATTTCATGTAACATGATATAACGTAAAGCATCAACTCCAAATACATTAGCTAAATCATCAGCATAAATTGCATTACCTTTAGACTTAGACATTTTGGAATCACCTGTGAGCAACCATGGGTGTCCAAAAATTTGTTTCGGTAGTTCTACATCTAAAGCCATTAATAGAATTGGCCAGTAAATAGTATGGAATCTTAAAATATCTTTACCAATTACATGGACATCGGCAGGCCAGAATTCAGCAAATGATTCTTGATGGTTTCCATCAACGTCATAACCAATACCTGTAATATAGTTTGTTAGAGCATCAATCCAAACATAAATAACATGCTCTGGATCAGTTTCTACTTGAATTCCCCATTTAAAGCTTGTACGAGATACCGCTAAGTCTGGAAGTGGTTCTGCCAAGAAGTTTTTTAACATTTCATTTTTTCTAGACTCAGGTTGAATGAACTCAGGATAATCTGCAATATGTTTCAATAGTCTTTCTTGGTAAGGCGCTAGTTTGAAGAAGTAGCACTCTTCTTTTTGACGCTCTAGTTGAGCACCACAATCAGGACAAATACCATTTTCTACCTGTAAGTCAGAGTAGAAAGCTTCATCACTCTTACAGTACCAACCTTCATAAACTCCCTTATAAAGATCACCTTTTTCAAGAAGTTTAGTAAATATTTTCTGAACTTCCTCTTTATGGTATGCATCCGTAGTTCTTACAAATCGGTCGTAAGAAACATTCATTTGATCAAAAATACCACGAATCATTGAGGCAATTCCATCAACGAATACTTGCGGTTCTACACCTTGTGCAAGTGCATTATCTTCGATTTTTTGGCCATGTTCATCAGTTCCTGTTTGGAAGTAAACATTGTATCCTTCTTCTCTTTTAAAACGAGCAATAGCATCACTCAATACAATTTCATAAACGTTTCCAACATGTGGTTTTGCAGATGTATATGCAATTGCTGTTGAAATATAATAATTATTTTCTGGTTTCATATTCTCTCTCCTAAAATAAAAAAAACTCATCGAAAGGATGAGCTTGCTCATGGTACCACCTTAGTTTTCTGACTTTTCACAAAATCAGACTCTACGAGTTAATAACTCTGTGCTATAACGGGCAAACCCGACCCAACCTACTTAATTTCAGTTAGATGACTCCAAGGCCATTTTCACTAGATTTAGTAACAGTCTATTCTCACCCACAAGACCTCTCTTTAATCCTATAATCTAAGTACTTTCCTTCTCAACGCTTTCTTGTATTATCGGCCATTAAGGCACTTTTGTCAAGGTTAGACCCCTTGTAAAGCACCTTCTAAACAACCCTCAAACCTAACTCTAATAATCAGATAAAACAATCTCCTAAACTGATTTTAATGCTGTACATTTGGGGCAAATTCCCTCAAATATAATCTCATGTGAAAGTACCATATAACCACTATCTTCAGCTGCTAAATCTTCCAAATGAGATTGTGGTTCAATTTGCAAATCATTAATCGTATCACATTCAACACATCGAATATGATAGTGATCTGAAGTGTTTTTATCATATATAAATCCTAAATCAGGATGCTGTACTCGGTTGATTAATTTCATATCATAGAGTGCATTTAAATTTCTATAAACTGTCGCAATTCCAATGCTAACTTCTTTATTTTTAAGCGCACTATGAATTTGATCTGCTGTCATATGTCCTGATGAAGCATTAATTAATTTTAAAAGTTCTGTTCCTTGTTTTGTTACTTTTTGTGTCATATTTATCACCAATATTATTATATCATAAATCATATTTAGTTCACTACCAGCCGACCCCGTCTTTTTTTTCTAGTAATAAGTATTTAATCTGTATAACTCTTAATTAGATAATTCGACTATTGATAAGTAAGTAGTAATATAGATTAAAACCAATTTTTGTAAACATCCCCAATGAGGTCAAAAAAAAGCACGTCTCTCAAGATGTGCTCGATTGAATTATCTATCTCCGTTGAAAATAGAGTTTTTAACTACTACATAATCAACTTTACGGATTGATTCTAAATCTTTTCCACCTGCATATGAGATAGAAGATTGTAGATCTTGTTTCATTTCATCTAAAGTTCCTTTGATAGGTCCTTTATGTGGAACAACAATACGTTTTCCTTCAACGTTTTTGTGTTCCCCTTTTTGGTAAGCAGATGCTGAACCAAAGTATTCTTTATACATTTTTCCATCTTGCTCGATTAAATCACCAGGTGACTCATCGTGACCAGCAAATAGTGATCCTACCATTACCATTGAAGCACCAAATCGAACTGATTTTGCGATATCTCCATGGTCACGGATTCCACCATCTGCAATTAATGGTTTACGTGCTGCTTTTGAACATAAGTGTAGAGCAGCTAATTGCCATCCACCAGTTCCAAATCCAGTTTTTAATTTTGTAGTACATACTTTACCTGGACCAACTCCAACTTTTGTTGCGTCAGCTCCAGCATTTTCTAATTCTCTTACAGCTTCAGGTGTTGCTACGTTACCCGCAATAACAAATGTTTCTGGTAAATGAGATTTAATGTGTTTGATCATTTTAATAACTTGATCAGAGTGTCCATGAGCAATATCAATTGTAATATACTCTGGGTTTAATTTGTCTTTAGCTAGAGTTTCGATGAAATCATACTCTCTATCTGTAATACCAACTGAGATTGATGCAAACAATCCTTTGTCTCTCATTTTTTTAATGAAAGGAATACGAGCTGCTTCATCAAAACGGTGCATTACATAGAAATAATCGTTTTCAGCTAACCATACTGATAGATCTTCATCTAAAACAGTTTGCATGTTTGCTGGCACAACTGGCATTGCAAAACGACGGTTACCAAATTGAACGCTTGTATCACACTCACTTCGGCTCTTAACAATACACTTGTTTGGTACTAATTGGATATCTTCATAATCAAAAATTTTCATCATAACCTCCTATTAATTATCATGATAATAATCGTAAACAGAATTTTTTGAAACACCTGCTTCTTTAGCAACCTGAGAGATTGCTCGCGATGGTGAATCGCCACTTTCGATTCGCTTGTTTATTTGTTGATTCAGAGCATCATAATCAATAGTTTTTTCTGTGCGGTCTCTGTCGATACAAATTACAAATTCACCTTTAATGGTATCTATATTTTCAATAACTTCTTTTACAGACCCTCGAATTATCTCTTCGTGACGTTTTGTTAACTCTCGGGAAAGGCTAATCTCGCGATTGCCCAGTACATTGTATATGATATCGAGTGTCTTTTGCAACTTATGTACTGAAAGGTAATAGATTGTTGTCATCGGTAAATCTTTGTAGTTTTCTAATTGCTTAATTAATGCTGATTCTTTAGCTTCCATAAAGCCCATAAAAGCGAAAGGTTGAGCCACTAAACCTGATACTACTAAGGCATTTAAAAATGCTGATGACCCTGAAATTGGAACAACATTATAACCTTGTGCAATAACAGCTTGAACTAAAGGCTGACCAGGATCTGAAATTAGAGGATAACCAGCATCAGATATAAGAGCTATAGATTCATGAGTATCGAATAAATTTACGATATGTTGTGCCCCTTCATTTTCATTATAAGCATGATGAGCAATTGTATGGGTCTTAATTCCAAAATGATGAAGTAACTTACCAGCATGTCGAGTATCCTCAGCTGCAATAAGATCTACTTCTTTTAAGATCTCAATGGCTCTTGGTGTCATCTCATCAAGATTACCAATAGGTGTTGCTACAATATATAAGGTCTTTTGACCATTCTTAAAACTTTCTTGTTTAATCATAAAGAACTCCTTGTGACATCTGGTAAACAAACTGATCAACTAAAAGACCTAAATTGACTCCAGGTCTAATACGATCTTTAATGTCTATCACTATCTCTAGTATTTTATACTTATTAATTGAAGATAAAGTTAATTGCTCAACTTCTTTTTGGCCTTTTCCTTTATAGCCATAGGATAATTCCAACATGCTTAAAAACATGAGGAAACCATCACGATCGATTTTCTTATGTTTACTTACCATAGCTTGTAACTTAACAAAAGCGAGATTTTCTTGTCGATCATTAAGGTGGGCAATAAATTCTTTAGAGAAATCAGATACGATATTGTAATTCTTATCATCTTCGATACTTTGTAGTGTCGGGAATAATTTAGATAAATAGTAAGCATCAATTAAGTCATACTCCGATTCAACTAAATCATGGAACAATTTCTCACTTGCATTCTCTTTAAGTTTAATAATTAAACAACGAGATTGAATGGTCTGTAGAACTCTTTGTTCACTTGATGACGTTAAAATAGCTGTTACTTTACCTTCTGGTTCTTCTAGAAACTTAAGTAAAGCATTCATAGCTGAAATGGATGCATTATCAACATCCTCTATTATATATACTTTATGATTACTCTCTTCCATAGAAGTTTGCGTAAATTTTCTTTGAAGATCGATGATATCATCTTTTTTTATTGAAGTCGTTTTCCCTGAAAGTAATGTAAAATCTCCATGTTGGTGATTGGCAACTCTTGTACATGATGAACATAATCCACAAGCACCAATCTTTTTACTTTTACATAGTATTGCTTGTGCTGCATAAAGTGCAAAGCCATCCTGTTCATGATTCCCTATAAATAGGTAAGCATGGGATAACTTATCTTTAGCCTGTTGTGTTTCTAATATGGTATTAGCCATTTGATTACTATAAGGATGCATTTAATTTTTTCTCAATTTCTCTAATTACTGCTTGAGCCACTTCTTCTGGACTTTGTTGAGCATCAATTCTCACAATACGTTCAGGATAACGTGCCCATACTTCTTGATAACCTTGGAAAACTTTGTAATGGAAATCATCACCTGCTAATTCTAAACGGTCCTTATAACCACGCACTCCAATACGATCCATTCCAACTTCAAATGGAACATCTAAATATAAAGTTAGATCTGGCATATGGTTATCAATTGCAAAACGATTAATTTTTAACACATTATCAATACCTAAACCACGAGCAAAACCTTGATATGCAAGTGAAGAATCAATGAATCGATCACAGATTACAAGCTCTCCACGATCTAAAGCAGGTAAGACTTTCTCAGTTAAATGTTGTCTTCTACTTGCAGCATAAAGAAGTGCTTCAGTCCTATCATCCATAGTGTTATTTTCAGGATCTAAAATAATATCTCTAATTTTTTCCGAAATTGGAATACCACCTGGTTCACGGGTTAACATTACACCCTGTTTTAAATCTTTAAAATAATCATAAACAAGCTGTGCAACAGTTGTTTTTCCTGAACCCTCAGGTCCTTCTAAAGTTACGAATAGTTTCATCTTAATTACCTCATTTACAACATTATATCATGTTTCTTTGACTCTTATTTTTGAAAATTTCCGGAATCAATTATTACCCAGGAAATACTCTTAAAACAAACTTAGTCTTCCACATTGCTTTTTTATCTAAATACTTCTACACTTAATGAAGAGGTATAAAACTATGTTCAATAAACTTAATAAAGCATTCCTAAAAGCATCGGAAGATAAGGTCTACAACATTATTTTAGCCCTTATCATATTAATATTCTTATCTTCATTTATCTTTAAAACAATATGGCCCTACATCTTTGCTCTAGTTCTGTCATTTGTTGAGATTGGTATTATAATTAAGTTCTGGATAAGGGAGATAAAAGATGAAAATAATAAGTAAAATTAAAGCCTATGAAGGACAATTGATCGATTCCTATAATGTTACCATGAGTCATGAGGATCAGGAATTTCCAGTTCAAGTTCTAAGTCACCCAGGAGCTGTCTGTATTGCAGGATCTCTTGATGGTATTCATTACTTTATGGTTAATCAGTTTAGATTTGGAATTAACCAAGATTTATTAGAATTCCCTGCAGGAAAAATAGATAATCCTGATGAAGATCCTATCCTTGCAGCCTATCGAGAATTTCAAGAAGAAACAGGATATAGTGCTAAGACTATGATTCCTTTAGGTTCAATGCACCCTGCAGGAGCCTACATCGATGAAGTTATTCATCTCTATCTTGCTCAAAATCTAAGCTTTGTTGGTCAGAATCTAGACCCTAATGAAGTCCTGAATGTAGAAATGCATACACTAGAAGAAATTAAAGACATGATCATGAACAATCAAATAACTGATGCCAAAACAATTGCAATTTGTATGAAAATAGACCTTTTAGGCCTTAAGTAGCACTCTTGCAACCAGGAGTTGCTCAAATATACACTCTACTTGCTAGTGTGCAACCAAGTCAGTTGAGATAATGGACTTACAAAGATAAAGGAGATCTACTATGATACTAGCAGACAAAATAATTTTACAACGTAAAGCATTAGGCATGAGCCAAGAGGAACTTGCCGAGAAGGTTGGTGTCTCAAGACAAGCCATTTCAAAATGGGAAAGCACCAACACCATTCCCGACTTAGATCGAATCGTTAAGATGAGTGAGGTCTTTGGAGTTTCAACTGACTATTTAATTTTAGATGAGCTAGGAGAAGATACCAACACCGATACTTATACAGAACGTGTTGAAAAAGTTTCTTTAGATACAGCACGTCAGTTTATTACTATCAATAAGAAAGCCGGTTTACATATTGGCTTAGGTGTTTCTTCGATTATTACAAGCCTTGCTCTGATTGCACACTACCAACCATATACTTCAAATAACATTGTCGTATGGATACCTTATGCTCTCATTCTACTAATGGCTATTGGCCTATTTATTAATTCAGGTCTTAGTCTTTCTGATTACAACTTCCTATACCAACCCTTTGATTTAGAATATGGTGTTGAAGGAATACTTGAAAAAGAGTACCAAGCTAAGAGAAGAACATCACGCATGTCACTTATCTTCTCAGTACTACTTCTGATATTTGGAGCTATGATTATGTTCTACTTCCTTGTGACATCAGAAGTAAATCTAAATTTAACTCTATTCAAAACCGCAATCATTCTAATTGCTGTCAGCATCGGATTATTAATACACTATGGAATGAATGATCGACCATATAAAGTGCTTACTAAACATAGCGACTATCAAGTGAACACTGATAGAGACAAACGCATTGAAAAGATCGCTGCTGCTTACTGGCCTTTAATAACAGCTGCTTATCTTCTTTACAGTTTCATTACTAATGACTGGGGACGATCATGGTTAGTATGGCCAATCGCTGGACTTGTATTTGGTGCTATTGCAGGATATAACGAAATGAAATAATTACTTGACCCTTCTTAAATATTGAGAAGGGTTTTTATTATCCTTATCAATAAATGGAAAGTCTACTCATTGTTAAGTTTTAAATATAAAGAACTGGTTTATCAATCATTTTTTATAGAATTACCTTTAGAAATTACAATAAAAATTAAAATAAGGTCTAAACAGTGGCTTTGCAACCCAGTTGCAACCATCGGTAGCGTAATTATACACTCCACTTGCTAGTGTACATTCTATCGAATTGCGATAATGAATTTACAAACAAAGGAGACACACCATGTCAACAATAAGAAAAAACCAAACTAGAAATCCATTAGTAATGATCGGGAAGAATACTTTATTTACTGAAGAGGTAATTGAAAATCTTTCTAATCAAGAAAGAACCAGCAACATTGCAAAAATCTATTGGCCTATTATTTCAACCTTATTTGTTCTTTATAGCAGCATTACTAAGAATTACTAGTTTCATCTTTATCGCACTATCTGGATATGCAAACACAACAGAACAACAGTAATTCACATGCAAATGACAAAAGGAAATCATCATGGAATGAAAAACTATCAAACGAATTGAAGCAGTTATTGGCCATTAATCACAGTTGGATACTTAATCTATAGCTTTGCTACAAACAACTGGGGAAAATCATGGATCGTGTGGCCTGTTGCCAGTTTACTTAGTGCCGCAGTAACAAACTATATGTGAGTTGAATAATAAAAAGGGTAGATCTTATGATCTACCCTTTGCTTTAATTATCTCCCTTTGGAAGAATGAATACTTGTTCATCTTCTTTAGACAATCGGTGAGTTCCTCTTGCATAGTTTTCTATGTAAGCAGGATCTGTTAATCTTTTTCGTTCTAATAACAAGTCTTCCTTGTTTTTAGTAAGTTGTTTAAGTTCTATTTTTGCTGATTTCAGTTGCCCTCTCAATTTAGCAGATTCGCTAATTTCTTGAACTGTTGAAAACCCAAGAACGGTAATAACTGTTAAACAAACCACAGAAAAAATTAAACTTGATAATCTTGTTTTAAAATTCTTAGGTTTCTTTCTCATAAACTTATTACCTTTCATTTTATTGACTGTTTATATTATAGCAACCCCATCGATTAAAATCAATTTTCATAGATAGAAAAAATCTATCAGCCGATCCTGTTTCGATTGAGTATCACACAGTGTGAGTTATTTACTGGTTCTCATCCTTAGGACGATCTACTCTAACATCACTAATCACATTATACATAGCTGGATTGGACTTTAGGATCTTGTCAAAAACATGAGTTACTTCTATCTTAATATGTCTGTGTTCGAACTTAATATCGACAATGTCCCCTACTTCAATCTCTGAAGATGGTTTTGCAATCTTATCATTAATGAAGATACGATTATCATCAGCCAGTTCCTTTGCTATAGTACGTCGTTTTATAACGCGAGCAACTTTTAAATATTTATCTGTTCTCATAATAACACTCCTTAATCTTGAGTTAAATTCTCGTCTATGTTCTCTAGTATGTGAATGAGGTCAATAACCCATTCATCATAAATAGGAATATTTAGACGAATCGTTTGGTCGATGTATTTAATCTTTATATCACTTGAAGTATCTGATACAACTTCAAATAATTTCATTCCATCAACCTTTTGCGTATACTCTGCTGTAAACCGAAGATCAATACCGTGGACCGTTTCTTTAAAACGGCTCACTCTAGAATCATCCAAGAACAACTCTAAGCGTTTCTTCTCAAGTAGCATTTCTACTGCATTTGGTAACTTCCCATATCTATCTTTTATCATATCATTGAAATCAATGAGATCTGCAAAGGAATGGATTCTATCAATGTATTGGTAAAGTTCCAATGACTCACCATCATCAGTAGTAAATCCTTCTGGTAAATAGGCATCTAACTTGATTGGATAATTCTTAATTTCTTCAACATCTGGTATTGCTTGACCCTTACGTTGAGCAATTGCTTCTCTTAGTAACTCTACATACAAATCCATACCAACAGAATCAATAAATCCTGATTGGTTACCACCCAGAAGTTCTCCAGCTCCACGAATAGTTAGATCTCGCATGGCAATCTTATAACCTGAACCCAATTGAGTGAATTCCTTAATTGACTGCAGGCGTTTTTGAGCGATTTCACTCAGTGCCATCTTAGCAGGTACAACAAAGTAAGCATAAGCCAATCTTGATGATCTCCCTACTCTACCTTTAATCTGATAAAGTTGAGATAAACCAAAGCGATGGGCATTGTCTACAATAATTGTATTAGCATTAGGAATATCAATTCCTGTTTCAATAATGGTAGTACATACTAATGTATTAATCTCTTTAGCAATAAAACGAATCATTACATCTTCAATGTCTTCTCGATTCATTTGACCATGGACAACTGCTACTTTCGCATCACTGACATGCATTTCTATAGAAGTAGCTACATTATAGAGTTCCTGTACGTTATTAAAGAGATAGAAAACTTGACCATCACGAGCTAACTCTTTAGTGATAATATCAAATATCGTTTTTTGATGCTTCTCTATAACATAGGTCATAACAGGCAATCGATTTGATGGAGGTGTATTGAGTTGAGAAAGTGCTCTAAGTCCTACTAAGGACATTTGTAGGGTTCTAGGGATTGGTGTAGCGGATAGACTTAAGACATCTACCGATACTTTAAACTCTTTAATACGTTCCTTGTGTTCAACACCAAATCGTTGTTCCTCATCTATGATAAGGAGTCCTAAATCCTTAACTTTAACATCTTTAGATAGCACTCGATGGGTACCAATCAGAATATCAACTTTACCCTCTTTTGTTCTTTCAATGATTAATTTAGCCTGTTTTACAGAAGTAAAACGGTTTAAAACTTCAATTGTTATCGGATAATTTTTAAATCTATCCTTAAGTGTACGTGCGTGTTGAGCTGATAAGATCGTTGTTGGACATAAGAATACAACTTGTTTATTATCAGCCAAAGCTTTAAAAGCAGCTCTAATTGCAACTTCAGTCTTACCAAAACCAACATCCCCACAAAGAAGACGATCCATAGGTAAAGAAGTTTCCATATCAGCCTTAATTTCATTGACCGCTTGCTCTTGATCTTTAGTCAGTTCATACGGAAACTCATCTTCAAAAGCTTTTTGATAGGGTGTGTCCGGACTGAATGCAAAACCTTGTGTATTAGATCTTGATATATATAGATTTACAAGACGATCCGCAATATCAGCCACATCAGCCTTGATTCGGTCCTTGTTCTTTTGCCATGCAGATGATCCTAAACGTGATAAAGCAATCCCTGAAGCATGTGAAGATAGGTATTTCCTTACTAATGAGAACTGTTCTAAAGGAATGAATAATTCATGATCATCACGATATTCAATCTTCATAAAGTCCTTGAGATTACCTTCTATTTCCTTAGTTTCAATTCCTTTATAACGACCAATTCCATATTGTCTATGAACAACATAATCATCAATTTCTAAATCCGTTAAACTTTGTAGACTTTCTGCTTTAGCAAATTTATTATCATAACGAGAAATCTTGCGTTTATAGTGATAAAGTTCAAACTCTGTATAAACAACTAGAGATTCATCACTTAGGGTAAATCCTTTTTTTAGATCAGAATAGATAACATAGATCCCATTCTTCTTAGGCATCTCTGCAGTAATTTGATATGGCACATTATGAATTAACATTGAGTTAATGAAATTCTCCATATTTTCTTGATTCAAGGCAACCATTACTTTATTAGTAAGTGCTTCTTTCTTTAACCATCTTAGTGTAGATTCCATATCCTCAGAAATGATTTCAGCAGAATGCCAAGGTATATAATTCTCTACTTCTGCTTGAAATTCATGAATCTCTTGGATGGGGTGACCTTTAATAATATTATCGAAATCAGCAAAAGCACCATCAAGATAGAACATGTCTTTCATGTTGACTTGTTCTTCCATAAAATCATGATAGTCGATTTTATTTTGCTCGACAGTACGAGTAACTGCTTCAATTGATGAAAGCACTACTTTCTCATCATTAAAGAAATCCAGTATGGTTCCATAATTATCCCAATAACCAAGAAGTGAATATTGTGAACCATCATACATATCATCAACCAGTATATTTAGTTTTGTCTCGACTTGATGTGTTAAAACTTCATCGTGAATTGCTTCTAAAGATTCTCGAGTTTTACTTGCTATGATTTCTTTATCTTTTTCTTCAATAAAAATATCATTAGCAAAGACTATCGAAAAAGATTCTCTACATTCAATACTTCTCTGGCTTTCAATATCAAAATTTCTAATTGATTCAACTTCGATATCAAAGAATTCGATTCTGATGGGAGTATCTTCCTGAATTGAATAAATATCGACAATTCCCCCACGAGATGCATATGTAAAAGGCTTCTCAACGTATTTAACTCGTGAATAACCTAAGTTATGGAGTTTTGATATTAAATCTTGATGACTAATTTCATCACCAACTTTAATATTTAAGATAGAATCTTTTAACTGTTCTGCTTTAGCAATCTTTCTAATAGAAGCCACAGCATGAGTTACACAGATATCAAAGTCATTATGTATTATTTTATATAAGGCTAATAATCGATCTGCCTTCATCAGCTCAGATTGTTGAATCGTTTCCATATGTAAGGATTCTTCTTGGTTATAGAAAACCATACTAATATCACTTGATAAAGCCTGAATCTCATTTACTAATTTCTGTGCCTGCGATTCATTCTCTTTGATGATTAATAGTTTTTTCCCAGTCTTAAAAACACTCCCGATATACAGCAGTGCCTCTTGATTGATACTTAAATGTGCTAAAGCTTGATCACTTTCTACAAATGTCTTAACTAAAGCATGGTTTTCTAGATAATTCCTTAAAAACATAATTACTTACCGTTCTTTGTATTGTATCTGTTTTTGAGTTCTAAAGTAGGTACACCTTCAATGAAGTCAATGCAGCAATTTTTAGCTTTGCTCAATGCAGTTGTATCATCCATTTTTCCTAAAACATAATCAACAACTGGAATCACATCCGATTTACCAATACCAATTCTAAGTCTATGAAATTCTTTAGTACCTAAATGTTTAATAATATTATTAATACCATTTTGACCACCTGATGATCCTTTTTCTTTAATTCTTATATTACCTAGACTTAAATCCAAATCATCTGAAATTACTAGTAAATCATCAATATCAACATCATAGTAGTCCATTACTTTAATAACTGATTCTCCTGATAGGTTCATATATGTTAATGGTTTAAGGAGTATCACCTTTTGACCCATATGGAATCCCTCACCAATCAATCCTTTAAATTTCTTAGCTTCAACCTTTATTCCTAATTCATCTGCCACTAAATCCAATGCTAGAAAACCTGCATTGTGACGACTTTTAGCATACTCTTTTCCTGGATTCCCCAGACCAACAATGACTTTCATAAATACCTCCTAAAGGGCAAAAAGAATAAGGGTTATCCCTTACTCTTTTCTTGCTACATAAATTATTTTTAAGTGACGATGACGCCCAGACCCTTCACTCTTAGTTTGAACGTTTGGTACATTTTGTAAAATCTTATGTATCGTTTTTCGTTCATCATTAGGCATAGGATCTAATGCAGCATCCACTTTTGTTCTTTGTACTGTTTTAGCAATACGCATTGCCATGGCTTTAAGTTTGTCATAGCGTTCTTTTTTATAGTTATTAACATCAACAAATGTATAGAAACGACGTTTGAATTTTGAATTCACCGCACTTCTAAGAACTTGATTCAAACCTTCTAATGAAGATCCGTTTTTTCCAATGATGATAGCATTGTTATGAGCACTCAGATTAACATTAATATTATTACCTTTAACTTCAATATCAATCTGTGTTTCTAAACCAAGACCATCAAAGAATGTATTCAAATAGTAATATACGAAGTCATAGATATGTTTTGGGGAATATACTTCCACCGTTACATTGGCTCCAAATCCTAGAAACCCAGGATTTTCTTCGATTACATAATAAGTAAGCGCCTCTACATCAACTTCATGTAGTTTTGCATAATTTGATAATACGACGTCTAAATTCTTTCCGGTAAGTGTATCCATATAAACCTCCTTCAATGTTAGATGAAACTATTTATCGGTATATTTCCAATCAATTAATAGTGTTTGTGTAATTGTTACAAGTGATGTTACCATCCAGTATAAACTCATACCAATTGGCCATGAGAATCCAAGTGCAACAATCATGATTAACGAAACATACATCATTGATTGTCCTGGTGTCTCAGGTTTCTTATCGCCTGGACGTAATTTAACTTTACGTTTAGCTAAGTATTGAGGAACCCACATTGAAGCGAATTGAGCAATACCCATGAATACGAAGATTCCAATATAAACATAATTTCCTTCAGCGAATCCCATTTTTGGTGTTCCAGCTAAAGTTTCTCCTAGGAATGTTCCTTGGATAATATTTCCTGCACGACCAACTGCTTGGTACATTGCGATCATAATTGGGAATGAAAGAAGTAATCCTCCCATTGCTCCAAATGGATTAATATCATGCTTTTTATATAATGCTTGAATTTCAGTTGCTTTTTGCATCTTAGCTTGTTGATCATCACGACCTTTATATTTAGCTTCGATACGAGCTTGATCAGGTCCAATTAATTGCATCTTTTGTTGTTGAACTGTTGATTTAATACTTGAACGAATTGTAACTAGTTTAATTAAGATTGAAACCAAAGCAATTGAACCAAAAGCTCCAATATAAATTTCAAAGAAGTTTAATGCTTGTGCCAATGGCCAAACAAAAATTGCTCCAAACCATGACTTTTCAATTTTCCAAGCATGTGACCAGTTTTGGTCTAGTGTAATGATTTTATCAGGGATGATTTGTTGGTTCCCATCAAGATATTGTGTACACCCTGTAAGTACAATTAAAAATATACCCAGGATAATTAACTTTTTATACTTTTTCATACATTCTCCTCTAATAACGATAGTATTCCGCCCGTAAAGACATCTCCTATATTTTAACCGTTTTCAAGACTTTTTCCAAGTCTAATCGATTGTCTTCGTAACTTTGCTCAAAGTATTTCTTTCGAACAAGAATTACCGCATCAAATTTAAGATCATTTAACTGAATTTCTTGCAACATCATTCTAACCTGACGTCGGGTTTTATTTCTAAGTACAGCATTACCCATCTTCTTAGAAGCGGTAATACCAAAACGACTATGAGCTTTTCTCTTGGGCACATAATAAATAGTAAATGCATTAGAGTTTCTAAATCGACGTTTATTGATAACCTCTTGGAATTCCAGAGGGCTTTTTATTCTAAGTTCTGTTTTCATAATGACAAAAAAGTCACCCATCGGGTGACTAAGCTGTTAACACTTTTCTTCCTTTAGCACGACGACGAGCAATAACTCGACGGCCGCCTACAGTCTTCATACGAGCTCTAAAACCATGTACTTTCTGGTGTTTACGTTTACTCGGTTGATAAGTTCTCTTCATTGAAAACCACCTCCATATTCTTCTACAAGAAGAGTCAAATGCTTGTAAAGTATATAAGATATAATCCAACAAGTCAAGAAGAAAGTATTTACCGGCTCAAAAAAATGACTTCTCTATATATATAAATAATGCATTCTGGCTATATGGCTCTTTTGTATGTGAATTATTAAGTTAAATTCAATGTTATCCACAATATTCTGTCTCTTTTTTCATAAAAGTTGTCCACAATGGATTTTGTGGTTAATAAGTGTTGATAAATGTAAAGAATTTTCAGAGATTTTTTTTTACCCAATTCTTTACCCAGCCTTTCAAACATTAAAAAGTTACACTTATCAACAGCTGTGGAAAGTGTGGGAAACACACTTACGACTTTTGTATAGTGGTTATTTGTCGTTGGGAACTTTGGGGTTATAGTTGTAAACTTTATTGTAATCATCATTCTCCACATGACTGTGGGTAAAATATACTTACACCCATTTTATCCCCATTGAAATTTTGTGGACAATTGTGGATAAGTCCTTAGAATTACCTAAACAATGCCTATTTGAGTGTTTCTTTGTGTGGACAATACCAAAGGTTAGAAAAAAGCACTTGTACCAATCTATTTCTTTGCTATTATTAAAGGACGGGAGGGTGACAAATGAATACAATTAATGTTGGTCTTACTGATGTTTGGGATAAAGTCAAAACATCATTAAGAGAAAATAAAAACATGGATGCCAACCTCTACACAACTTTTATAGAAGAAACAGAACTCGCTCAATTGGGCGATACTGCAGATATACTAGTACAGAATTCAGTGCAACAAATTATATTAACTGACTACTTAGAGGACATCAATAGAATTATTAAGAATGTCGTCGGTAGAGATAATGTTATTTGTGAACTACATATTAAATCTGATTATAAAGTAAAAGAAATACCGGCAGTCCAAATACCACAATACAAAGAAATCGTAAGATCTAACGGAATTAGTCCTGATCAGTCTTTTGATACCTTCGTCGTTGGTCCAAGTAATAAGGAATCGCACTCAGCTTCACTAGCTTGTGCTTATAAACCAGGGAAATACTATACTCCTTTGTTTATATATGGAAATTCAGGGCTTGGAAAAACCCATTTACTGAACTCTATTGGAAACTTCATCTTGGATAAGAATCCAGATGCTAAAGTACTCTATACATCAAGTTCTGACTTTGTTCGTCAGGTAGCAACATCAATTGGAAACAGAACAATTGAAGATTTTAAAGAGCAAATGTACAATTTAGATGTATTATTGATTGATGATATTCAATTTTTAGCTGGTAAAGAGAAATCGCATGAGATTTTCTTCCATATCTTTAATGAACTTATATTCAATAAGAAGCAAATTGTTATTACATCCGATACTTATCCTACTGAAATCAAAGGATTAGAGGATCGTTTGATCTCTCGATTCTCATCAGGACTCTCAGTTGGGGTCGATAAACCTGAATTTGAGACATCTCTAGCCATATTAGAGCAGAAAATTCGCCAACGAATGCTTGATAAATCAATCTTTGATGATGAAGTATTGGCTTATATTGCATCAAATTACTCAAATGACGTAAGAATGTTAGAAGGAATCCTCAATAGATTGTTGTTTTTCTCTATAGAATTCTCACAAAACTCAAGAATTGATATGGAAATTGCCATGAGAGCCCTTAAAGGGAGTGGTGAAGTATCAAAAAGTACCGTTGTAGATTCAAAAACTATCAAACGAGTGGTTGCAGACTATTATGGTCTGACACAAGCTCAGCTTGTATCTAAAGCAAGAACGAAAGTAATCGCTAATGCCAGACATATCGCGATCTATCTATGCCGTAAACATTTAGATTTACCTTATATCAAAATTGGAGAAGATTTTGGTAAAAGAGACCATTCAACGATTATAAGTGCCTGTGATAAAATAGAAAAGAATCTTAAAAATGATCCTTTACTAGGTAGAGCAATCTATGAATTAGAATTAAAATTGCAATAGTGTCCCATTTCGGGGCACTATTTTTTTTTGATCTTTGCAAATATCTTGAATCTTTAATTAAGATCATTTACATAAATATAAAAGTGACCAACCCACAAGATTAATCTGATCTTTTGAACTGTTAACAATATTTGCTTTCCCTCATTTTTATCCACACTTATCAACATTTTCAAACCACAATAAAAGTTAATAATAACCACTCATATAGGGTTATTAGAGAGTTTGTCCCCAAGTCCACACACTCTAATAGTAATAAGTCCTTTAAAGTATCTAATAAGTCTTTTTGATTGGCATGGGAAATTTGATTTCCTTGTAAAATTAATATGACTTTGACGTCTAATTATGTTACAATTGAAGCAATGTAAAATAGATGAATCAAGATCTTAACCATGGAGGAAGCAATGAAATTCACAAT
>JBGXRX010000009.1:0-13818 GCA_041811795.1 Erysipelothrix sp. | reverse complement strand
TCAAGTTTGAATAAGAAGGAAATACTAGAAAAGTTTAGAAAAGAAAATGGATTTTTGGTGTGTACAACTATTTTAGAAAGAGGTGTTACATTTAAAGATTGCTTTGTTATTGTACTTTACGCTGATCATAAAGTATTTAATAAGGCGAGTTTAGTACAGATTGCGGGAAGAGTTGAAAGAGGTTTAAATCCTAAGAAAGGAGAAGTTATATTTTGGGGAAATGGTATAGAAGTACAAAAGGCGATGGACTATATCAACCATCATCGAAATATTGTCTTGTCTGCTTCGAACCGAAAAACTTTGGAATACTAGAAGCTTTATTTTATGAGGATCCTATTTGCGGTACGTGTAGAAAGGATCTAAAAGCAAAGAATTTAAAAGTTGTTATTGATGGGATTGTAATCAAAGGCATCTATGTTTATGAAGAAGGGACTAGAACTCTAGTAATAAGGTATAAAGAAGCATTTGATGAACTACTCTATAAGATATTCTTACACCCGATAAAGCTAAAACTACAATTCTTTCTAAACGACTATATACTAATCCCTTTGCCGACAACAAAGCTATCATTAGAACGTAGAGCATTTGATCATATGGGCCTAATTGCTGCTACGAGCGGATTAGAAATTTTGGATGATGTCTTAGTTAAAAGCCCCTCACCAAAGCAATCCATGCAAACTTTAGAAGATAGGTCTAAAGTCTCACAATACTTTCATTTGAGGGAACCTGAAAGAGTGCGCGGTAAAAAGGTCATACTGATGGATGATGTAGTCACCACAGGTGCATCTATTAGTGCTTGTTATGAACTATTGAAGCCTTATTGTAAAAGGATTAAAGTCATTGTTGTGTGCATTCATCCGCTACTTCTTCTGTCTTGAAAGAAGGGTCTGTATGAAGTATAATTTTGATAGTGAACTTGGAGGTGGGACAATGAAGGGTTTTATCCAGAGTTTTGATAAATCAAAAGGATTTGGCTTTATTAAAACTGACGATAATAAACGTGTTTTCTTTCATTATTCTCATATCATCATGGAAGGTTTCAAAACCATTGAAGTGGGGACCGAAGTGGAATTCGAAATAGTAGACTCTAAACGAGGAGTCCAAGCTCATAACATCATCAAAATTTCTTACTAAGGGTTGGATGTATCCAGCTCTTTTATCGGGGTCTAGATGATGGTTTGTGATACAATAAATAGGACTGGAGGCTTTGTAATTATGGCTGGATTTTTAACAAATTTATTTTCAGGTGATAAAAAGATTTTAAAGGAAATTGATGGTATTGCACAACAAATAGGTAATCTTAAAGATGCTACTCGTGCTTTATCAGATAGTGAGTTAACTCATAAAACTACAGAATTTAAAGAACGTATCCAAGCAGGTGAAACACTAGATGATATTCTAGTTGAAGCATTTGCAGTTGCTCGTGAGGCAGCTTACCGTGTTATCGGAGAATTCCCATACCATGTACAATTAATGGGTGGAATCATTTTACACCGTGGGGATATTGCGGAAATGAAAACTGGAGAGGGTAAAACTTTAACAGCGATTCTTCCTGCTTATCTAAATGCACTTTCAGGTAAAGGAGTTCATATCATTACGGTTAACGAATACCTTGCATCTCGTGATGCTGAGTGGATGGGACAAATTCACCGTTTCTTAGGGCTAACAGTTGGTACTAATGAGCGAGCATTGTCTACAAGTCAAAAACGAGAAGTTTATCTCAATGACATTACTTATACAACTAACTCAGAAGTAGGATTTGACTACTTAAGAGATAACATGGTTACAAAAGTCGATCAAAGAGTTTTACGTCCATTAAACTTTGCTTTAATTGACGAGGTTGACTCGATTCTAATTGATGAGTCTCGTACACCTTTAATCATTTCAGGTGGAAGCCGACAAGGTGCTAAACGTTATGAGCAAACAGATAAATTTGCGAAACGTCTAAACGAGGGTGCTGACTTTGTTGTTGATATTAAATCTAAAACAGCACAATTAACTGAAGAAGGTGTAGCAAAAGCTGAAAAGGCTTTTGGTATTAATAACCTTTATGATGTTGATCAAACTGACTTAGTTCACCTAATAAACAACGCATTAAAAGCTAACTATACAATGACAAACGACATTGAATATGTAGTACAGAATAATGAAGTAGTAATTGTTGACCAGTTTACTGGTCGTCTAATGGAAGGCCGTGAGTACTCAGATGGTCTTCATCAAGCTTTAAGTGCTAAAGAAAATGTCACAATTAAACAAGAGACAGTTACACTAGCTACAATTACATACCAAAACTTCTTCAGACTTTACGCTAAACTTTCAGGTATGACAGGGACAGCAAAAACTGAGGAAGAAGAATTCTTAGAAATTTATAACATGCGTGTACTGGTTGTTCCAACGAACCGTCCATTACAACGTATTGATGCTGAAGATTTAATTTATGGAACACAAAAAGCTAAGTTTGAAGCACTTCTAGATACAGTTAAGGAATATCACGAAAAAGGTCAACCTGTTTTAGTTGGTACAGTTGCTGTTGAAACATCAGAGTATATTTCTATGATGATGAAGCAAAGAAAAATTAAACACGAAATCCTAAATGCTAAGAACCATGCTCGTGAGGCTCAAATTATTGAGAATGCAGGACGTAAGGGTTCAGTAACAATCGCAACCAACATGGCAGGACGTGGTACTGACATTAAAATTGATGATGAAGTTAAAGCATTAGGTGGCCTTGCAGTATTTGGTTCTGAACGTCATGAATCACGTCGTATCGATAATCAGTTACGTGGACGTTCTGGTCGTCAAGGTGACCCAGGATTCTCAAGATTCTTTGTTTCATTCGAAGATGACTTAATGTTACGTCACGGTTCAGAACGTTTTGAAGGTGTTTATTCAAAACTTGGCGATGTTGCAATTGAGAACAAAGTGATCACAAAACAAATCGGTGCAGCACAGCGCCGTGTTGAGGGAGTTAACTTCGATGTTCGTAAGCAATTACTAGACTATGATGATGTTTTACGTCAACAACGTGAAATTATTTATGAACAAAGAAATTACATTTTAGAAAACGAAGATGTACATGAAGTGGTTAAAGAAATGTTCTCTCGTGTAGTATCAAATCAAATTGGTGCACACAGAGATATTGAAAGCCGCAATCAGAAAATTAATCGAGAAGAAGCTATTGAAGCATTAAAACTAACTAAGATATTAGATGCTAATGTTGACGTAAGTGCTTTTGAAAGTTTAAGCGATGAAGATTTCGAAGCGAAGATCCTTGAAGATGCTTGGAACTTATACGAAAACAAAATTGCTGATGTTAAAGAACAATTTGCACGAGTTGAAAAAGATGTTGTATTACAAATGATGGACCGTTCATGGGTTGATCACATTGATGCTATGAGTAAATTAAGAGAAGGAATTCACCTAAGATCATACGCACAAGAGAAGCCATTACAGGCTTATGTAGAAGAAGGATTCGGAATGTTTGAAGAGATGTTAGGTAACATTGCATCTGACATTGTCGATTTCTTTGTTAAGGTAAATATTGAATATAGACAAGGGTGATAAATATGGAATTGTACGAATTAGAGCAGTTTGCTGAAAGTTCAATCAATTCATTAAAAGCTTTAGGTGATTCACTTTGACTTGGCTTCTAAAGATGTCCAAGTTAAAGAACTTGAAGCAATAATGCTAGAAGATGGATTTTGGGATGATCATAAGACATCATCTCAACATATCCAAAAATTAAACCGACTTAAAAAAGAGGTCGAAGGTTTCGCAGCACTTAAACAAGGATTTGATTCTTGTCAGGAGTCTGTTGCAATGCTTAGAGAAGAGCCTGATCCTGAGTTTCAGGAAATGGTTGAAGTAGAACTTATGGAGCTCAAAGAAAAGTTAGAAGCTTTCTCTTTACTGGTTCTATTAAGTGAAGACTACGATACGAAGAATGCTATCGTAGAAATTCATCCAGGAGCTGGTGGTACAGAAAGTCAGGATTTTGCTGAAATGTTGTACCGTATGTACCTCAGATGGGCACAAAAGCGTGGTCTTAAAACATCACTCTTAAACTATTTAGATGGTGATGATGCTGGATTGAAATCAGTGGCATTCCTCGTGAGTGGTGATTTTGCTTATGGTTACTTAAAGGCTGAAAAAGGAGTACACCGTTTAGTGCGTATTTCTCCTTTTGACTCTTCGGGTCGTCGCCATACTTCATTTGCATCTGTGGATGTTTCTCCTGAGTTTGATGATTCAATTGATATTGTCATTCTTCCAGAAGATATTAACGTTGATACCATGCGTGCAACTGGCGCGGGTGGACAACACGTTAATAAAACCGACTCTGCAGTGCGTATAACACACAAAAAAACTGGTATCGTTGTTACTTGTCAAAGTGGACGATCTCAATTACAAAACCGCGATGAAGCAATGAACATGTTGAAGTCTAAACTCTATCAATTACAAATTGAAGAGCAGAAAGCTCACATGGCTTCCATCAAAGGTGAGCAAAAAGCAATTGGTTGGGGCTCTCAAATTAGATCCTATGTAGTTCATCCATATACTATGGTTAAAGACCATAGAACAAACTATGAAACATCACAATTAGATGATGTTTTTGATGGGGATATACAAGATTTTATTGAAGCTTTCTTAAGATTAAGTGTAGGAGGATAGTATGAAGGAAAACATTAAGAACTGGTCATTACTCTTTCTTGGTAACTTTATTCTTGTGCTTGGTGTTGTAACTTTCATTCTTCCAAATGATGTTTTGTCAGGTGGAGTTGCGGGAGTTGCTGTAGCGCTAAGTCCGCTTGTAAACATTGAACCAAAGTATTTAATCAATATCATATTATTGGTAACTTTTGTATTTGGTTTTATATTTCTAGGTAAAGATTTTGCTCTTAAAACTATTATGAGTACAATCTTATATCCAATTTACATGGCGATTTTATCAAACTTTAATATTGCGATAGATGTCGATCCACTCATGGCCTCGCTTTTTGGAGGTCTTGTTACTGGTGTAGGGTTAGGGATTACATTTAGGACAGGTGCAAGTACGGGCGGTATGGATATACCGCCACTTATTTTACAAAAGTTAACAGGTGTAAAGCTTGCTGTCTGGATGGTAATTATTGATGCTTTAACAGTATTATTAGGGTTAAGATCATATGGTATTAACGCAGTATTAACAGGCCTAATTTCGGTGTTTGCAGCTACTTTTGCAGTAGATAAAATGCAACTTATCCGAGGTGATGGTGCAAAGCAAGTTATGATTATTACAATGAAGAAATTAGAAGTATTACAATACATTCATGAGAACTTAGATCGAGGATCCACTTTAATACCGGCTACAGGTGGATTTACTGGAGAATCAAGAGATATGATCATGACTATTTTAGAAAGAGAACAATACGTACAGCTTGAAACTGCAGTAAAAGAAATGGATGAGGATGCATTTCTTATCGTTTCAGATGTAACTGAAGTTCATGGTAAAGGTTTCTACCGTGTATAGCTTTCACAAAAATTTTACACTATATATGTTATAATTTATAGGTTATTTAAGGGGTGAGTAAATGCTATCACTAACAGGCGTATCAAAAAAATATAAAAATGGAGTTAATGCCTTGTATGACATTAACTTTTCGGTAAATCCGGGTGAGTTTCTATACATAATTGGTCCAACAGGATCTGGTAAATCAACTTTGATCAAATTACTTGATGGGGAACAAGTTCCAACCACAGGTAAAGTTGAAGTTGCTGGTTTTGATGTAGGTAAATTGAGACATTCAAAGGTACCTTATTACAGAAGAAATATCGGTGTTGTGTTCCAAGACTTCAAATTATTAGAGAACAAAACAATTTTCGAAAATGTTGCTTTCGCTTTGGAAGTCGTTAATGCACCAAAACATAAGTTGAGAAGACGTGTTCGTGAGGTTTTACGATTAGTCGATTTAACTGATAAAATGAGTTCTTTCCCACACGAATTAAGTGGTGGGCAGCAACAAAGGGTTGCCATCGCTAGAGCAATAGCTAATAGACCTAAATTATTAATTTGTGATGAACCGACAGGTAATCTAGACCCTGAGAAGTCAGCAGAAATTATTAAGTTACTGGAAATCATCAATCGTGAAGAAAATACAACAATCATCATGGTTACCCATGATGTAAACATTGTTAATCAAAATAAGAAAAGAACAGTCGCTTTACGCGAAGGACACATGGTTGCCGATCTTGTAAGTGGAGGCTATATCCATGAGTAGAATATTTAGACAAATCAAATCTGGATACCAAGGTGTTACTCGAAACTTCTCGATGGCACTATCCAGTATTTCATCTGTTACTGTTACTTTGATTATTATGGCTTTTTTTGTTTTACTCAGTATTAATATAGATAGCATCACATCTAATCTTGAAGAGTCGGTTCAAATCCATACTCTAATAACTAATGATGCATCAAGTTCTGAGGAAAGTATTGAACTGATCAAGGAACAAATCGCATCTATACCGAATGTAAAAGAAGTAATCTTTTCATCTAAGGAAGAAGAGTTTGAAGCTTGGATTTCTAACATCAATGATGAAAATGCTGAGGCAGTATATGGTGAATATCGTGGTGAGAATAACCCGATGTTAGCTGCATTTATAGTTTCTGCAACAAGTGGAGATTATATTAAAGATATCGCGCAAATGATTACTAATATTGAAGGTGTAGATAAGGTTGCCTATGGTGGAGATTCTACCGGAAGTTTCCTAAATGCTTTAGCAGGTGTTAGAGCAGGTGGTTTTGCAGTTGTTGCTGGTCTTGGTGTAATTGCAATATTCCTAATTTCCAATACAGTGCGTGTATCAATTCATTCTCGAAGACGAGAAATAGCTATTATGAGAACAATCGGAGCGACGAATTCTTATATTCGTTGGCCTTTTATAATAGAAGGTATGATCATAGGATTAATAGGTTCTATTATTCCGATCCTCTTCACTGTATTTGGTTATAACTATTTATATAAAATAACTAATGGAGTGTTATTGTCAGAAATGTTTACTCTTGTACAAGTAACTCCAATGGTATTCAAAGTATCATTAGTATTAGCAATCATAGGTTCTCTTGTAGGTGCAATTGGATCTCTATTCTCTGTAGGAAAACAATTGAGGTGGACTCGATGAAAAAGACATTACGAAATATATTTATTATAATAGTAGTTATTCTTCTTACTGTAGTTTCGGTTTTACCGATATTTGCTGCAGAACCTCCATTTTCAGAAGAATCTTATTGGAATAAAACATGTGGTGGTATCGGATATACAGCCGATAACGCTAAAAAGTGTCAAGACTACAAATCGTATCTTAAGGAACAAGCTGCGAAAGATAAAGACTCTTTAAAGGGTCTTAAATATAATATTGAAGACATTAAGGCTAATTCTAAAAAGTATGAAGCAGAAGCAAAAGATTATGAAGAGCAAGTTGCTTTTTTAGAGGGTGAAGTAAAAGCTATCGAAGATAACATTACAACAACTCAAAATCTAATTAAGCAATTAGAAAATGAAATAGCCGAGAAAGAAATAAGCATTGAGGAAAAGGAAGTAAAAGTTAAAAACTATATTTCTGTATCCCAAGCTCAATCTCGAGTGAATGGTTATGTTGAATTCATGATGGGTGCAACTAACTTCTCTGATATTATTATGAGATTTGAAGGTTTAAATAGAATTAAAGTTTTCAATGAAAATCTTATTGCTGAGTTAACGGCAGAACGTGAAACACTAGAAGAAGATAAAGCAAAAACAGAAACTTCTAAAGTTGCTTTAGAAAACTCTAAAGAGTTTCTAGTCATTCAAAAAGAAACAATGATAACTATGGTTGCTAAAGCCGTAGCACTTCATAAAGAACAAGAAAAAATGGCGTCGCAACTTGAGGCTCAAGCGGCTTTACTTAATGAGAAAGTTGCCTTGACGGAGAAACAACAGGATGAAATTAAGCAATTCTTCCCACCACCTCCACCGCCGCCAGCACCAGGCACTCCGCCGCCAGCACCTCCAAATTCAGGATCATGGACTCATCCATTATCAGGATCCGCTTATAGGATTGGTTCTTGGGGATATAAATATCGCAGTGGTAGTTTAAAAGGTTTACCTCATACAGGTGCTGATTATACTACTGGTAGAGCAAGAGTTCCGCTTAAAATGCCAGGAGATGGAATTGTTGTTATTGCTAACGATCAAAACTGTCCTAATGGATCATTAACTTCTTCATGTGGAAATGGTTGGGGTAATTATGTTTCAATGCTAGTCTTGATTGAAGGCCAAGTATACGGAGTTTCAATGGCTCACCTTACAGCAGGTACAATACCAAAAGGTCTAGTTGGTAAACCAGTTAGAGCTGGTACGGTAGTAGGTAATGTTGGTACTTCAGGAATGTCTACAGGTATTCATTTACACATAGAAATCTTTAGAACGAATTATAATGACATCCAAGCAGCATTTAATGCGTGGTCAGGAGACCGTTATTTCGGAGCGGTGAACAGATTTTGTCATTCAAATGGTAACCAAGCACCATGTAAAGTTGACGCACCATTAGTATTAGGTGATATGTCACTTACGCCAGGTTATTACAATTAATATATAAAAATAAAGCCCTGCAAATTTAATTTGCAGGGTTTTTCAATTATTGTCTCTTATTTTAGGAGTAGTTTAATAAAATCTTCAAAGTGATTCTCGAAGATGATGTGTTGACGAAGTTCTTTATCAATAAAATTATGTTTTGTAGCATGGTCCAGGTATATCTTAATACCATCATAGAAACCATCAATATTTAAAAAACCGTAAGTCTTATCAATGACACCAATTTGTCCTAAAGTAATAACTTCGAAGATTTCATCCATGGTACCACATCCACCTGGGAAAGCGATGAAGTGATCAGCAAGATCCACAATCAACGACTTTCTTACTTGCATATCAGCAACGATGTGACTTTCAGTAAGATTAGGGTGTGCGATTTCACTTGTAGCTAATACGGTTGGCATAATCCCAACAACATAACCACCTTGCTCTAACATACGATCTGCAATTAGACCCATTATTCCTACACTGGCACCGCCATAAATCAGTTTGATATTGTTATTAACAAAGTAGTCAGCAAGTTTAATTGCTTCCTGTTTGAAGATGTCATTATCAGGCATACGAGAGCCGCAAAAGACTGCTATAGATTTCATAATAATCCTCCCTAAATATTCTAGTGAATATCATTATAGCACTAATGTGTGGTAAACTTAGTACATAGTTAACGGTGGTGTATTATATGGAAAACAATGAAAATAAAGTAACGATTAAACTTGAAAGGCATAAGTGGCCCGATGAGTTAGAAAAAACCAGAAAAAAACGACGTAAAATAGCTTTTGTTTCTGCATCTATTATAGTTTCTTTTATTTTAGGAATGTTAGTGGCTCCTCGATCAGGAGTACCATTTATAAGCTCTAATGAGAGTCTGGATCGCTTTGAAGCGGTATATAATGAATTAAAGAATAATTGGTATTTTGGACGTGAAATGGATGATGTAAGTAACGACTTAATTGATAATGCTATTATTGGAATGCTAAAAGAAAATGGAGATATACACACATCTTACATGACTGCAGATGAGGCCATGGATTTTTCTAATTCAATAGACCAAGAGTTTGTTGGAATTGGTGTTCAATATACAGCGAATGATTTAAATCTAGTTACTCGAGTTTACAAGGATTCTCCTGCTGAACTTGCTGGACTTCAAGAGGGTGATATTTTCTTTGAAGTTGATGGTGAATCAATTGAAGGACTAAACTCTGATCAAATCAAAGAGATGATTGTTGGTGATGCAGGTACTACTGTTGATGTGACTGTATTAAGAAAGAATCAACCAATGACTTTTACAATGACAAGAGCTGAAGTATCAGCGATCGCGTATGGTGATGTATTAGAATCAGGTGTAGGATATTTAGAAATATCTTCATTTGGTCGTAACCTGGGATCGATAGTTGAATCCTACTTAGATGACTTTATTGCTAAGGGAGCAAACGAATTAATCATTGACCTTAGAGATAACGGTGGTGGTTACTTACAGGCAATCAACGACTTATCAAAACTATTCTTTGAGAATAACGATATCGTTTATTCTCAAGAAACTGTTGATGGCAAGAAGACGCTATACAATGTAACTCAAAGTGTAAAATCAAAATATGATTTTAAGAACCTTGTAATATTACAAAATGAAAACTCAGCATCTGCTTCTGAAGTGTTGGCTATGGCAATGAGAGAAAATAATAAAACTCAAATTATAGGTGTCACTTCTTATGGAAAAGGTACGGTTCAAACACAAAGAGTATTTTCAGATCGATCTGTATTGAAACTAACAAGTGCAAAATGGATGACACCTCATGGAAACTCAATTGATAAGGTAGGAATTGTACCCGATGTAGAAATTAAACTACATGATATTTTCTATACTCCTTATGTAGAAATGAAGGTAGATGAGAAAGTCTACTTTGATCAAGTTGGAGAAGCAGTTTTCTACTTACAGGAAGCACTAAACTATATTGGAGTACATAATGGTAGAGTGGATGGTTATTTCGATAACACAACACTACAATCACTTAATAAATTCCAAAGTGAATACAACTTAAAAACAGGAAATCACATTGAACAAGACACACTTAAGGTAGCATACTCAGCTGTAGTAAGTAAGTGGGCTTATGATAAAAAAACTGATGATATACAACTTAACAAAGCGATAGAGGTGGTAAAAGGTGGATCATAAGTTTGAATTAGTTTCAAAATTTGAACCCAAAGGGGACCAAGTTAAGGCCATTGCACAACTCATTGAGGGTATTGAGCAAGGTAAAAAAGAACAGGTTCTTTTAGGAGCGACAGGTACAGGTAAAACTTATACTGTTTCTCAAGTCATTGCTAAAGTCAATAAACCGACTTTAGTTTTTGTGCATAACAAGACTTTGGCGGGGCAGCTCTATTCAGAGTTTAAAGAGTTCTTCCCTAACAACAGGGTAGAATACTTCGTTTCGAACTTCGACTACTACCAACCAGAAGCGTATTTACCAGGTTCAGATACCTACATTGAAAAAAGTTCCATGATCAACAACGAATTGGATATGCTTAGAATGGCAGCTCAAAATTCAATCTTGGAGCGAAGAGATACTATTGTTGTTGCATCGGTTGCTTCAATTTATGCATCATCTGATCCAAAATACTATCAAGCCATGTTATTCACAATTCGAGCAGGTGAAGAATTTCCTCGTGAGGAATTGATGAGAGAGTTGGTTGAACGCCAATTTAAAAGAAATGATGTCGAACAAGAACGTGGTACATTTAGAGTCCGTGGCGATGTTATTGAAATAGTCTTAGGGCATACTGAAGAGTTCGTTGTTAGAATCGAATATTTTGGTGATGAAATTGAAAGAATTGTTGAGATTGACAGAATTTCTGGAAAAACTCGAGATGCTTACAAGTTCTACCACATTTTCCCAGCTAACCAATATGCTCGTGACAAAGATACTTTACTTGTGGCATGTATGAAAATTGAAGCTGAGATGAAGGATCGTTTAGCTTTCTTAAAAGACGAAAATAAACTCATTGAATATCAAAGACTAGAGCAAAGAACAACCTATGACTTAGAGGCTCTAAGAGAGTTTGGAATGTGTTCAGGTATCGAGAACTATTCTATGCATATAGATGGAAGAACACCTGAACAAAGACCATATACACTCTTCGATTATTTCCCAGATGACTACTTATTTGTAGTAGATGAGTCTCATGTATCCTTGCCTCAAGTTAGAGGGATGTACAATGGGGATCAATCACGTAAAAGAACTCTAATTGATTTTGGATTTAGACTTCCATCGGCACTACACAATAGGCCAATGACATTTGAAGAGTTTGAATCTGTACAAAACCAAACAATCTATGTTTCAGCAACACCAGGTGATTATGAACTTGAAAAAGTTAACCATGAAATTGTTGAACAAATTATTCGACCAACTGGACTTTTAGACCCTACCATCGAAATCAAACCACTTCGTGGTCAAATTGATGATCTTGTGGATCAGATTAGAATGAGAAGAGAGAGAAATGAGAGAGTTCTTGTAACTACTCTGACAGTTAAAATGGCTGAAGATTTAACTGCATATCTACTTGAGGTAGGTATTAAGGTGTCCCATCTAAATCATGAAACTAAAACACTGGAACGAACTGAAATTTTACGAGACTTAAGACTTGGTAAGTATGATGTCGTAGTTGGGATTAACTTACTTCGTGAAGGTCTGGATTTACCTGAAGTATCACTCATAGCAATTCTTGATGCTGATAAAGAAGGATTCCTGAGATCTTATCGAGCATTAACACAGATAGTTGGACGTGCTGCTCGTAACCAAAATGGTCATGTTATTATGTATGCTGATAAGATTACGGACTCAATGCAGAAAACAATTGATGAAACGCAAAGACGTCGTGATTTACAAAACACATATAATGAGAAACATGGTATTACACCTACGACTATTGTGAAAGAGATACGTGATGTTATTGCTGGTAAAGAAACACAAGAACTTAGCAAACGTATTAAATCTGGTAAGAGAGATAAAAGGGCTGTTCAAGAGCTTATTGAAAGACTTGAAGTTGAAATGCGAGAAGCTGCAGCGCTGCTAGACTTTGAAAGAGCTGCTCAGTTGCGAGATATTGTGCTTGAAATGAAAGCCGGAAATTAAGAGAAAAGGGATAGAATATGAATTCTAGAATAATGGGAAGTGTAATGACGTTTGCCCAAGAAGACCAACGAATCAAATCAGTGATTCTTCGTGGTTCGCGAACTAACCCTAATGCTGATGTAGATGCAGACTCGGATTATGATGTCCTCTATGGTGTTAGTGAACTTGAATCTTTTTTAGAAAATGATCAATGGATTGAACAATTTGGTGACATACTAATACTTCAAAAACCTGATTTCATGGACCGAAAAGGAATCAATAGCAATATTGATCAAGAGGCCTATCTAATGCAGTTTAAAGACGGGACACGACTTGATCTTATTATTACACGTGATGAATTAGTCCAGGAAGTAATCAAGAAGGATTCACTATCCAAAATATTATTGGATAAAGATAATACGCTAGAAGGTGATGAAGTCAGTGATGTTAGTTATCTCATCAAGGACTTCAATCTGGAAAATTGTGTCAATGAGTTTCTTTGGTTGTCTTTTTATGTGACTAAAGGAATGAGACGTAAGCAGTTAATGTATACTCAAAACCATTTGGCGATGATGCGAGAAGAATTATTTAAATTCATTTCTTATCAAAATGGTGGGAATCCTGGGGCTCATTTCAAATACGTTGAAAAGCAAGTTAATGCCTATGAACTATCTTTAATTAAAGAGACCTTCTCAAATAATATTGAAAATGCACTTAAAATCTTGTTTGAAGTATTTGAAACTCATCTGAGCAAAGAGGACTTCGATAAAAGTCAGTTTGAGGCAGTTCGATACGTTATAGAATCTCAATTAATAAATTAAAAATAATCAATTAAGTTCCCCTAAGTCTGACACTCAAAACTTAAGAGGGAACTTTTTATGTAAATGAAAGTAGTGAAAAACTTATAGCAAGGGAATCTACATGCTATGAGAAAAGTGATATAATAAATCAAATGGAGGTCTTATGAAAAACGATAAAATTACTATAAAAGGGGCTAAAGAAAACAACCTTAAAAATATTAGTCTTGATATTCCAAGAGACAAATTAATTATTATGACTGGTTTGTCGGGATCAGGTAAAACCTCTTTAGCTTTTGATACTAT
>JBGXRX010000008.1:0-3647 GCA_041811795.1 Erysipelothrix sp. | reverse complement strand
TTTCGATTAAAAATTAGATAAAGTATTATTATCAAACGAACTGTTAGTGTAATAGGGAGGGGGAGATTTATTTCTCTCTCTTTTTTTATGATCTCTTGTTTTAGCTTTAATAGTAAAAAATATTACTGTTATCCAAAGTCTCTATTTACTCAATTTTGATGATTGTAAATTTATTGCCAATATCTACGATTGGATGCCATATAGATGTGTGATTGATATTATTACTAACCGCCATCCTCTAGGCTTAAAGGCTTTCATTCAACCAATAACTCTTCATCAAACTCTCTTAATTCACAAGCAACCCATCATCCTTACCAACCTTGAAAGCCCCTAGCGATACAAAGGACGGGATACAAGAGAAAAAAGCCCTGGTAAGCCTTATACAAGCTCCAGAGCTTTAACTCATACTCCATAATAGAAGCAATAAATTCAATAAGTAATAGTATCATATCTAATTGCTAAAATAGTTACCTATCGTCATCTAAACTCAATACCCCATCATCCATAGTAAATACTCGATCACAATAAGACAACATTCGCTTATCATGAGTTACCATAATAACACTGGCCTCCTGTTTTTTAGAGATAGTTGATAACATCTCAACCACCTGATAAGCCTTTTCACTATCTAAGCTTGCTGTCGGCTCATCGGCTAATATAATCTGTGGTTTTAGTATTAGTGCTAAACCAACCGCCACACGCTGACGTTCACCACCTGATATCTCATCAGGATACTTATGTCTAAGGTTATCAATCCCTAAGACTTCCAACATATCATCAATTGTCTGATCATAATCCTTGATAGTTGCTTGCTTCATCTTCATTTGAAACTGCTCATAGACCGTTAGGAAGGGGACCAAGTTACTTCCTTGTAATATAAAACCAATCGATCGAAACCTTAAGTCAGCAGCATCCTTAGCATCCAAATCAGATATATCCTCACCATCAATCTTAACCCAACCTGAGGTTGGGTTTTGTAGTGCTCCAATAATGGTTAGTAATGTCGACTTACCTGAACCACTAGGCCCCACAATGGCAACAAACTCCTGTGGCTCAATTGATAGGTCCGTAGACTTTAATACATTAACCCTCGTATCACCATCATAAAAATCTTTAGTAATCTCTTTTAGTTTTATCATAGTACCTCCTATAGTGCATCCAGTGGATCAATCTTCAGAATACTTCTTGCTGAAAATAATGACCCTATCAGTGAACAGATAATTGCAAACAGTGTTATCAATAAGTAAAGCTCCCAGAATAAGGCTATCGGAACCTGAGGTGGTAAGAACTCCACCGTTAACAGTGTCGCCATAAACCCTAGAATAAATCCCAAGGAGGTTACTACCACAGCCTGATAAATTACCGACTTCATAATAAATAAATTTCTATATCCCTGTATCTTCAAAACCCCAAAAATGGATTTCTTCTGCATGGTCAGTATATACATAAAGATCCCAATGATAATGGAAGATATAGCCGCTAATGACACAATCATCAAACTAAAGGTCAGTACCTGTGCTTGATAGCCCGGTAACTCCTTAATGAAACTATCAATATCCATATAGACTAGCTCATAATCATCCAAGCTGTCCTGGTCTATCGGATCATAAGCAATCCATCCACTGTATCTTAAAGGTTGATTGCTTTGTACTGCATCAGCATCAGAACCCTCAGGAGTTGAATCCCTTAAGGCACTTGCCACACTTACACGATCTCCATATACAACCGGCACCGTATTATAATTAGAATCCTGTGTAAACCCAACAATCTTAAATGACTTGTTAGAAGATGACAACTTGATCCAATCCCCCAGATCAACCTCAACATCTTTCTTGATATTATGAGACACTATAATCTCATCATTGTCCTCAATCTCACGACCGTCAATGATTTCCGGTGTCAATTGATCATTATTCAAATCATATCCAAGGAATACAAGACTGTAGGGATCGCTCTCATTAGCAACATAAGTTGTAGCTGTAGTGATGATAATCGCATTATTAAGATCCAGTCTTAAGTCATTCAAATCAGTCTCATCAATCATGGATCCATAGATATTCCCATTAGCAGGTTTAGTTATGACAATACCTTCAGCATTCCAGTGATCAATGGCGGTTCGATTAATCTGTGCTAAACCATAAGCCAGGGATGACAGAAAATAAACCAAATATGCTATCAAAGCAGTTACTAGTATAATCATTAAAAACCTTAGTTTTTCTTTCTTCATTTCTTTCATGGCTAGGTACATAAGTTTCTCCTTTTATTTGCTTAACAATGACGTAAAGTAGTATGAGTCCAATAAATATCTAACTTCATACTTAATCGCCATCTTCTCTAGGTATCGTATCAATACTTTATTCTGTATATGTCCTTCTCTAAAAGCTTCACGACTCTTTAGGTACTTTTCTAATTCTTGACTCGAGCAGTGTTTCTTAAAGTATCCCCAAATATGGTCAAAAGCATTAATTTGGTTACCAATTTTGAGGCCTTGATTCAAAGCATCATCTACAAGATGGTAGAAACTCTTGACATCTACACGAGGGTTATTCTTAAAGAGGGTTCTAATATGCTTGTAGTGCTCAATTGAATGAGCCATAACCAAATATTTATACCTTGCCCATTCACCTTCAATTTTTACTGCCTTAGGATAGAGAAAAGCATCCACCTTCATAAAGGATCGATTCTTGTCCTTCACTTCCAGCATAATATCAATCGGGTTACCCTTAATGTAGCCTTCATAATCTTGATCAAACGCATCAAGATGAATAGTATATGAATGAGCACCCATACGCTTATCCTTATCTTGTTGGCTGTAATGCATCTTAGGAACCATACCTGCCGGCCAAGTAGCCCTCACTTGATCCAAGATTTCCCTAATGGACAAATGCTCTAGGGAAGGGTTACAAAGGTGATGGAGGTTATCAAACACAAGCGGTATGCCAATCTTGCTAGAGATATAGAGAATATCTTCCACCGTATAAAGACGATCATCATTCTCAATTACAAGATACTTCTTTATCTTTTCCGACAATCGTGTTTTATAGACCTGTATGAATCTCTCCATCGATTCCTCTTTATCATCATAAACACCACCCACATGTAGGATCATCTTATGACTAGCATCACCTGATAATAACTCCATGAGTTGACTATGATACTCCAGCTCCTTAATGGATCGTTCTATAACATGAGTATCTTTAGAGTTAATCACTGTATATTGTCCTGGATGACACGAGATCCTAATATCAGCAGCTTTTATCTTCTTTCTAATACGTTCAAAATCAGATTTAAAATAATTTTGCCAATCCAAACAGTTAACTTCATTGGAAGCAAAGGGGATGAGGGAAGAGGAGACCCGATACATTTTATTGCCATGCTTAATATTGTAATCAATCATTGCTTCTAAGACTTCTAAGTTATGTTCAATCAGTTCTATCAGTCTCTCTTGAGTCACACTATTTATTCGACAAGTCTTAAAAATGTTGGGTTCTGTATCCATATTCATACAGGCATAACCAATTCTATTGTTCATTCTTACACCTCCTTTAAGCACAAAAAAAATGTGAATAACCTCAACGACATTCTAAAGAGCATACGTTCATCTATTACAGTTATACTACAGAGGGTCACTCACACTTTCGTGTTAT
>JBGXRX010000007.1:0-2818 GCA_041811795.1 Erysipelothrix sp. | reverse complement strand
TAGGAACAGCCGTGCAAGATAATTACAAATGATATTTTCATGTAAATTAATGAGTCATTAGTTTTATGATTTTATCCTAGAAAGGGGGAGCAGTTGATTGGAGATATCGTTCCATTTTTTGGGATTCATTTATGTATTTGATTTAAGCTAATTATGTGAAATTGAGACATAACTGAATCATCGAATTAATCTAACGAACTTTGTTCGTTAACAAACCATAAAGGAGAAATAATGTATGACAAAAATGCTTAATTTTATTTCCAAAGTTGGTTTGATGATCGCTATGATGATTACGGTTTATGCTGTAAGTCCATCAACTGAAATTCAAGCCACAGATGAATTAAATCCAGGACAAACTAGAGTAGATAAGTATGCCACTTCAGTAGATGGTCTAGTGAATACATGGGATGTTGTTTTACGCGTCGAAGGACGGGATTTAAAGAAAACAACAAAGAGTGTATTAGTACTAGATACATCAGGGAGTATGGAAGGTACTAAGTTGACTAACGCAAAAAATGCAGCTAAATTATTTGTTGACACTGTTCTAAGTACAGAAAATAATGCAGGTGGAAACAATCAAGTTGCTCTTGTAACTTTTGCTGAAAATGCTGTCACTTTAGTGAATTTCACATCGAATGCTGCTACCTTAAAGACTGCAATAGATGGTCTTAGTGCAACTGGGGGAACATTCACCCAAGCAGGTATTCGAAGAGGGAATGAGTTATTGGCCGCATCATCAGCTGATTTTAAGAATATTATTTTGTTATCAGATGGTGAGCCAACCTATTCCTACCAAGTAATAAATCCAATAAACTTTTTAGCGGAGCAATACGTTCCACGAATAGTTAGTGGGCAAGGAACAGCCTCTGGAACATATTGGGTAACTTCTAAAAATGTACCACGCGCTTCATTTAACTCAAACAAAGTAGGTACAGGCAGTAGCTTGATCCAATGGATTGGAAGTACTGGATACAATCCTCCAACAGGGGTACCAAATAACAAAAACTATTATTATCACAATGGTAATAGTGCTATTGCTGAAAGTGGCTTCTATAAAGCTTTAAATAGTGGTGGTAGCCATTCATTGTATTCTATTGCACTTGAAGTAAGTTCTACTGGACAACAGATACTTCAAGATATTGGTAGTCCAGGTAAATACTATGCATCCAATTCAGCAGGCTTAAGCGATATCTTTAAACAAATCGCTCAAGGAATTAATGCTGCAGTTAAAAATGCTACCATAGTAGATCCAATGGGACAAGGATTTGAAGTTCAAGGGGTTGTTTCGGATATTCAAATCTCTCCAAATGGAGGAACTGTGGCTCTTAATGGAAATACCATTAATTGGGATATTCCAGTTTTATCTGAACCTATATCAGCTGGATCAGACATTAAGTATGCACAAATCAAATATCGTATAACGATTAATGATGACATCTTGAATGTAATACCAGATGCTGAGGATACGTATCCTACGAATGGTTTAACTACAATCCAATATACGGATTATCAAGGAGCTACCAAGACAATCAATTTCCCTGAGCCAAGGGTAAATCCGGTACTTTATACGGTTGAAAAGAAACTTGTTAAGAATGGTGTAGGTGTTGCTGATGATAATCGAACATTTACAATCAATGTTCAAGGACCTGAATCATACAATAAAGTTTACCAACTTAAAAATGGCCAAAAACGTGTTCTTACAGACTTAAGAGAAGAAGCCACTTATACAATCAGCGAATCGGCTGTCTCTGGAATACCAGCGTCTGAGTTGAATGACTATAATGTTTCAATTATGGCAAATGGTCTTCCATTTACTAGCTTTTTAATTCGTCAAGATTCTGCTGATGTGGAGATTGTTGTAACTAATACTGAAAAGCCTCTTGGTAAACTGATTATTGAAAAGGTCATTGTTCCGAAGACTATTGGAAAAAATGCAACATCGTCTTTATCTTTACTATCATTTGAGTTTGTTGTCACTGGTCCGAAGTTGAAGGCTGACCTTTCGGGTTATGAAATTGGTGAAGTTGCTCGCTTCAATTTGCCAGATGAAAACGGAGAGCTTGTTAAAGTTCTAGAAGGTTTACCTTATGGTGAATACACTGTAACTGAAGAAAATATTGAAAAATATGCAACAACATACAGTCCAACCAATGGTGTTGTGGTTCTTAGAATAGATCAACAAGAGAAGAAAGTAACTGTTACTAATACAGAAAAAGATGGTATTAGTATTACGGGTATTAAATCTTGGGTTGGTGGAAAAGATAGACCACAGATTACTCTACAACTAAAACAAAAAATAGCCAATGGTGTTGCTAGTGTAGTAAGTACCGGAGTTGTTGATGGTACGGTAGATAGTAATGAACAATCTCCATGGCGTTATACGTGGTATGGACTTCCTGAATATGATTCTAAAGGAAACAAATATATTTACACAGTTGATGAAGTCGCAGTACCAACTAATTACACAAAGAGCTTATCAGAAGATGGACTCACAGTAACCAATACTTATGTCTCACCTAAGATTGATGTGACAGGGACTAAAGAATGGGTAGGTGGACCTAGTACCCATCCAACGATTCAGTTACAACTCTATCGCAATGGTGTCGCACATTTAGTCCCAGTAGAACTAATCAATGGTGAATTAAGTTACAAGTGGACTGGTTTGGATAAGACAGATGCGAGTGGTGTCGATTATGTGTACACCGTCGATGAAGTCGCAGTTCCAACCAATTACACAAAGAGCTTATCAGCAGATGGTTTAACGGTTACCAATACTTATGTCTCACCTAAGATTGATGTGACAGGGACTAAAGAATGG
>JBGXRX010000006.1:0-3899 GCA_041811795.1 Erysipelothrix sp. | reverse complement strand
CATTATAGGAATCTTGTGAGAAAGGTGTATTCAATGCTTAAAAGCCAAGGTAGTTTTCTCTTTGTTGTAGAGCATCCAATCTTTACAGCCCGGGGTCAACAAGAATGGATTATGGGTGATGACGGTGTTCCACTACATTGGCTTGTAGATCGGTATTATGATCAATCATGGCGATTTTCTAATTTCCTAGATACCAAGATAAAGATGTTTCATCGAAGTATGAGTAGTTATGTCAATCTATTAATTGAAGAAGGATTTACCCTAGAAGCATTAACTGAAGTCATTCCACCTTCTGATTGGGTAAGTTTAGATCCTCGTAATGCTGATGAACTGAGACGTTCTATGATGTTGATAATAAAAGTGACACAGAAATAACCGCTAAGCAAATAAAAAGACTCTTGTTGGAGATCAAGAGTCTTTTTTCAAGTGCCTAGAAGGCTGGAGTTGATTATTTAATAACGTTTTGCGTTTCTACATCAAAGAAGTGCGCTTTGTTAACGTTGAATGATAGATCAATGATTTGACCTAGTGTATATGTTTCACTTACACCAACGCGGGAAATGAATTCTTGGTTTCCAACTTTGGAGTATAACATTGTTTCTGCACCCAGTAACTCTGATACAACAACTTCTGATTTAACGATTGCTTCAGGGTTTGAGCTTAGTACAAGTTCTTCGTTGTGAATATCTTCTGGACGAATACCGAAGATGATGTCTTTTCCAACATATCCTAAGTCGCTTAACATTTTAAATTTACCTTCTGGTAATTTAATTTGTAGTCCGCCATCAGATGTGATGGATCCTGTTTCGTTTAAACGAACATTGAAGAAGTTCATTGCAGGTGATCCGATGAATCCAGCTACGAATACGTTAACTGGTGTGTTATATACTTCAGCTGGTGTTCCAATTTGTTGGATGAATCCATCTTTCATAATAACGATACGGTCAGCCATTGTCATCGCTTCTGTTTGGTCATGCGTTACATAAATTGTAGTTGTTGCTAAGCGGTGGTGAAGTTTTGTAATTTCAGCACGCATCGCTACACGTAATTTAGCATCTAAGTTTGATAGAGGCTCATCCATTAAGAATACTTGTGCATCACGAACGATAGCACGTCCAAGAGCAACACGTTGACGCTCTCCACCAGATAGTGCTGACGGTTTACGGTCTAGGTAGTGTGCAAGTCCAAGAATCTCAGCTGCGTTTTTAACTGCCTTGTCAATTTCATTTTTAGGTGTTTTACGAATCTTTAATCCGAATGCCATGTTATCGTAAACTGTCATATGTGGGTAAAGTGCGTAGTTTTGGAAAACCATTGCGATATCGCGGTCTTTTGGTTCAACGTCGTTTACTAGACGGTCTCCAATGTATAATTCACCTGAAGTAATATCTTCAAGTCCAGCAATCATACGTAGTGTTGTAGATTTACCACAACCTGATGGACCAACGAATACGATGAATTCTTTGTCGATAATTTCTAAGTTAAAATCTGTAACTGAATAGTTAGGGTTTTTGTCATAACGTTTATGAATACCCTTAAGTGTAATATTTGCCATGTGATAGGACCTCCGTTTGTATTTATATTATATGCTTGTAATCGCTAATATGATATAGTACAACTATACAAACAAGTTGTGCAAGGAGACCAAAGCATGAAATCTAAACTCCAACAATTCTACCCATCACTAAGAGAAGTAGAACATGATCAAATTCCAGAAGGGTATTTACCATTTCAAGATGGTGATTCTTTCTTTGCAATTAAAGAAGATGAATTATCAGAAAAAGATATCCTATTATTAAACGCATTATTTAGACATGAAAATCAAACACCATGGATGAAGTACTTAATGCGAGATGAAGCAATTGAAGATAAAAACAAAGAATTTACAATTATTCAGATCAAACTTAAAGGTAATAAAGAACAAGCGGATTTATGGATGGAAACCTTCCTCTATTTCTTTGATGAAGTTGAAGACTCTTTTTTTTACAAAGATAAGATTCATTTACTGGTTGTAGAATCATCGCAATTACTTGAATTAGACCTAGCAGGAATTGTCCAGACTTTAGAGCAAGATTTAGGTATTTTATCTTCCTTATATATAGGGTCATCAAAAAAGGTAACTGAAGGACTCAAAGAAAGCTTCATTGAAGATCATAATATCTTCTCTCATGTAGAGGAAAAACAGGCGGTCAATGATTACCGATTACTCTATCTTCAATATTATATGAGAGAGCAAGTTGATAAGTCCTATCAATTAAGTTTGCTAAGAGAAAAGATACATAATATAAAAGAAGCATATGAGTTGGTTATGACTCTATGGTTAAATCAGGGTAACATCAGCCAAACGGCACAATCCCTTTATATTCACCGTAATACTTTAAACTACAGACTGGATAAGTTCGAAGAGGAAACCGGTTTGTCACTTCGTAATCTCAGTGATTTACAACTATCTTACTTTTCTATAGTGTGATTGTTATTTTGCTCACATATTTCGACAAAGAAAAAGGTCTCAAAGAGTTCCATATTACCGGAATAATTTTAATTTAGTGTATAATAATTAAGGAAGTGAGGATATATTGATGGATTTATTTGATGGATTAAAGAATAAAATTGCTGGAAAAGACATTCGTGTTGTATTTCCAGAAGGTTCAGATGCACGTATTATTGGTGCAGCAGTTCGTTTAGCAGCAGATGGATTATTAATTCCAGTTGTTCTAGGGGACAAAGATGATATTGCAGCATTGGGAGCTGAACATGGTTTCATGACAGATCGTCTAGAAATTATTAACCCTAAAACCTATGAAGCGAAAGAAGCTATGGTTGATGCCCTAGTTGAACGTCGTGCTGGTAAACTTACAAAGGCAGATGCTTATGAGTGGATTCAAAATGAAAACTACTTTGGGACAATGCTAACTTATATGGGTGAAGTCGATGCAATGATTTCAGGTGCTATTCACTCAACAGGTGATACAGTTCGCCCTGCATTACAAATTATTAAAACAAAACCAGGAGTATCACGTACTTCAGGAGCATTCATAATATTCAAACGTAACGAGTCTTATGTATTTGGAGACTGTGCTATTAATATTAATCCAAACGCACAAGAACTTGCAGACATTGCAATTGAAAGTGCTAAAACAGCAGAACTATTCGATATTGATCCAGTAGTTGCTATGTTAAGTTTCTCAACTAAGGGATCTGCAAAGAGTCCAGAAGTTGATAAAGTAATTGAAGCTACTCGTTTAGCTCAAGAAGCTGCACCACAATACCAAATTGATGGAGAACTTCAATTTGACGCTGCATTTGACCGTGTAGTAGGAAACTTGAAAGCACCAGAATCTGAAGTTGCAGGACATGCACGTGTATTTATTTTCCCAGAAATCCAATCAGGTAACATTGGTTACAAGATTGCACAACGTCTTGGTGGATATGAAGCGATTGGTCCAATCTTACAAGGATTGAACAAACCAGTTTCTGATTTATCTCGTGGATGTAATGAGGAAGATGTTTACAAATTAGCTATTATTACAGCTGCACAAGCATTGATGGTATAATTAAAAGCCCTAGGGAAACCTAGGGCTTAAGTGTATATTGAGCCCTTAAACAGTGGGTTTAAGACACTTTACAACTTTATTGGATAGAAATCATTTTTGTTGTTGACACTCCAAAACTCTTATGGTATATTATTAAGGCGTTAAGGAGTTCTGGAGGTTTAGCTCAGTTGGGAGAGCATCTGCCTTACAAGCAGAGGGTCAGCGGTTCGAGCCCGTTAACCTCCACCATTTAATGCCGACTTAGCTCAATTGGTAGAGCAACTGATTTGTAATCAGTAGGTTGGGGGTTCAAGTCCTCTAGTCGGCACCATATATTTTTACCAAATACCGGGGGGATAGCGAAGT
>JBGXRX010000005.1:0-2861 GCA_041811795.1 Erysipelothrix sp. | reverse complement strand
TTCTTAGTAACATCTATCTTAATATTTTTGACCAAAGAATTAAGACAAACTCATCCTATCGGATGGTTCGTTATGCAGAAGATTCATTTACACCATCTCGATATGATGTCAGTGATTATCTAACACAAGGTAGCAATCGATTATCGGTTGTAGTTCCTAAATATTCAACTGCATCATGGCTTGAAGACCAGGACTTCTGGCGATTCAATGGAATTTTTAGATCGGTTACTCTGACTCAATTACCAGTATTACATATCAATGATTTATTCATCTATCATGATCTCTACAATGACTATAAGGATGCTAAATTAAATTTTGAATTTGATGTTAGTCGCGAAGAAGGATTCTATAGTATTAATGTATTAGATGCTGATAATAATTCTATTTATTCTAGTTCTAAGGCCCAATTGAATCTATCAAATAAAATTGAGATTGATTTAGAGGATGTTCACCTTTGGTCATCAGAAGATCCTTATCTTTATCATGTAGAAATAAGACTTTACGATAACAAAGATCAATTACAGGAAATTGTTGTTGAGCGAATTGGTTTCAGACAGTTTGAAATGATAGATAAAATCATGCACATTAATGGTAAACGAATTGTATTTAAGGGGGTTAATCGTCATGAATTTAACCACCGTAATGGAAGGGTTGTGAGTGAGGAGGATATGTTGTGGGATGTTAAATTCCTTAAGCAAAACAACTTCAACTCAGTTCGTACATCACACTATCCAAATCATGAGCGATTCTATGAGTTATGCGATGAGTATGGACTCTATGTTATCGATGAGGCTAACCTTGAGAGTCATGGGACTTGGCAACAACATGATGGTATTGATCCAAGCCATCAAGTACCAGGAGATTTACCAGAGTGGGAAGGGGCAGTATTGGACCGTGCTAAGAATGTCTTAGAACGAGATAAAAACCATGCTTCCATCATCATATGGTCTTGTGGTAATGAATCTCATGCAGGAGAAGCCATCTGGAAGATGAGCCAATATTTCAGAGAAAAAGATCCTCGTCGATTAGTTCACTATGAAAGTTCTGTCCATCGAAAAGAATATGCAAAGATTACGGATATGGAAAGTCATATGTATTCAAAAGTTGCTGATATTAAGGACTACCTGGATAATAATCCGGATAAACCTTTCATTAACTGTGAGTATGCCCATGCCATGGGTAACTCCAATGGAGGTCTTGGTGAGTATTCCGATCTAGAGGACCTTTACCCTATGTATCAAGGGGGATTCATTTGGGACTATATTGATCAAGGTATTGAAGTGATACGTCATGGTAAACCTTATATTGCCTTTGGAGGAGACTTTGATGATCGCCCTACAGATTTTAATTTCTGTATTAACGGGATTGTTTTTGCAGATCGTAAAGTTTCTCCTAAAGTCCAGGAAGTTCATAAAGCCTTTGAATATCTAAAGACTCGTTTTGATGGTAACTCAATTACTTTACGTAATGACTATCTCTTCACTAACTTAAAAGAGTTTAATACAGTCATTAACATTCTCCAGAATGGTGATGTGGTATCTCAAGAAGTTTATCAACTTGATTTAAAACCTCAAGATTCCCAGACCTTGAATGTTGAGATTCCTAAACTAGATGGTGAAATCACTTTAGAAGTTGAACTTCAGTTGAGTAAAGATACACTGTGGGCCCATAAAGGTCATGTCTTATCCAAATCTCAATCTCAAGTACAAGTTAAATCAACCAGAAAACGACCTAGCAGGCGACTGGAAGTTGTTAATGGGGATGCCAATGTATCGGTTACAACTGATACCATGACAGCCTTCTTCCATAAGCAAAGAGGTCTTACATCACTCAAAATCACTGGTGTAGAAACACTGGATAGTCCTTATGTTAGACCTTGGTTCTACAGACCTATGACAGATAATGACAGGGGTAACAACTTCCCGATTGAAACTGCACATTGGTTAGGGGCATCTACCCACAGTCGTATTGTGAATTTCAAATTAGAAGAGTCTAAAGATAAGATTTCACTTCACTATAGATATCAATTATTTGCACATTCCACTGCACAATTAAATCTAGAATTCACTTTCACTGGAGATGCAATGGATGTACATTATGATTATGTACCTGGAGATATGCAAGGTGACATTCCAATGCATGGTATCCAGTTCAAGTTCAAAAATAACTTTGATCGTGTTGATTACTTAGGTCATGGTCCTGATGAAAACTACATCGACCGACAAAGAGGTGCTCATCTAGGTCATTACACATATGATGTTGTGGATAATCTAACACCTTATGTCATACCTCAAGAATGTGGTAACCGAACAGGTAACAGACAGCTAACTTTAGTACATGATCAATTACGTAAAGCCAATGTCACATTTGAAAGTATTGATCAGCCATTTGAGGCACGTGCACTACCTTATGAAGATCTCATGATTGAAAGTGCACTGCACCCATATGATTTAGGTAATCACGAATCAACTTACTTCACCATTGCTGGTATTCAAAGCGGTGTTGGTGGTGATGATAGTTGGGGTGCACCTGTTCTAGATGATTATCGTGTTGATGCTAGCAAACCTTATCAGTTTGCCTTTAGAGTATTATCAAAATGACATACGCTGAGATTAAGTTAAGGATGAGAAGTGGTGAACTTTATATAGAGACAGATGCAGTCATCAATAATGAACGCCATTTAGCAAAAGTCCTATCCTATGAATATAATCATTGCCATCCTTTAGACACCAAAAAGAAAGAAATGGTTAAGGATAGTATGTTTGGTAGTTTTGGGAGTGGTACCATTGAAGATAACGTATGGATAGGAGCTGGCGTAATCATTCATCCTGGTGTCACTATTGGTAGTGGTAGTGTCATAG
>JBGXRX010000004.1:0-4140 GCA_041811795.1 Erysipelothrix sp. | reverse complement strand
GATAATATTGATGCACGTACAAACATGTTTGAAAAAATCTATGAAGACCAAACAGAGGGTGAATTCTCATCTCGAATGTTTGCTCTAAACAACCGTTCATTCTACAAAGCTAAAGAAATAAAATAATTTTAGGGGAGTTAAGTAAAAAGACTTGACTCCCTTTATTTCATGGTGTATTATAATGAAAGTAAATACAAGGAGGCAATTATACTATGGCAGTTAAACTACGTTTAAGAAGAATGGGTTCAAAACAAAAACCATTCTACAGAATTGTTGCAGCTGATTCTCGTGCACCTCGTGATGGACGTTTCATTGAAATCGTCGGTTATTACGATCCAACACAATCACCAGCAGCTATCAAAGTTGATGAAGCATTAGCACTAAAATGGTTATCAGTTGGTGCACAACCATCAGATACAGTTCGTACAATCTTATCATCACAAGGAATTATGACTCGTTTCCACGAATCAAAATTAGCTAAATAATCATGACACCAATCGAAGATATTCTATATAATTTAGTTGCCCCTTTAGTGGATAATGAAAAGAATTTGAGTGTCAAAAGGTTAGAGGGTTTAAATGAAAAAGAAGTGATTCTTGCGATTTATGCACCTAATGATGATATTGCTCGATTAATTGGTAAACAAGGTTCGATGGCTCATGCTATCAGACAAGTTATGTCAATTGGATCAAGAGTCTTATCAGAACGCGTTATTATTAAGTTTGAATCATACTAAGGATGGAGTAATCTATCCTTTTTTTGGAGGGACTATGAGTAAAATAAGTATCGGGAGCATCCAAAAGCCCCATGGTATTAGAGGTGAAGTTAAAGTCTTCCCTAAAACAGAATTTGTAAAAGAGAGATTTAAGGTTGGACTCCTTGTTGATCTTGATCTCAATGGGAAAGTTAGTCAAGTTGAAATTGAATCAGTACGAATGCACCAAGGTTCTGTATTGGTTAAGTTTAAAGGCTTGGATACCCTTAATGATGTAGAGTTTTTCCATAAAGGGGAAATCTATATTGATAAAGAAGATAGACATCCATTACCTAAAGGAGAATACTACTTCTCTGATTTAATGGGTTGTGAAGTTTATTCTGATTTAAAGAGAATTGGTAAAGTTACTGAAATGATTGATAATCCTGCACATCCTATCATGCGTGTTGCTATGGACGATCGTGAAGTTTTAGTACCCTTTAATAAGACTTTTGTAGCAGGTGTCTTTTTAGATGTGAATCGTATTGATATCAACTGGATGGAAGGTCTTTAGATGAAGATTTCTATCATTTCATTATTTCCTGATATGTTTGAAGGATTTATCAATACATCAATCATTAAAAAAGCTATCTTGAAGGAACATGTTGAAGTTAATATCGTAGATATGCGATCCTATACTTTAGATAAACACAATCGTGTTGATGATGAACCTTATGGTGGGGGAGCGGGTTTAGTACTCATGTGCCAACCTGTCATCGATGCCATTAAAGCAACTCGTACTGAGAATTCTAAAGTCATTATGATGACACCACAGGGCATCCAATTTAAGCAATCTGTTGCTTATGATTTAGCCCAAGAAGATCATTTAATCTTCGTTTGTGGTCATTATGAAGGATTTGATGAGCGTATCAGGCAACATGTTGATCTTGAAGTATCATTGGGTGATTATGTTCTAACAGGTGGTGAGTTAGCAGCAATGGTTATTTCTGATGCTGTGATTCGTCTTGTTAATGGTGTTATTACATCTGACAGCCATGAAGATGATTCATTCTCTAATGGTCTATTAGAATACCCACACTATACTCGTCCCTTTGATTATGAAGGTGATGAAGTGCCAGCAGTCTTAATTTCTGGACATCATGATAATGTTCGAAAATTCAGATTAGAAGAATCTTTAAGACGTACCTTTAATAAAAGACCTGACCTTTTAAAAGACCGTGTCTTTACTAAAGAAGAGCTTGTTATGATCAATAAAATTAGATCAGAAGCACAAGAAGATTAATATAAAAATATTACTAAAATCAGACCAAGATAAGTCGCAAAATTATGACAATCTTGGTTTTTTTCTGCAGTTTTATTGATTTGTTAAGTAATTGTTGTTTATCTATTTATATTTGATACTATAGAGTTATAAAGATCAAAAAGGAGAGGATAACAATGCCTAAATTACAGTTTAATGTGCAGTCAGCAATCTGTTTGAAGCGACAATTAAGACCTATCAAAAGAGATAAATATGAATTTATTTCAATTTTTGATAGCAATGGTTTAAAGTGTTAATATGAGAAAACTTAATATTAAATATCATTTGATTATTGGTCTTGTTATTCTTATATTAGTGAGCGCTTGTGGTTCTAATCCTAAAAAAGATATTGAAAATAGGTACCTTTCTTTAACACTAACTTACAAAGTAGGTGAAAGTGAATTCAAAAGTGACATTATAACAATTGATCTTGATACTGAAGAAGTTGAATTAAGAGCTACTATTCCTTACGAAAGAGACTATCCAATTGGTGTTTTTAGTATCGGAAAGAATACACTTTATTATTCCTCTTTGTCAGATAAAAATCCTGGAAACCAAATATTTAGTCTTAATCTGGATACCAATGAGAAGATTCAACTTACTGATGATGTTACTTATGTATCTGATATAAGACTCATTAATAAAAACGAAATATTAGTCAACACGGTGAGAAGGAATGCGGATGATATCGCAGTTCAACCAGCTATTATTAACTTAAAGGATGGTAAAGAGAAATTTATTTTCCCTAACAATGAAATGGATGTTAGGGCAAGCCACGTTAGATATGATAAGAACGACATTATATTCTCGGCTAGGAATATGAAAGACTTTAGAGAACGTCTCGATTTGCAGCAATATGACATCGAATACAGTCCTGGTACTGCTTATATCTATTCTTATAAGAAAGATAATTTAAAATTACTAGAAGAGGTTGATGGTATAGAAATAGTCAGCTTACAAATGTCTGATAGTGGATTTACACTTCTTGATGATGAACTCGACATAAGTTGTTTAGAGACTGGGGTATTGGAACCCTGTCAGGATAAATACCTTTATGGTAGAAATCATTATTACGATGAGAAGGCCGATGTGATTTATTCAATTTCGAGTAACAAAGTAATAAAATATGATGTGCAAAAAGATGAGATCTATGATGTGTATGATCCAGAATATGAGTTCTTCTCGATTAATAATATGACCTACGTAGAAGAATGATATACTAATTAATATAGATATAAATTTAAAAATAAGAAAAAGGAGAAACGAATGAAAAAGTTCAAGGTATTGATGGTTGCTATCTTAGTATTTGGTTTAGTTGGTTGCTCAAGTAGTAAAGCTATTAATGAGCAAAATGAGAAGTTAGATAAGATTTTAGAAGCAGTTACTAAAGAGGATGAAAATGTAGGTCTTCCAGGTGTATATACGTTTAAGGATTTCGTTGAAATGGAAGTTAAGGTCTTAAGCAAAATTGAAGGTAGTGAGTTATATCCTTATCTACTTATGGTAACTGATGAAGATGTTGATCATAACACTCCTCTAATTATTGCGGTTGAAAGTAAAGAGTTATACGATACGATCAATGTAGATGAAGATTACAAGATGAAGGTATATGTAATCAATGTAGTAGAAGAAAATAATACTAAGACTCGATTCAGCTTCATGTTAGATAAAGTTTTAAAGTAAGTATATGGAATCAAGATGTAAAACGGGATAACCTAATCAGGCTATCCCGTTTTATTTTGAGTAAAGAAAAGCCCGACAAAGTCGGGCAAGTTGATTATCGTCTTAGAGTGCGTCTACGTAATCTGCGATTACGTTTTCTCACAATAGCGAAGTAGATCATTGCAAGAAGTGTAAGAACAATAATAGCGATGACTAATATTGAAAGTCCTATTGTAATGATCATACCGATACTTAATGGGTAATCTTCTAAGGCTTCAACTGCTTGAGTATGAATGATTTCATCTTCATAATAAACGTTCATTTCGGCAATTTGACTGCCTTTTGTGATACCTTTAAGTGCTATCTTTGGAGTTTTTGTAAATTCATAGCGAACTAGAGCAGGATCTTGGTCAGCCTCTAGATAGTATAATTTATTATCTGCAAAAGACATCTTTAATGGTTC
>JBGXRX010000003.1:0-8395 GCA_041811795.1 Erysipelothrix sp. | reverse complement strand
TGAAAAACATCGCTCAGTCTTAGCTCAAGTTTACCAAATTGATCCTCAAGGGATTAACATTTCAGTAAACCAGGCTATGGTTGAAACCGATGATTTTAATGTTATCGTGGGACCAGGTAGTACTTCGGTATCACCTCACCTAAAAGAATTTAAAAATATTGCAATGGTTTTAAAAGTTTCTAATGACAGCAAAAAGGCAGTAACTCGCTCAATGCGTTCATTAAGTAGACAAGTACAAAGAGCAAGACAAAAAACGGCTCGTAAGTTAATGCCAATTACTACAGCTGTAACAACACTGTGTGTGGCTCTATTCTTTGCTATGACACTATTCATGCAAGTCCAAGGTAAACCATTATCAACGGCTTCAGTCATGTTTGGTGCTTATTATAAACCTTTAATTGTTGCTGGTAATGAGTGGTTTAGACTACTGACTGCAGGCTTTCTACATGCTGATATATTCCATCTATTAATGAATCTATTTGCACTGAATATGATTGCTCGTGTAGCTGAACCGGTACTGGGTAAAAGAAAATTCTTAACCCTATTACTATCTGGTGTTATCGCGGGGAATGTCTTTGTATTCATTCGTAATGATGCATCCATAGGATTGGGATTATCAGGCGGTATCTTTGCTTTAATGGGATGGCTTGTAATCTATCTCTTCGAATCAGGAGCATTCCAAAATAAAAAACTACGTAATGAGATATTATATACATTATTACTCAATGCTATGATATCCATGATGCCAGGAATTTCATTCATGGCTCACTTGGGTGGATTCGTAACAGGTATCTTCTTTGCAGTTATTGTATCTAAACATAAAGATTGGAAACTGAATCGCCAAGCAGCTCTTGCTATGACATTAATAATGGTCTTATCGATGGGATACTTAATGATCAATAACAGACAGTATATAAAATCTCCAGCATTGGAAAAAGATTTAATCGAAACATGGCAAAAGGTTGGAATTGATTCCTATGCCGATCGCATTTCTGAACTATTAAACTAGGGGGGCTATTATGAAGCGACAGGATACTATTTCTTGGGATACATATTTTATGGGACTTGCTCACTTATCAGCGTTAAGATCGAAAGATCCTTCGACTCAAGTAGGTGCTGCAATTGTCAATGATAATAAGAAGATTGTTGGAATTGGTTACAATGGATTTCCACAGGGCTTGGATGATGATTTATATCCATGGTCTCGTGAGGGAAGTTTTCAAGATACTAAGTATGCCTATGTCGTTCATGCAGAATTGAATGCCATCTTAAATGCGACACAAAACCTACAAGGTTGTGCCATCTATGTATCGCTCTTTCCTTGTAATGAGTGTGCAAAAGCCATTGTCCAAGCAGGTATTAAAACCGTGGTTTACGAAGATGACAAGTATGCAGATACTGACTCAGTTATCGTATCCAAACGCATCCTGCAGGGTGCTGGTGTTACATTAAGGCAATTAAAAACACCCATTAGACTAAGTCTAGAGGGTGTCCAATAGCATTCTCGGTGTTGATGAAGTGTAGTTTTGCAACCTTGTAGAGTTGGTCCTCACCGTAGCGATCAACAAACTCTAAGATAGCGGGAGTCACTTGTTTACCCCCACCTTTAGGAAATACCATCTGGTATTTTTCCTCAAGTTTATCAAAGTAATCAAGGAAGGCATAACGAGCAATAATAGCACCACATGCAACAGCTAGAAATTTATTTTCTGCTTTTGTTTCAAATATAAGATCTCTGTAGACTTCCTTATCGGAAGCCAGATGTTTAAAATAAGATTCCTTTCTTAGGAATTGATCAATGATGACATGCTGCGGCATGTCATATCGTTTAGCCAGATTAACAAAGGCCTGATTGTGAAGTTTTGTTTTAATCACATTTAGGTTTTGCGTTTGATGTACCCTGTTGTATTTAGGGTTATCAAGTATAAGTAAGGAATGTTTGAGATGTTTTTGAAGAAACGGTCCCAACTCTCTTACTTTGATATCATTCATTTGTTTGGTATCCATGATCTGATCAATGGGTAAGATCTTATAATCCTCTTGATCGATAATGGCTGCACAAACAACGACAGGACCAAAATAATCTCCAGTACCAACTTCATCAGAGCCCGCCATGGGTTTACCGATCAGTTGTGCTGATAGGGCAGATTGGCTTGGATTTGATTCTTTACTTACAGCTTTAATTTCAGGGAGTTTTTGTTTGGTGAAAGAGGCAGCATAAAACTCTGCATTGTCTCCGGCAAAAACCACTTTACCCGAATTATAGACCGTGATGGTTACTTCGCTGTTCTTGACTTGAAATTGAGTATATTGAATATCTTCACGTCGTGACCACGATTTTGTTTTAGAGCTTAGGCCAGCAATTTCTTGCGGCGTTAGTGTTAGACTTATAGTTTTCATACTTATAATATAAGGCATTTGGCGTTATAATAGTAGTAGAAAGTTCAATTAAGTCATTTAAATAAATATAAGGTCTCTTAGGACCTAGAAACATTAGAGGTGAAAATTATGTTTACAGTTCCATTCAATATGTTAGTATTTACTAACTTTATAATACTGATTTGGTTTTTGATCGATTTGTATCAAGGTTATCGCAAAGGGTTATTACTGCAAGTTTTAGCATGGGTATCAACATTTGTTGCCCTAGTAGTTGCGTGGTTATTCTCAAGCCCACTGGGTGAAGTATTTCCATGGTTCTATTCCAGTAAGGGGATTGGTGTTACAAGTATTGATTCTGCAATAGCACTACAAGTTAACCGTATGGTTTGGTTCTTTATTGCTTTTGTAGTCATTAGACTTCTGCTCTTAGCAGTAACACCACTGGCTTCATTCATATCAAAGATGCCATTGATCAAACAAGTTAACTCAACTATTGGGGGCGTTGCTTCCATGCTTTTATTTGTCTTCAAACTTGTTTTAGTGTGCTTATTCCTAACTTTCCCGGTCATTAAAAATGGGCAAGAAGTAATCGATGCATCCATTCTTAGACATGTTGAAGCAATATCAGAACCAATCTTTTCATTCATCGATGAAACGATTGCAGCCAACAGTGGTTTGCAATCCATCATTGCACATCAACAATTAGATGAGGAGCAAAGTGCGGCTGTCATTTCATGGTTAGAATCATTGAACTTCTCAGAAACGGAAATAATGGAGTATTTGAAATCCTATGAATAATGTAATTGAAAAATTAGAATTTAATTTGGTATTAGAGCAAATCGCAGCATTTGCTTCTTTTTCATTGGGTAAGGAAGAAGTTCTGAACACCAAACCATCTTATTCTAAACTGATTGTGAGTCGTAATTTAGCGCTTATGAGTGATGCCTTAGAATGTACCATCAAGAATGGTTCTTTTGCATTTACAGGGCTTAGTGATATCTCAGGGATTGTTCAACATGCTGAAAAATCAGCAACACTGCACCCAGAAGATATCGCTTTAGTAGGGCGGTTTATTAAGGGTGTACAAAGGGTTAAAGCACAATTTGATGCTTTTGAAGAGAAGTATGATCATTTGAATGACCTCTTTGAATCACTGATGGGTTTAGCATCACTAGACCAAGCTATTTATCATGCATTGGGTGATGGGTCACGAGTTCTTGATTCAGCATCAGCTCATTTAAGAGAAACAAGACGTGCCATCTCTCAACTTGAAGGCTCTATTGATAAGAAACTTCAAGATTATATGCAAAAGCATAAAGATTCCTTAAGTGAAAATATCATTTCACTTCAACAAGGAAGACAAACATTCCTAATTAAACCATCAGAAAAGAATAAGTTAGAAGGTACAATCTATGGTGCATCTGCATCAGGACAATCTCTTTACTTTGAACCGTCATTTTTATCCCGCTATCAAAACGAGTTGAATCAACTTAAGCACAGTGAAAATATGGAGATTGATAGAATTTGTGGAGAACTGTCTTTTGCAATTAAAGAGGAGTCCGTAGAACTTCTAGCAAACCTTGAAACAACTACTCTACTGGATGCTCTTTTTGCAAAAGCTGCATGGGCATCAAAACATGATGGTGTTGTAGCTTCTTTAAATGATGATCACTTACTCATTAAAGATGCACGTCATCCCCTCATCGACCCTAAAAAGGTTGTATCCAACACATATACAATGTTACCACCCCATAAAATGGTTCTGATTTCGGGACCTAATACAGGGGGTAAATCAGTCTCACTAAAAACTATGGGACTTACAGTACTGATGACTTTATCAGGATGTCCTGTCCTTGCTCAAGAAGCAGAAGTCATGATGGTCGATAATATATTCGTTGATATTGGAGATCAGCAGTCCATTGAGAAAAACTTATCATCATTCTCAGCACATATCGAAACCATCAAACAAGTCACTCAAGAAGCTACTGGTAAGAGTTTTATTCTATTAGATGAGTTAGGTTCTCAAACCGATCCTCTTGAAGGTGAGAGTCTTTCAATGGCGATCTTGGATTACTTTAGAAAAATCGGATCTTATGTAGTAGCAACGACTCACTTTTCAGGACTTAAGAAGTATGGGACCATGCATGATGACATCTTAGTATCATCAGTAGCATTTGATCTCAATACCCTCAGTCCTACCTATCGCTATCAAGAAAATGTTATGGGAGATTCTAATGCCTTTGCCATCGCTAAGAAATTAGGACTTCAAGATGACATCATTGATGCTGCCTTTTCCTATAAACAAGCAAGTCAGTATGAAACCGACCACTTGATGGAAATACTGGAAGCACGTATTTTTGAAGCAGAAGAAATGAAAAAAGAATTGGCTGAAAAAGAAGCTGCTTTTGAGAATCAAGAATTAGCCATGACTCAAAAACAAGCTGAGATGTTAGCGCAATTTGAAAATGAAAAAGCACAATGGCAGGCTGAACAAGAAGCACTGCTTGCTGATAAGTTAGCTCAGGCTGATATGTTAATTGAAGATATCAACAAGGCTTCACGTCCTGACTTTAGAAAAGAAGCACGTGAAAACATTGCTTCAATGATTGATGACAATGAAGTTCTGGATGAAACCATTAAGGTTGGAGATCGTGTTCAATTGAATGCAACCAACCAAGTTGGTACTGTAGAATCCATTGAACGTAAGACAGCTTTTGTTTCAATTGGTGGACTTAAAGTATCAGTCAATCTCAATAAGATTTCTAAGGTTGCTGAAAAAGTTCAACCCAAACGTTCTAAGGTGAGACGATCACATTCTGTTAAGACACTATCAACTTACAAGTTAGAAACTAATGTTATCGGAATGAGAGTTGCTGAAGCACTTCCTTTAGTTGATAAATACATTGATGAATGTGCTGTGCATAATGTCAAACAGGCTCGTATTGTTCACGGTCATGGTACCGGAGCACTCCGAACAGCAGTTCATGAATCACTTAGAAAAAACAAACATGTTCGCTCATTTGAGCTAGCAACACTAGGAGAAGGAGGGGCCGGTGCCACCATCGTCCACCTAAAATAATGCAACAGACAATTCAAGAAAAATTAGAATTGTTACCATCAGATCCTGGTTGTTACTTAATGAAAAACAAAGCAGGAGAGATCATCTATGTCGGTAAGGCAAAGCGCTTAAGACAAAGAGTCAGCTCCTACTTCACTGGATCACATGATAATAAGACTACTAAATTGGTGCGTCTGATCGATTCCTTTGATTTTATTATTACATCAACTGAAAAAGAATCCTTAATCCTAGAGATTAACTTGATTAAGGAACATCGCCCACGTTTTAATGTTATCTTCATGGATGATAAATCTTATCCTTACCTAAAGTTAAATCGTAAAGGTGTACCTGTAGTATCGGTATCAAGAGATAAGAAGCAAAATCCAAATTATATTTATTTTGGACCTTATCCTGATTCCAGTGCAGCCTACAATATGGCTCGAGTGCTTAATAACTCTGAACCTGAGGATGGCATCTTGTTACCTAATACTAAGGCTATTTATGCTCAGTTTAACCGTACACCGAAGAAGTATACGGATGAAGAAATTGAACAATGGCGACAGGATGTCGTTAAGATATTAAAGGGGAATTCCGATTCCTTCTTTGCTGCCATCAGAGAGAAGATGTTAAAAGCTTCTTCTGAACTTAACTTTGAATTAGCACAACTCTACAAAGATAAACTACAAGCATTAGAATACATTTCTGATAAGCAACAAGTTCAATTCTCAATGAATGAAAACTTTGATATGTTTAACTTTGCTTATAAACAAGGTTATATTGCAATCGTAGGTCTATTTGTCAGGGATGGAAGACTCTTGGAAAAAACAATGGCAGTATCGTCATGTCTTGAAGAGCCACTTGATGCACTAACATCCTTCATTGCTCAATTCTATGAAAACCAACCACTCGCAAAACAGGTCTATGTACCAAGTGAAGTGTCTAAAGAAGACTTGGCTATGGTACTTCATACCAATGTACTCCATGCTCAAAGAGGGCATAAGAGAAAGTTATTAGACATTACTTTACGTAATGCTGAAAACCAATTGAATGACCAATTCTCACTGCTTAGAGATCGTCAAACCTTTAAAGATGAGGCTATGATAGAACTGCAAGATGCACTGAAATCGGAAGATCCAATCTCAAGAATTGAAATCTTTGATAACTCCCACATATCAGGATCTTATGCTGTATCCTGTTGTGTTGTATTTGATGATGGTGAACCTAATAAGAAACTCTACCGTCGTTATAAGTTGTCATCAGGAAATGATGATGTGGCTTCAATGAAAGAAGTTATCTATAGAAGGTACTTCAGATTGCTAACAGAAGGGGCTACCATGCCAGACTTAGTTATTGTGGATGGTGGAAAAGGACAGGTTAATGCAGCCCTGGATACCCTTCGATCACTAGGATTAGATCTTCAAGTAGCGGGACTTGTAAAGGATGATCGTCACCGTACTCATGCCTTACTCAACCAATATCTAGAAGAGTTACCAGTCAAACAAGACTCCTCACTCTTTAAATTTATGGTTCAAATGCAAGATGAAGTTCACCGTTTTGTTATTAACTATCACAAACACTTACGTAAAGCAGCAATGACAAAATCCATACTGGATGAAGTATCTGGTTTAGGTAAAGTAAGACAGAAAAAGCTCTACAAACATTTTAAAAACTTAGGAAATATTAAAGCAGCATCGATAGAGGAGTTAAGTGAGGTTATTCCAGCTGAAGTAGCTAAAGACCTTTATGAATTACTCCATATCGATTGGAAAGGCTAAAAGATGAAAAAAATAAGTAAACTCGCAATTTATGATTCAGGTTTGGGTGGTTTTTCAATCTATCATGATTTGAAAGAAAGATATCCCGATCTTGAAATGGTACTCTATGCTGATCAAAAGCATGCACCTTATGGTAATCAATCCTATGAGAATCTTTTAGATCTATCCATCAATGCTATAGAATCTATTTCTAAGGATGGCTTTAGTGATATTCTTATTGCATGTAACACCATATCAGCAACATCACTATCAACATTAAAACTGATGTTTCCCCATATGAATATCATGGGAATCATTGATTTAACAGTTGCTGATGTAGCCCAGGGTTCTATTGCAGTACTAGCAACCCAAGCAACAACGGCTTCGAAAGCTTATGAAATTGCATTGGCTGATAGAGGATCTGTACAAGGTATAGCCTTAATTGATTTAGTATCTCATATCGAAGGATTATCGGATGAAGATACCATCATCGATTATTTGAATTCTATTGATTTACTCAAGGAAGATTACGATACCATCATCCTTGCTTGCACTCATTATCCACTGATACTTAACACCTTTAAGAAACTCTATTCCTCACTAATAGTAGATTCTAGAGAAGGAATTGCTTCTCTGTTGAAAGATAATTACATGCCATCAAGTAATGCATCATTCCTAAAAACATCGGGGGATCCACAAAGACTTAAAGAACAAGTTTTAGCTCTATTTAAAGAGGATGCGGAGGTTCAATTATGGAATTTGTAGTATGCTCTGATAACCATGGTAATGCTAAAGTACTGAGTCAAATATTGAGAGATCATCCTCAAGCACAAGCCTTTATTCATTGTGGTGATAGTGAAATGTCCAATGAAGCCATGGCACCATTTGTTGCAGTAACGGGTAATAATGACTATTATTATAAGTTTCCTGAAACATTAGTAACCCAGGTAGGAGATATTCGTATCTTAATCCTCCATGGTCATACCATGCCATACGGATCGCGTGTTAAGTCCATGGTCGCTTTGGCTAAGGAGAAAAACTGTAGTGTGGTCTGTACAGGTCATACTCATGTCTTCATGAATGAAGTCATTGATGGGGTTCGTGTTATCAATCCTGGATCACTATTCTACAACCGCGATGGTTCTGCACCATGTTATTGCAGTGTAGAATTTGAAGGTGATAGAATCACTAACGTTAAAAGAAT
>JBGXRX010000002.1:0-11247 GCA_041811795.1 Erysipelothrix sp. | reverse complement strand
TGCTATGAAACGGAAATCATGCCATTACTTAAAGAAATCAAATTCTATAAAAGAAATTTGAAGACACTTATGAAGGACAAAAAGGTGACTACACCACTTTTTCTTTTCAAAGCGCAATCCAGGATTAAAAGGAAACCCTATGGCCAAGTATTGATCTTAGCACCCTGGAACTACCCTTTACAATTATCACTACTACCACTAATAACGGCTTTAACCTCAGGAAATTCTGTAGTATTAAAACCATCAGAAATATCAAGTCACACCAGTGAACTGATAGTCTCGATGTTTTTAGAACTGGATTTAGATCCTTATGTTTGTGTAATAACAGGGGATGCAGCTGTATCTCAAAAACTTTTAGAATATTCATTTGATAAGATTTTCTTTACAGGTAGTAGCAAGGTGGGATCTTTTGTTATGACCGCAGCAGCAAGAAACCTAACTCCAGTTACTTTGGAATTAGGTGGTAAAAGTCCTGCTATAGTGGATCAAAATAGTAATATGAATCTCCATGCTAAACGAATCGTTTGGGGTAAATACATCAATGCGGGTCAAACTTGCATCGCACCAGATTATGTTTTAGTTCATGAAAATCAAGTTGATGATTTTGTAGCTGCTTGTGTTGCTGCGATAGAAAATTCAGTATTAAAAAATCTGGATGATTACCCAAAGATAATAAACCATCAACACATTGAAAGACTGGAATCTTATCTTGAATGTCAGGAAGTAATTTACGGAACTGACAGGGAAGGTGATAAGATAATGCCTCATCTGGTCTTAAATCCTTCATTAGACTCAAAACTGATGCAAGAGGAAATATTCGGACCAATATTACCAATCTTAACTTATACCAAGGTTGAAGAGGTCTATGCAATTGTAAATTCATTACCTAAGCCACTGGCACTCTACATTTTCTCCGAAGATAAAGCATTCCAAGAAGAAATCATGAGTCGAATTGATGCTGGTGGTATATGCATTAATGATACTTTAGTACACTTTGCAAATAGTAAACTTCCATTTGGTGGTGTTGGTCAATCAGGCATGGGGTCTTATCATGGTGAGCATGGTTATAATTGCTTCACTCGACAACAAGCCATCTTGAAACGATCTAGTAAAGTAGAATTGAATCTACGATATCCACCATATAAAGACCAACTCAAATTCCTAAAATTTTTCAGCAAATAAAAACTCAGATTCATAATCTGAGTTTTTATTTGCATTATTCACCGAGGTTAGAAACTCCCCAGCCAGTAAATTCACCATCATGAACGAGACTTGATTGAATCAAAGTCTGAGTCATGATATTCATATTTTTAAAGGTAGGTGCCATTGAAGCATTAAGTTGAATGATGATATTTCCATTTTGATCGGTTTCACTTGAAACCAGTTCAAAGGATTGATTAATGTCTGCCATAAATCCTTGAGCTGATTCTAATTGTGTGAAGGCAAAGTAGAAATCAATCGGGAAGGCGTGTGATGTATTGATCATTGTTTCCAATTGCATGCATTGGTTACGGTTTCTAATGGTATTAAAGTCGTAAATGCTTGGATATAGTGATTGGTCATAAAATGCCCAGTTATCATCAATAAACTCACCTGCAGCATAGTTCTTAATATCTGACATTTCCATTATTGAAGAAAATATATTTTTTGCATCATAGACAACTTCTGATACATAGATCATTGTATCCACACCACCATACATCAGTGATCCAACTGCATAAAGATCCAAATCTTGTTCCATAATGGCATCTTCTATCAAGATGGTTTGTGCTGCCAAACGGTTCATTTCACTCTCAGAAGGGTAACCTTCTTCACTGATCTGGTAGGGTAATCTTAAATAATAGGTATGAACAGCTGAAGGTGCTAATTCCTTAGCTTTCAAATCAAGTCGTATTAAAGCGGGGTTTCCTTCAATAATAGTCGGGAAGGATTCATGGTGTTGAGATAAATATAATGTTTCTTTCATAATGCCCTTTCTAAAGAAAAGGAAAACCCTTGGGTCTTCCTTTATCCAAATCTATTTTAATTTCAATTGTTTAATGTCATAAGACAGAAGGTTAACTTTACCTAAGTTACCATCAAAAGCAGTTAGTGGAAGAATTGCATCTTCTGCACTTGGCTCTTTAATGTTAATTAGAGTTTTGAATTTGTTGTAAAATTCACCTTGTGTCATTGGTTTTGTTGCTGTTTCTTTTTGAATGTCGAAGACATAATCATGAAGGGTAATTGTAAACTTGGAATCTTTCTTTAACAGATCGATTGCTACGTTTTGCCCTGCATAAGATTTGTTATCGGCACCATTGGAAACTGCTGCAACAGTTCCTAGAAGGTTGATATCAGGATTATCAAGGGATTTAATTTTGTACTTCAAGCCAGCTTTATTAGCTGCATCTTTGAATGGTCCAATTGGAGTATTCAATGCTGGAACTAAAATTGTTTCCTCTTCAACTTCTTTAATCTCTATATCTTGACAGATTTTGTTAGATTCTACTGCTTTCATATTAGAGTAACCATAGTAGCCACATAAGCTTAATTTAGATCCTTTAGGAACATTACGAGTGATACCAATGGTGTTATGAGATGAACGTAGAGTTTCTACAACTTCACCATCAACCAAAACATCAACTACGTAATCAACCGCTCCATAGAGCCATGAATCATCATAGAGACGACGTCCTTTGTAAACTTTAGTCGTTGTAGGAAGAATCATATCCTTAGTATCTGGTGCAACCGTTAATTTAGTTTCATCAGGATATGGCGTAAGGGTAATGTTTGCAGTGACCTTATCACCCATTTGTGACGATTCAACGGTTGCTTCCTTAAGGTTATCTAAAGATTGTGGTTTAGGTTCTTCTAATTTTAATGCTTTCTTAGTAATTGAGCCTGTAACGATCATATCTTCTCGCATACCTTCGATTGGTCTTTGGTAAGGGAAGGGTCCTTTGATGTGTGTGATTTCAACAACATCATCCGGTCTTGCAATTTCTTTACCAGGTCCATACTCATTTGCTAATAAATCTAGGAAATAGGAGTTTAAGTTACCAGGTAAGTTCATTGAAGTAATTCTATCGTTCAGGTAATGATCTTTTGTTTCATGTTTATCAAATCCTACCCATGTTGCCATGGAGAATCGATCGGTAGCAGTAATCATATTTCTGTTTTGTGAAGCACCTTTTGGAATACCAAGCTCTGCAGCTCTGGTTTTATCCCACTGGCTGGTACCTGTTTTACCAAATACTGGATATGGACGACGTGTTGGTGCTAGGAATCCTGCATTAGGTCCTGATACTGCATGTTTCATTAATTCAGTAGTGAGATAAGCTGCACCTGGGCTTAATAATTCTTTAACTTCAGGATCAACAATAATAGGTTCTCTACCATCTAAGAATTCAATCTTAGTAATAGTTGATGGTTTTATATTTTCACCATTATTCATAATGGTTGAAACTGCTTCAGCTAATTGAATTGGTGAAGTTGCAAATTTATTACCACCAATAGCTAATTGTGGGTCCCATGCTTTGATATCAACAAAACCTAAGTCTTGCATATATTGAATAACACCAGGTTTTGACATGACCTTTGAAGCTTCTTCAAACATTGTAATCGCAACTGTATTTCGTGAATCTGCAAAGGCAAATTTCAGTGGGATATCTCCCAAGTAAGCATTGTCATAGTTATTAACCTGTCCGTTATTTTCGGCAGTCATACCTGCAAGTACATAAGGTGAATCAGTTACGATGTGTTCTGTTGAAATACCTAGATGCTCAAAAGCAAGTGGGTAAGATAGAACCGCTTTTACAACTGAAGCAGGTGTTTCTTTAATGTCTCTAGCACGGTTGTGTATCAAGGCACCATTATAATCATATCCACCAAAGACACCTACAATGGCTCCGGTTCCGTTTTCAACGATGATTGAACCCATTTGAATTTCTGAGTTTTCACCAGGATTAAGTTTTGCAACTTCTCTTCGTTGAACTTTATCGATACCTTCTTGAACTTTACGGTTCATATTAGTGTGAACAATCATCGGAGCATCAGTAATTTCCATTCCAGCAGCTTCTTTGATTTCTTTATAAACAACGTCAATATAAGCTTGGTATACTAGGTTTTCTTCAGCTTTTTGATTTCGATCTACAAAAATGTTTTCGATTTCAATCGCTTTAGCAACAGCTAACTCAGATTCACTGATATAACCATGCAAGTTCATGAGCTCTAATACAGTGTGTGTACGCTCTTTAGCCTTACGTATTGAAGAATAAGGAGAATAAGAGTTAGGGGCGTTAATTACTCCTGCCAAGAATGCAGATTCAATTAAGTTTAACTCAGAAACATCTTTATCAAAGTATCGTTTAACAGATGTCTGAATTCCCATTGTATTGCTACCAGCACCGAAATAGGTTGTATTAAGGTAGAAAGTAATTTGCTCTTTTTTGGTAAGGATCTTTTCTTTTTCAAGTTTAGTAGCTAAAAATAGCTCTTGCATTTTACGCTCAACACCAGCAATACCGGTGCTAGCTGCAAGTTGACCTTCACCCGTTTGAACGTTTTCACTTACGAAATAAGTGTTTTTAAGAAGTTGCATCGTAATCGTTGAACCACCTTGTGAGAAGGTGAATCGCATACGCTTGATGGAATCCTTAACGTTAATCATCATGGCTTTAGTAAATCGAGGAAGGTCGACTCCTTTGTGTTCGAAGAATCTAGAATCTTCGGTTGCGATAAATGCATCAACCAGGACTTGAGGCAGATCGTCATACTCAATGGCGTCTGTAGCCTTTAAACCCGTTTTATGATAACTCTCTCCGTTACTATCTAGGAGTTCAGAAGAAGTCATTGCAAAGAAATCTTCTTCATACATATCAGGACTCTTTTTCATAGCTGAGGCAGCAAAGCCCCAAATTGTAGCTGTACCGATAACTCCTAAACCAACACATACAATTAGAATAACAGCGATAATACGTTGAACTTTGAGTTTCCCTGCTGCATTGTTTTTCTTAGGTTTTGTCTTTTTAGGACCTGTACCATTTGAATTGTTAGTGTTCATTTTCATTGTTTGATCAGTTTCTACATCTGAACTTTTATTACGTTTGGTAAAGACAATATCATAATCGTCTTTTTCATTTATATTTTTCATAAATTCTCCTTTTGCATCTTTGATTCAACAAGGCTTAAGTAATCACAAGGTATCTTATAGCGATAGGGAATAGGATAAGCATGTTGCTGTATCCAACTAAACGATATTGATTGTTTGGAAGACTTTGACATGTATTTTTCCAAATCTTCAATCCAGATGAGATAGTCTTGTTTAAGGCTTGTTAATCTTACAACTAAAAATGCGATTCCACCATGTTTCTTAATTGATAAGAGATGGTCGTATTGATGTTGATGTATTAAGGATAGATTAAACCGAGTCAAATGACTGGTTTCCTTAGCTTCAAAATCAATATAGAATCCATTATAGATTCCACAATAATCTGTTGTCGATGGTATATTATAGTATGCTTCAGTAATCTTGGCTGCACTTCGTGAAGGATAGGAGACTTTTACAACTGAAATGGGTGTTGGTTTCTTATAAATGATGGCTTTATCCATGATTCGATAAGTTGCATTTGACCGATTTAAGTCGTTCTCAAGATCTTTACCTAATCCTCTAGAGTGTTTATAGATGCCTTTAGAGTCTGTTTCATACTGTGAGTGTGAATCCATGATTCAATCACCTTCCTATATTATACTATAATTTTTCAATTGTGCCATAAGAGATGACAAGGGTAGATACCCTACATCTAAGTTTTAATACTATTATGGTCTTCCTAAAACATTGACAAAACTATTTAAAGGCTTGTAGTAGTCATGTCTTTTTGAGATAATAACCCTAGAGGTGATTGTATGAAAGAAAAACTAACAATTGATACAATTCTTGCACAAGAATTCCATATTGATTTCAAGGGATATAATGCCCAAGAAGTGGATCGTTTTCTAGACGATGTCATGCATGACTATGACCACTTTCAAAGTATCATCGCTTCACAAAAAGAATTGCTTTTAAGATATGAAGAAAAAGTCGACAGCTTAAATCGCCGTCTGGCTGAATTGGAAAGTAAGGCAACTGTAACTCAGGACCTACCAAGCCAATTCTCACATGTAGATATTCTTAAACGAGTATCTCGTTTAGAAGAAGCGGTTTTTAAACAATAGTATCACATGACACGAAAGATAATCGCTGCAGCAATGTAGAGGAAAGTCCATGCTCGCACCATCTGGAATGATGGTAGTGATTGTGCCTGATGAATTCATAAGTCAGGGAGTTGAGGCATCAACGATGGCAGATCTTCATTCCTAAGGGAAACTATGGATTGAAACTGTAAAGTGCCACAGAGACGAGTTCTATAAGAAATTATAGAAGTGGAACGCGGTAAACCCCACAAGCGAGAAACCCAAAATTGGTAGGGGAACTGAGCGATGCGAATACCAAGCATCAATCGGACATATTATGTGTAGATAAATGATTATCATTAACAGAACATGGCTTATTGAGTGTCAATGCATTAAAGGAAGGAAACTTCCTTTTTTTATTATCAAAAAACCATCAAGAGACTGCTTTAATTACTTAGACCTCTAATTTAGTGAAAATATGCTGTATTGTAAGGTAGGTTGATAATTGTTATAATAGATAAAGATATGTAAGGAGGAATTGTTGAGTGGAATCCATCGGTTTAAAATTAAAAGAAAAACGACTCGAATTAGGCTTTTCATTAGATGCCATGAGCGAAAAAACCAAACTATCAAAGATCCAATTAAAAGCGATTGAGGAAGGTAACATTTCCTTTTTTAAAGATGATTTATCATATTTAACCTATTTCGTAAGATATTACGCCAATGCATTAGGAATCAACTATAACGAATTACGAGGTGAATTAGATCAAACCATCGCCGGTTATACTGATGATTTATCCGTTTCCAAAGTTGAAGAAATGGACCGTATTCAAGCAGGTATTACAAAAAAGGTTAAGATGTCTAAGACCAAGTCAAAAAAACCATCATTAATTAAGATTGATTTTGCTAGTGTTGGTATGATTGCTCTAGCTATCGCAATTCTCTTAGGATTAGGATTTGTCTTCGTTAAGGTCATCATCCCATCCCTACAAAAAGGTCCGGATGATCAATTAATCTCTCGACCTAAACCACCTAACATGACGGATCCTGATGAGGAAAGCCCTGAAGGTGAAAAACCAGAGGGTGAAACTCCAGAAGGAGAGAAGCCACAAGGTGAAAATCCAGATGGCGAGAATCCTGAAGGTGAAACGCCAGGTGAGCCTGAAGAAAATCCTGGTTCGTCTGAAAATTTTGATGTAACTAAAAGAAGCAGTCTTGAATATGATATTTCAGGATGGAAAGAAAATGAAGATTTCCTATTCGAAATGGTTATTAATGTTTCAACAACATTACGTTTCACAATGGATGATGTAGTTCAAACAACTCCAGCATCAGGTGTTATTTATGCAGTGGGTGAAACAGTAGCTTTCACGACAAAATCAATCCAAGATAAAAAACTGGAAATTTCAATTGGGTTCCCATTCAACAACCAAATTAAAATTAATGGCATTGACGTTGAATTAGACTCAAGTGTGACAGGGGCAAAAAAGCCACAAACTGTGACCTTTAGATTTATTGGAGAATAATAATGAATATAGCAAATAAGTTAACTGTTTTTAGAATCATTTTGATTCCGTTTCTAGTAGTCGTATCAATCTTTCCATATGCACAATTTGGAATTGCTTTGGGAAGTGTATCCGTCGGTAGTGTCATTTTACCTTATAAAAATATAGCCATACTGACCATATTTATAGTTGCATCTTTAACTGACTTATTGGATGGCTACCTTGCTCGATCAAAAAACATGGTCACAACATTCGGGAAATTTTTAGATCCTATTGCTGATAAACTACTAGTAAACACTGTCTTTATCCTAATGGCAGCACAAGGCATTGTACCTGTAGTTCCAGTATTGGTTATGATTTGGCGCGATACTATTGTCGATGCTATTCGTATGCTGATCAGCCAAAAAGGTTATGTTATGGCGGCAGGTTACTTAGGTAAAGTTAAAACAGTAGCTCAAATGGTTGCAATTGTACTAATCCTATTAAATAACTTACCGTTTGAATTATACGGTATCCCAGTTTCAGATATTGCGCTTTGGTTTGCAACAATCATGTCTGTTTTAAGTGGTGCATCTTATGTAATTCAAGCACGCCCACATATTACAGAATCCATTTAGGAATATTGAAACACACTTCCTATTTAGCACTATGGAGGTAACATATGAGTAAAGAAGAAAATGATATAATACTAAACGAGGCCCTTAAACAAATTGAAAAACAATTTGGTAAGGGCTCTATTATGCGATTAGGGGAGAGGGCTAATGTAGATGTTGATGCTATTAGTTCAGGATCTTTAAGTCTTGATATGGCATTGGGCATTGGTGGTTATCCTAAAGGTCGAATCATTGAAATCTTTGGACCGGAATCATCAGGAAAAACAACATTGGCTTTACACGCTATTGCACAGGTTCAAAAAAAGGGTGGTAAAGCTGCCTTTATTGACGCAGAGAATGCTATAGATCCTTTATACGCACAAAATTTGGGTGTAGATATTGACGAACTCATCTTATCTCAACCTGATTCAGGTGAACAAGGACTTGAAATTGTCGATGTTCTAGTTCGATCTGGTGCTATTGATCTAGTGGTTGTAGACAGTGTTGCTGCATTGGTACCACAAGCTGAATTAGATGGTGAGATGTCTGATCAGCAAGTGGGAGCACAAGCCCGAATGATGTCAAAAGCCATGCGTAAGCTAGCTGGAAACATGAATAAAGGTAACTGTACAGTTATCTTCATCAACCAACTTAGAGAAAAAGTAGGGGTTATGTTTGGAAGTCCTGAAGTCACACCTGGAGGTAGAGCATTAAAATTCTACGCTTCAGTTCGAGTTGATATTAGACGATCTGAACAGATTAAAAAAGGAACTGATATTGTAGGTAACAAAACTAATATAAGAGTTGTTAAAAACAAAGTTGCACCTCCTTTTAAATCAGTCCAAGTAGAAATTATTTATGGCCAAGGGGTCTCTTATATTGGAGAGCTCATAGACCTGGGTGTTAAATATGACATTATCGATAAAGCGGGATCTTGGTATGCCTACAAAGACGATAAAATTGGTCAAGGTAAAGATGCAGTTAGAAACTATCTCGAAAGCCAACCTCAACTTCTAGCAGAAATTGATGCTGCTATAAGAAAACAAGCCTTTCCTGAAAAGAAAGAAATCATCATTGAAAAATAAACTTAATCACACTTCACAGTGTGATTTTTTTATGAGAAAGTGGAATCTGAACATACCTTATATTGAGGTGAAATAATGAAGCAAAAAAGCGTTACAGCAGGGGTCATTACATTTATCGCATACCCCTCATTTTTAGTTTGTGCATTTGTAGTCAATCTATTTTCCAATCGCTCATTTTCTCTATTTGGCTTTGGATTGGATATGAGTATTATGGAAAATAGTGCTGAGATTGGTCTTTTCATGAAACCTTATTTCTTTCTAAGTTTCATATTTATATATGCAATATCATTAGGGTTAATGATGCTTTATGACTTACTTAAGAGAAGAAAGGGTGATTGAATGATACAAGCATTATCATATGACTTAAAGCAGTTGGATGCTTGGTATACCATAACTATAGCAGTTCTATTAGTTCTGGGTGCCATACTTTATTTTGCCATGTTAATTTGGTGCATTCGCAATGGTAAGGGTACTTTTACAGGTTCTTACTCATGGAAGAGTCTAATATCGGTTCGTTTTTCCTGTACTTGGTAGGTCTTAGATAAGGGGGTGACATCATGATTTCGATAAAGGCATTATCTAAAGATTACGGTTCCAAAAGAGCTTTGAATAACATTTCGAGTCAAATTAATAAGGGTATGATTAATGGTTTGGTGGGTCCCAATGGTTCGGGTAAAACAACTTTGATCCACTGTTTATTGAATCAATTGGATTACACGGGAAACATTCATTGGACCCATGATCAATGTACACTTTTCTTTATACCTGATGAGAATATTCTGCCAGATCTATTGTCGGGCGCTGAATACTTGTCTTTTATTGAGTCTTTATATAAAGTGAGTAATCCACAACTCAAGGAAGAGTTGTTAGCTTCTTTTGATATGAGTGTAGACTATCATAAGGCAATCAACGCATTTTCATATGGTATGAAAAAGAAAATTCAATTGATTGCTGCATTAATAGTTGCTCCTGATATTTTGATTTTGGATGAGATTTTTCGTGGATTAGATATGAAGGCAATCTTGGATACTAAGAAATTCTTAAAAGATTATGTTAGAAAAGGAAAGACAGTCCTTTTGTCATCCCATGATATCTTATCTATAGAACAGTTGTGCCAGTCCGTAATGTTTCTAGTAAAAGGGGAGTTGCGTGCTTTTGGAGCACCTATAGATCTATTGAAAAAACATAGTTCTGATAATTTAGAAGAATTGTTCATTGAGTTAATGCAATGAGATTAGTTGTTAAAACGTATCTATTACAAGTCAGACGCAAACTAAAAACCTACTTAGAGAAACATCTTCTTATGGCAGGGGTGATTTCATTAGCAATTACTCTCTTGTTAATTACCTCTGCTTTAATACTTAAAGAAATGCTTTTACCGGTTTTAGAAGTCATAAATCAAATAGAAGAGGTTAGTGAACTTCAATCTATAATGTCATCGCTAGCCTTATCATCCAGTGCTATAGTCGCACTTTTGTATATGATTAGAATTATAGTATCAGATCAAGAAGATGATGCTTATATTAAAATGCTAGAAAACTATAAGGTGCCTCTTCTTATTCGACACGGTCTTAGTTACTTAGTGAATTCAACCTATCTCATCTCAATGGGATTAATTCTAGCAAGTTTAATATTTTTACCATCCGTAATAGAACTAAAGGTTCATCGAACTCTACTGGCTTCACTTGTCATTCTACAGGTCATTTGGAGCTCGCTCTTGCTTGAAACAAGTCTTATCTTTATACAGACTATATGTAGGCATATACTCAAACGCTGGGTCTCCATGGTCTTTATTCTATGCGTTTTCTATTATTCATATCAACATGTCTTAGTGCCTCAACCACTTACTTTATTTGCCTATATTACTAAACCTAACTTTATTTTATGGTTCCTATTATGCTTGAAGTTTCT
>JBGXRX010000001.1:0-5513 GCA_041811795.1 Erysipelothrix sp. | reverse complement strand
TCAACTTGATAGGCTAAAGTATCATTTAATGTATGAACAAAAAAATGATCACCCAACTCAACTTGATCCAAATCCCGAAAAAGTTTAGAGGTAGGTAGTCCTCTGTGACCTGTTAGTGCAGAATGCGTCCCTTCACCACCTATAGGTAGTGATGAGCGAGGTAGGTGTCCGATACCTTTTGACAAAACCGTATCACTGGTCCCGCCATATATTGGCAACTCCACGTCTATGACAGGTATACTAACATACCCCATTGCTTGACCTACTTTAGCGATGCTTGTATACCCAGATATTTTCCTTTCATTTTCACGATCTTCAGAAAACGGATCATTCATAACAGTAACTTGTTCTGTTAAGGCCTGATTATGCTCTTCAGCTTCTTCCCTTATCTTTTTTAACTCTGCTTCATCTATTTCTTTTACATTATTCTGGTAGTCGTTGATCACAGTATAATGAACAATACCATTAAGATAATTTGAAACGATCGGGAATAAGAAGATACCTAACCCTAAGATGAAACATAAAATAATGATGATATTTTTTTCATGTAAGTACATCCTTGCCTGTTATAATAATTAAATAAGGAATAGGTGTTTAAACCTACTCCTTATTTAGATTGAATATCTTACTTTGCTTCTTGTCTTTTTCTCATTAAATTAAAGCCTGCAAAGCCCATTAACACTAAGCCTGATACCGTAAACATTAATGTACCCATACCACCTGTATATGGAATTAATCCCTCTGGCATATTTTCAACTTGAAAATCATGAGTTAAATTAGCATCATCATCAATGGTAAATTCAATTGGATTTGCTAAGAGATTATACCCTTCTGGCGCTTTAGTTTCTACCAATCTGTACTTCCCTGAGACTAGGCGATTCCAAGTTATTTTACCATTTTCATCTGTTGTTTTACTTGAATCAGCAACATCTAGCCAATCACCATTTTCATTCTTACGTTGTAACTTAAAAATTGCTCCTTTTAATAAAAGATTATTATCATTCTTTGCAACTTTTGTAATAGTTAGCTTTCCTTCTTTTGGTGTAGTTTTAGTTGGAACAGACTCTTTATTGCCTTTATCACCTTTATTATTATCCCAATCAACAATTGCTGTGTTTTCAATTGCTCCTGCGCCTAGTGCACTTTCGTTAACTACTGCAGAGAATTCAACATAAAGTGTAGCTCCTGCAGTTAATTGAGCAATACCTGCTTCTGTTAAAGAAACTTCTAATGTATTATTTCCTTCAGTTGGTTCAGTTAATGTATAGTGATCACCTACTACCAAAGTAGTATCTAGGTCATTGATATAAACTGTCGTTGAACTAGGCGTGTAATTTAATCGTGGATCAATTTGGTCAGACAAAGCAAATTTAACATAATCCTCTATATCTGTCGGTGCAGTAGCTGAAAGACGGAAATCAACTGTTTCTCCAACAAGAGTGGTTGTTTTATCTCCCCAGGTTTCATTTACATCTCTTTGCTCTTTAAAAACACCAGGTTCTTTATAGTTTGGGAAGCCGTTTTCGAAGCCGTCTGGAACAACTGCTTCCTCCGGCTGTTCATCACCGAGTACTTCGTCAATTGTAAATGGAATTTTTGTATTATTTAACAAATAACCACTTACTGTTCCTACCTCTTGAAAATAATAAGATCCAGTAGCTAGTCCCGCCACTCTAACATAACCATCGACGTCTGAGGTATAGTCAAAATCATCTACTCTCTCTCCATCCTCATAAAACAAGTGGAACGTAACTCCTGCTAATGCATTTTCCTCTGCATCCTCACCAAGTTTGATAAATTCAACGCTACCTTCAACAGGTGTATTCTTCGGATAAACATGTACGTCATACAATAATTTAGTACCGTTTTCAACTGTTAATGGAACATCGATATAATAAGTAGCCTTATCTATTAAATGTCCTGGTGCAGAGATCTCTTTTAACGTATAGCGACCAAGTTCCAAATCACCAAAGATTGCCACACCGTTTGATTCTGTAGTTTTTTGGATAACCGCATCTGGTGTTGTTAATTTCTTCCACTCTTCCTGATTATTTGTCCCTTGTACAAGCTCATGTGTTCGTTGGATTTCAAATACTGTTCCTTCCAATGGTGTTGATTGGTTAGGAATATCCACTAGCTTATGACCTGTTCCATCAATTTTATTCTCTTCGTTACCTTCGAAACTATACTTATGAACTGTAATTGAACCTCTTTGCTCAAAATCAACCGGTGGGTCTTGTACAGCAAAAGCAGAAGGCGCAAAATTAACCAATAATAGTAACACAATCAATAAACTACTAAAAAACTTTTTTTTCATTTTTATACCCCTTTTATATAATTATTTTTTTTAATTCTTGTAATTAATGAACTGAGCCCCGCTGACATCATCAACAGAAGTCCTGTTATCGTAAAGACAACTGTTCCAATCCCACCCGTTTGAGGTAGTACCTCTTGCGGGATATTTTCAACTAAATAATCATGAGTTAAATTTTCACCATCATCAATGATAAATTCTATTGGATTTGCTAAGAGATTATACCCACCTGGCGCTTCAGTTTCTACCAATCTGTACTCCCCTGAGACTAGGCGATCCCAAGTTAATACACCAGTTTCATCTGTTGTTTGACTTGAATCAGCAACATCTTGCCATTCTCCATTTTCATCTAAACGTTGTAGTTTAAAAGTTGCTCCTTCTAAATAATCATAATTATCATTATCATTCTTTGCAACTTTTGTAATAGTTAGCTTTCCTTCTTCTGGTGTAGTAATAGTTGGCTCAGACTCTTTATCGCGATCATCACCTTTATTATTGTCCCAATCAATAATTGCTGTGTTATCAATTGGTCCTGCGCCTAGTGCACTTTCGTTAACTACTGCAGAGAATTCAACATAAAGTTTATCTCCTGCAGTTAATTTAGCAATACCATCTGCTGTTAAAGAAACTTCTAATTTACCATCAGTTGGTTCAGTTAATGTATAGTCATCACCTACTACCAAAGGAGTATCTACGTCATTGATATCAGTAATATATACCGTGGTTGAACCAGCCGTGTAATTTAATCGTGCATCAATTTGGTCAGACAAAGCAAATTTAACAAATTCTTTTATATCTGTCGGAGCAATAGCTGAAAGACGGAAATCAACTGTTTCTCCTACCAGAGTTTTTGTTCCTTTTCCCCATTCGATTTCATTTACATCTCTTTGCTCTTTAAAAACATCAGGTTCTTTATAGTTTGGGAAGTTTGGTAGAACAACTGCTTCCGGCTGTTCATCACCGATTATTTCTTCAATTTCAAATTCAATTTTTGTATTATTTAACAAATAACCATCAGGCGCTTTTGTTTCGGTAATAGTATAATCACCTGGTTCTAGGTAATCCCAAGTTAATTCACCAGTTACACCTGTTGTTTTACTTGAATCAGCAACATCTTGCCATTTTCCATTTTCATCTAAACGTTGTAGTTTAAATGTTGCTCCTTCTAACGGTTGATCCGTTTCATTCACTTTTAATATATTTATCGAACCGCTATAAACTTGAGCGGTGTCACTAATTGGATTTGTATACTTTGAATAAAATGTTGCTGTATTATCAATAACCCCTTCTTTTGTAACATCTGCTTTATAAGTTACGACAAACTTACTTCCAGGACTAACATTACCTAAATCTATTTTACCTTTATTCCAATCTGGAGTGGGAGTAACATCAGAATCATTTTTTTGAACCCTCAATGATCCATCTACATAATTAAGTTCAGCAGGTAACTTATCTTCAATAACTGCCGCTATCATTTCCTGGGTATTTTCCTTCTCTATCATTTCCTGGGTAATGTACTTCTCTGGATAATCTACCGTAACTTGATATTCAATTCTATCGCCCGACTTCATGATTGCTTCTTTCGTAAATTCAGCATTTTCCCCATCTTTAGTAATATTGCGTGCTAATTTCTCAATTGAACTCTTTGTTTGATCTGGCACTTCAAAGATTCCAACCTGTTGGAGATTATGCGAATCCCCAGTTGAACCAGTAAATCCCCAATAGACTTTAGTTCCTCCAAAGGTTTTGTCAACATGCTCTAAATTATCAAACTTATAAACTATTGGCTTGTGCCTGTAACCTGCAATATCGTAGGTTAATTCATAAGTCGAACTGTCCCAACTTACTTTAACTTTACGCCAGCGATTATCTGTTAAATCTTGATTTCCCTCATCATCTGGCGACCTAAAATAAAGTTCAGAGGTATCATGTTGCTTGTAAAATTGACCTTGATCAACGCCTGGTGTTTTCGTTAAATCAATATGACCATAGAATTTAGCACCGTGATTAACGTTGTCAATTATACCATTACCAAAGTTGGGCGTTCCATTATCATGTGTCAATTTTTCAAGATTGTTATAGAAAGTATCAAACTCCAAAACAAGGGCATTACTAATAAATTTATCTCGATAATCATTAAATGGATCATTAGGATCTGGATCCTTACTATATGCACCTAGGCCAGCTCCATTTGCTCCAATTGTATTTTCTAGCGCAACCCCGCTCGTATTTGTGTGTCCTTGGATGGTAAATGTGATTCCGTCCCCACCTCCCTCACCATTAGAAGGTTTACCGAGATTATTACCGTTATTCCATTTATCACCTAAATTTACGTACATGAGCATAGAGAAGTCCTTTTCCATATCAATCGGATTTCTATACCACAAACCTCCAAATTGCCATTGTTCATCCTGAGTAATAATAGCTACGTCAGGGCGATCTGGTAGATCTAATGAAGGACCATAGTTTTCTATCTCCCCGCTACCAATTACCTTCTCTGCTTTAATTAATTCAAATGTCTCACTTAGGTCGATGTTACTTTCTGGTAACTGATCAAAATTATAAAAGTCCTTATAAGTTGTTTTAGTTGTTTTAGTTGTTCCAGTTGTTTCAATTGTTTCAGTTGTTTCATCTGCATGAACAACTTTAGAACTGCCAACATCACCTCCAGAATATACAATAGACATTGCAAAGATAAGGAGCAGTAAAAATTTACCGTATTTTATTTTCCTCATTGAAAATCACCTCCTTCTTCTATATTTTTATTTGCCATTAAAGCAAATTAATAGATCAGTTGAGTTTTAACTTTAAACTATTTAGAGCAAATATATATCCCGCTGTTCTATTCCTTTTTCGTTTTAGTAGTTGGAATATTGAATAGGCTACACTAAGTTAGACAGTAAAATTAAGGTCTAGTAGAATGAAACAAAAGAACCTGAAACGGAGTGAATCTACCATGACCGAAAAAGTAGTACGCAGAACGTTAGCGACAGAATTAAAAAGTCAAGTAGTACGACTTTATGAAAGTGGAAAACCACGTGCAGACATTATACGTGAATATGATCTTACAGCCTCTGCATTTGATAAATGGGGGAAACAAAGCCAAGCTTCTGGCTCTTTCAAAGAAAAGGATAATCGTACCCCTGAAGAAGAGGAATTAATCAAGCTTCTCAAAGAAAATCAACGTCTAATGATGGAG